>NZ_JBFMVT010000002.1:4021410-4330749 GCF_040786275.1 Buttiauxella gaviniae
CTGGGGAGTTATCAGCATTCGCAGGCGGCGGATCAGCCCATGTGCCTGCATATGGTTTATGTCCCGACTTACCCTGGCAGCAAACTCAGCGCCCGCGAACAGTTCCGCCAGGGTCGCGCCTATTTGCTCGGCACCCCTTTCGAGACGCACGAAAACATGATCCGCTCGCAGCTTCAGGAGATGCTCGGGCAAACCGGCTTTGACCACGAGCGCGATATTACCGCCATCACCGTAAACCGCTGGGCGCACGGCTACGCGTATTACGCCAGCGCTCTGTTCGATGATATGGACAAAATGCCGGAAATCGTTGAGCGGGCGCGTAAGCCGATTGGCCGAATCGCCATCGCTAACTCCGATTCAGACTGGGATGCCTACGCCCACACGGCGATTGACCAGGCGTGGCGTGCGGTCAACGAACTTAAAGCGATGGGATGAGCGAACATGAAACAGATTGTTATGGCGATGGGATGTTTGCTTTTTACCGGGAATGCCGCTGCGCAGTCGGCGGGCGAATATATGGCAAAAGTGTCGGATTGTGCGGCCTGCCACACGGCAGTGGGCGGGCAACCGATGGCGGGTGGGAAAAAGTTCTCAACGCCCGTCGGGGATATTTACGCCACCAATATTACGCCGGACAAAACCAGCGGGATTGGCGATTACACCCGGCAAGATTTTGAAAAGGCCGTCAGGCAGGGGATTGCGAAAGACGGGCATCCGCTGTACCCCGCGATGCCGTATCCGTCCTACGCCAAAATGACCGACAAAGATATTGACGATCTCTATGATTATTTCATGAAAGAGGTGCCTGCTTCTAATGTGAAAAACCCGCGCAATGAGATTCCGTGGCTGCTTTCCGCCCGCTGGCCGCTGCATATCTGGAACTGGTTATTCGTTGATGAAGCGAAAGCCGGTGAAGTTAAAACAGGCGAAGTTAAAACAGGCGAAACCAGCGCCAAAAAACCTGATGCTACTCTGCTCGCTCGCGGGGCTTATTTAGTTGAAGGGCCGGGCCACTGCGGGGCCTGCCATACGCCGCGAGGCGTGACGATGCAGGAAAAAGCCTATGACGGCTCAAGCGACCTTTTCCTGAGCGGAGCCATGATCGACGGCTGGTATGCGCCATCGTTGCGAAATCTCTCGATGCCGCCAGAAGAGTTAAAAGACCTGCTGCGAATGGGAAGAAGCCAGCACGGCGCCATATCCGGGCCAATGAGCGAGGTGATTACCCAGAGCACGCAATATTTAACCGATGGCGATCTGGAGGCGATTTCCTCGTACCTGCTGAGTTTTAACCCTAAGAATGTCACACCGGTCTCCAGCGACGGAGCCGTGAGGTATTCCCCAACGGATGGGAAAACGCTTTATTCCATGTACTGTTCGACCTGTCATGGGGATGACGGTAAGGGCAAAGATTTCACCGTGCCTTCTTTAGTCAATAACTCAATTATTACGGCCAAAGATCCTGCCTCGCTGATTTCGATAATTAATCAGGGAGCGGAAACGCCGCAAACGCAGGGCAATATTTCCTGGAAAATGCCCGCGTATAAAGACGTGATGTCTAAAGAAGAGAAGGATAACCTGGTGAATTACGTTCGCGGTACATGGGGAAATAAAACCGATAAGTAGTATTTTCAGAAAGGTAAGCGGTCTGCTCTGCTAAAACAGATCAGACGCTTACTTATCCCTCCATCGTTCGCCTTAACTCAGGCCGCCAGATAAAGAAAATACCCCCCAGATAAAATCAGCCACGGGCCAAAGGCGACCGGTTGGTTTAGCTTTTGGCGGTAAAACAAATGCATAGCACCCGCGCCAACTAAGCCCCCAACGGCGGCAAATGTCACCAGCTCCGGCAGTATCTCCCAGCCCAACCAGGCGCCAAGCGCTGCCAGTAATTTGGCATCGCCACCGCCCAGCGCGGCTTTGCCGGTCAACTGCGAGAAGATAAACGCCAGCAGCGCAAAGGAGAGATACCCGCAAATTGCCCCGATGACCGCGCTCTGTAATGGCACAAATGCGCCGTCAAAATTGACCACTAAACCTATCCAGATTAACGGCAGCGTCAGCACATCGGGTAACAGCATGGTTTGCGCGTCAATAACCGCCAGCGCCAACAAAAATGCGATAAACAATAAGCCTGCAGCAAGGTTTATTCCCGGCGGCCAAAGTAACCCTGCGAGAACAAATAATAATCCGCAGGTCAGTTCCACCAGCGGGTAACGCAATGAAATGGATTGCTGGCAGCAGCGGCTTTTGCCGCGCAACAGGCACCAGCTAAGTACCGGGACTAAATCACGGCGCAAGATGGGCTGCTGGCAGGCGCAACATGCCGAAGGGGGCCAGCAAAGGTTATATATTTTCCCGGGGATATGGGGAATATCCAGCGTCTGTCGGGCTTCTTCCCGCCATTTTTCGGCAAGCATTTTTGGCAGTCGCCAGATCACGACATTCAAAAAACTGCCGATTAATAACCCGGTAACGCCTAACAGCGCAAGCCAGACGGCGGGGTGCGAATAAGCCAGCTCGGTTAACAGCATTTGCTTCACCAGTCCGAAAGCGCGGCCGCGCGGAAAGTTTCGCCCTCGAACGAAAACAGGCTGTCGTTAGGTTCGATGGTCACAAGCGTAACGCCGCTGCCAATATCCTCGCCTTCGTGGTAATCGCGCCCATTAAGGTTGATAACGCTTTTTCCCGGCTCGCTGGAATATATATGCGCGCTGTATTTAATCGCGGGCAGACGGTGGCGCGTGTTTTCAGGTAATTGTTCTATGCCGGAAAAATCATCGCTATTTACCGGTTTTTCCTCAGCAGCTTCAGGGGCGGCGGCTTCCGGTTCTGGCGGCTCTTCTTCGGCGATCTCCTCCTCAATAACGGGTAGCGGCTGGGTGGCAAACGTCAGATGTTGGCGAATATTGCGCCAGTTTTGCGGCGCATGATGCACCACTTCGACGCGCTGAACCGTCGGCGGATTATGCAAGCTATGCCAGCCGTAACAGGACGCTGCCCCGGAAAGTGCTGCCAGGGTTAAGCCCGCAGACCAGGTTAAGATCAGGCACATTCTGGCGGACATACGCGCCTGCGGTTTAAGCTCGATCGACAAATTCATGGTGTCTCCTGCTGCGAAGAATGGCGGGTGGCCTGCTCGCGAGCGGGGATCGCGCCATCAAGCGTCGGAATGTTTTGGTCCGGCTGATTGCTCAGGCGAATTAAGGTTTGCTCCCCGGCGATGCCGTCTGCGGGCAGACGCTGTTGCTTCTGAAACGCGAGAATGCCCGCCTGAATTTTTGAGTTTTTATCGCTAACCGGGGTTTTTAACGCCGTGGTAAGTCGGGATGAAACCCACTGAATATCTTCCGCAGGGCTACGGTGGGTCACGCGGGTTGCGCCGCTATCCGGCAAGCGCCAGATGAGCGTGGCGTCTTTCTGGAAACGCTGATTCAGCCAGTCGAGCGACACTTCCCACTCCTGATTATCAAAAAGCAGCGAGGCTTTGCCCTCCGCCACGTGGCTGAGTACCGCAAACCAGTGGCCCAGCGTTTTATCTTTCAGTTGTATTACCGCTGGGTAATTGAGCGCGATGACCTCATTGAGCGACTCAAAACTTCTGAAACAGCGCAGCCCTGCGGGGGATAACGCCTCGCATGGAGCGGCATCGTCCGCGCTGTCATATCCCCATGTTGCGAGCAGCAGCGAAAACGCATCGTTTGGGTTGCGGGCTTTGTTCACGGAGCCGTCGAACAGTTTTTGTGCCTGCGGATCGGGAGCAACGCTGACCGGCACCTTCACGGTTTTGACCTCCGGTGCCGGAAGCCAACCCCATTGCTTCCAGCCCAACCAGCCTGTGGCAAACACCACCATGCAGACCACGGCGAAGGTGAAAACACCGGATACGCCCCCCATATCGACTCGCCCAGAAACCTTGTGCGCCGCGTCTGCCGCCTGAGAAGAACTCACCCGCCAGCGACGCGCCAGGGCGGCGTCCACCAGCATTTGCTCGCACATACGATTGATAATGCGCGGGATCCCCTGGCTTGTGCGCGTGATAACGCTGATGGCTCCGCGCGAAAAAATAGGGTGCAGGCAGCCTGATTTTTGCAGGCGAAAACGCACCGCGGCATCAACTTCTTCTTCGCATAGTGGGGCCAGGAAAAAGCTCGCCGTCACACGCTGGCGCACCTGATTCAAACGGGCGTCACGCAGATGTTCAGTCAACGCGGGCTGGCCAATCAAAATAATCGACAGCAGTTTGCGGTCGTTGGTTTCAATGTTGGTCAGAGCGCACAGGGCTTCAAGCTGGGGCAGCGCGAGATGCTGCGCCTCGTCAATCAGCAGAACGGCATGCTTTTTCGCCCGATGGGTGTGCCGTAAAAATGTCTCCAGTTGCATTTCAGCGGGCAGGTGAAACGCATGGCAAATGTGCTCCATCAGCGTGGTGTGCGACGTTAGCGGCGCAATCAGATACGCGGTTTCCATTTCCACGCCCGCATGCAGGCAAACATAACGCGCAAGCGTCGTTTTCCCGGTGCCGGGCGAGCCGATAAGCGTCATAAACCCGCCGGAATCCATGGTGCGATGCACGTGGTTCAACGCTTCACGATGCGAAGGGCTGAGATAGAGATAATCCGGGTCGGGCGAGAGCGTAAACGGTGCCGCGCTGAGTGCAAAAAAATCCTGATACATGTTGAGGTTCCTTTTACCGGCGCTTACCAACGCCCTGATGTGTCGAATGTGTATCGCCCTGGCGCATCGCTCCCCTTGCTTTGCGTCATCAGCATTAATAGCGCTGGGGGGAATGTGGGGCCGGGTGTTATCTCGCCCTGCAGGCGATACGCTTTGAACCCCTTTAACGAGAGTTGCCCGGTGCTGTTAAATTCCGGCGAGGACTGCGTGATGTCTGCGAGCCATCGCGTGCTAACGCATCTAAGCCGCAGCCGCACATCGCCGGTGTTAAGCGCCTGCGCGTTATCCGTCACACCGCCGTTTTTCCAGCGAAGAAAGGCTTGTGATTCAAGGCAGTGGTTCGGGGTAAAACGCAGATGTACCAGTCGGGCGTCAATCTCTCCGGCCAATTGCAGGGTGAGCGGCAGCGCATTTTGCAAAACGGCGGCAGGTAACTTCAGCGTGGCGTCATCAATATTCCACTCGCCGTTCCAGCCAATGGTGCCTGCCCCCTGGATACCGCGCGGGTCGGCGAGGCAAATCTGCGCGGCAATGCTTCCTTCCAGCAAAGCGAGTCCGCGCCATGTCCAGCTAAACGGGCCAATCTGCTGGTTATCCCAGCGCAATGTTTGCGCCTGGCCCCGCCAGAGCGTGCCGCTGACGCCGCCTAAACCGACGCCCGCAGGCAACGGTAGCCATTCAATGACAAAGCGGGCAGGCATCAACCCTATCAATGCGATGAGATAGCTGAGCAGCAGGGGGAAGAGGAGATACCGTGGTTTCATGAGCGGTTAGGCCTCGAGAGCAGCAGACGTTTAACTTCTACGTTGCCCTGGCCTTTGTCCGTCAGTTGTACCTGGTCCGCGATAATCCCGTATTGAAACTCAAGGGTTTGCAGCCAGTTTGCCAGGGCGATAAAACGCAGCGGCGCGGTATCTTTAAGTTCAATGGCTTTGCCTTGCGGGGTTAACGTCGAGGCGGGCAGGCTGGCCTTTTCGCGAGTGCGGGCAATGACGTCAGAAATCTCACTGTTTTGCGCGGAAATCGCCGGTTGCTGCGCGGCCTGCCGCTGCATCTGGGCGAGGTGCTGTTTCATTTGGTCGATTCGGGGCAACAGTTCACGAGCCGCTTTCTGGCGTCCGGGTTTATAGCTGAGCGTGACGTTTGCCGCGTCAATGACGCGAAGGTGAACATCTGGCGGCAAACGCTGCTCCATCGCTTTTAACGCCCCGGCGGAAGCCTGGGATAACTGTGCCTGGAGCGCCTGCTCTGAGGCATCAAACTGCAACGCTTTGACCTGAACGGCGGCGGGGAGCGCGGCATCAAGCGCCCGCGCTAACGGGATAAAATGGCCGTTACGCGCCTCCATTTTCCGCTTAAAGGCAAACCACGGGTCGCTCACGCGTTTGCTGCCGGGGAACGTCTGGTGATAGATCCCCGCCATTTGCGCCTGAAGCCGGGACTCTTCGCGGCTTAACATAACCTTATCCAGCCCGCTGATGACCAGAAAGAGCGCAAGGCAGGCTGCGAGCAAATAAACCGGCATGCGCCACAGCCCCAGGTCATTTACGCTATGGCGTTTAGGCCGATAGTCACCTTGCAACAGGCTGACCGGGGGAAGATGCGAAACCCGCAGCGGGAAGGGGTGTTCCTGAGTCTGCCCATGCAGCCTTTTTTCAGCGGGCAGGCACGCTATTAACGCCTCTTCCAGCACTAAGCCCTGCCAGCGCGATTCACGGATCAACTGCTGTTCGCCCAGGCTCCAGCGGTACCCTCCGTCACACAGGGGCAGCGCCAGAACGTCCGGCAGCATGCGGGTGAGGCTTAATCCTGCAGCGTCGAACCCGCGCAGCCACTCCTGAATAACCGCATGTTCTACCGCGGCCAGGTGAACGGTGGGCGCTTCATGCGCGAGCACCGCAACGTGCAGGCGCGTGGGGTCTTCAACGAGTTCATCTTCAAGCAAAAAGGGCAGCGCATGCCTGGTTTTACGGGTCAGCCTGCCGGGCAATTTAACCGCCCGCAGCACCACATCGCAGGCCGGAACCAGAGCAATGACCGCGTTGCCAGTCGCATATTGTTGCAGGTCTGCGAGGCTTGCCGCATTGGGGAGTTCGCCGGAAAACAGTAGCTGGTCATCCCGGGAAAAAAGCCACCAGTAGACGGGCTGGTGCGCATGGCTTGCCGCGCGGATTAGTAAGGTTTCACTCATGGTGTCATTCCCGTTTCACGGCTTCGCACCACCACTTTTCTGGCGCTGGTGCGATAAAAATGGCTGGTTAACTGGCTCGGCTGGTTTTCGATGGTGATGGATGAGGCGAAATAGTCGCTGTTCACCGTGAGCGAGCGGGTGAGCTCTGCCCCGGCAAGATGCTCATTTGCGCCTGGCGCGAACGCTAAAAATTCATCTACGGTTTTGAACCCTTGCGCCGGGCGGTGTTTGATAAGGTCGCGGGCGGTTTGAACGGGCAGGGTATTGAGAAACAGCGCCGACAATAACGGGGCCTGGTGGTCTAAAAGCGTATTGATATTCACCGCCAGAGTGCGCTCGGGCAGAACGCAAATCAAAGGCCGCAGAGCCTGATACAGCGCGCCGTCTATGCCTTTAACGGCGCGTAATTCGCTAAGGTGCTGCATTGGCTGGTTGGCGGGCAGATACGGCGGGTTCAGCGCCATGTATTCGTTGTCTTCCGCGCCCAAGATTTGCGCATCCCGATTCGCATCCAGCCAGTCTTCAACGGCGGCGGTCAGTTGCCTGGCGCGCAGGTTATCGACTTCAAGCCCCTCCAGGAGGGAGACAAAAACGTTTTCATAATACTGCGCCAGAATGTCCGGGTTTTTCGCGTCACGGTTTTGCAGGCTATTGAGATTAAAGCAGGCCTGCTCGTCGCGAATTTCCGCCCGCAATGAAACCTCGTCGATTGGCCAGACGGTTTGCTGAGAGGCCCAGTACTGCGCGCGGGAGGTGATCTGCGGGCTATCAATTGAATCCTGATACAGCACGCGGGCGGCAAAAGCCTCCCCGCCCAGTAAATACTCGCGCATCTGTAGCTGGGTCAAAAGCGTATGGCTGCGCTGCCACATTTGCCGGTAGCGCACCGTCATTTGCGAGGCGAGCAGCGTCATGGCAGAGAGTAAAAGTAAGACGACAAGCAAAGCCATTCCTCGTTGGTTTTTCATCGTGAACTCCCGCTCGCGGCCAGTAAAAATCGGCGCGTCACGGGGCCGTAATCCGGTAAATCCAGCGTGACTTCTACCGCTTCGGGAAGCGCACCACCCGCCGTCCACTGTGTAAGCCAGCGCCCGTTCTGGTAATAGCGCAGGCGAAACTGCTTGACTGATCTCAGCATGACGGTGCTGGTGGGCGCGGTATTCGGCACGTTGTCCGGGTAGCGCCAGGTCAGCCGTTCCAGCGTTGAACCCTGTAACCGCCAGCCCAGTTTTTGCAGCTCGCTGCGGCGCAGGCGGGCATCGGGGTTAAACCAACCGGTACGGGTAAACGTCACGCCATCGCCCGTGCTTTTGAGCAAGCCGTCGGCGGCGTTAAACACGCTATGACCGGGTTCCATTGCCTCGCGAACGGTGCGCGGAAAGGCCTGCACAAAATCATTTTCCAGTTGCTGCATGGCAAAACTGAGCTCGGTCAGGCGCGAGATTTTCTCTTTGGTGATGGCGTTATTGCGTATCACCCCCTGAAATACGGCCTGCGCGGTCAGGCTTAACAGGGCAAAAATCACCAGGGCGACCAGCACTTCGAGCAGAGTAAAACCGCGCTGTTTGCCCCTCATGGCTGGTGGAAGAAATAGCTGCGCAGATGAATGCGCGGGTCATTATTCGGCTGGCTTCTCACCTGGATTTCCACGGCGCGTAACAGCGGGTCGCGGGTGGTTTCCCCTTGCCGCTGCCAATACCAGGTGCGCCCGGCGAGTTGCCCTTTGCCGGAGACTTTCTCAAGGGCAGGCCAGCCGCCCGCCAGACGAAGATCAACCATCTGATTTTCTGCGACCCAGCTCCCAAACACGCTCTCCTCCATGGATTGCAGCGCCATGATCTGGCTGCCGAGGCTGTTCATTAACGCAAGGCTTGCTCCGGCAAAAATAACCATCGCCACCATCACTTCCAGAAGCGTCATGCCGCGTTGATTCATGGTGCCTCCGAAGTACTATCAACCAGCCGTGTTTCGCCTGATTCCGTTACGCTTAACGTTGCCAGCGCCTGCTTTTGGTCAAACGCGGTTAGCTCGAACGGGGTGACTTCGCCGCCGGGAAATAACAGCAATTGCGGTTTGCCTTCCTGCTCCGCCGACGGTGAATCATCCAGCAGCAAATCCTGCTGCGTCAGTTGGAAGGTGATGCCCTCTACAAAAGTAGGCTCGCTTGCTGAGAGGGCCTTCCAGCCGTGAGACTGGGCCGGATCCCGTACCATAAACTGGTACCCGTGCGCGTTAATCCGCAGGCCAAACAGCGCCCCCTGAGCCATCGCTTCCATGCGCTGAACGGGAATCGCATCGGCAAGGGCGGCAAGGCGCTCACGGGCCTGTTTCTGGGATGAGTTCGACGGCAACGCCATTACCACCAGGCTTGATGTCGCCGCGATAATCACCACCACCAGCATCATTTCGATGAGGGTAAAACCGCCGTTGCCGTTGGCCTGAATCATTACCCTTTGGCTCCGTTCAAATCCCAGTTGCCAATATCGTCATCGTTACCGGCTTGCCCGTCGGGGCCGGAAGAGAAAATATCGATGGAGCCGTGCTCGCCTGGGCTCACCAGTTGATAGGCGTTCTGCCACGGATCTTCGGGAAGGCGTTTGATGTAGCCGTTTTGTTTGTAGTTTTTCGGTTCCGGTGCGGCTTCAGGTTTGGTCAGAAGCGCATCTAAACCCTGTTCGCTGGTGGGGTAGCGCCCGTTATCGAGGGTGTACATATCCAGCGCATTTTCGAGGGCGACAATATCGGTGACCGCTTTTTGCCGGTCGGCCTGATTTTTATTCCCCATCAGGTTGGGCACGACAATACTGGCAAGAATGCCCAGGATGACGATCACCACCATAATTTCCAGCAGGGTAAAACCCTGCTGCTGACGCTTAACCATAACGGCTCCTTTTTTAATGACTGATCATGTTGTTGAGTTGAAGAATGGGCTCGAGAATGGCCAGCACGATAAACAGCACCACGCTTGCCATGCTGACCACCAGCAGCGGTTCGAAAAGACTCAGCGCCAGCGTCATCTCCTGTTGCAGTGCGTTATCCTGGTTGTCTGCCGCCCGCGCGAGCATGCTGTCCAGGGTGCCGCTGCGCTCGCCGGAGGCAATCATGTGCAACATCATCGGCGGGAAAAGGCGCGTCTGCGTTAATGCCCCGCGCAGGGTGCTACCTTCCCGCACGCGTTGTTGGGCGAGCGTGATTCGCAGGCGGGCTTCGGCGTTTTGCAGAACTTCACCGCTAATTTGCATGGCGTCCAGCAGCGGGACGGTGCTGGCGTTGAGGATGCTCAGCGTGCTGGCGAAACGGGCGGTATTGGTGGCGCGGCTAAGGCGGCCTGTCACCGGTAAACGCAGCAGCAAATTGTGGTAGCGCAGGCGGTTGGCTGGGGTTTTTAGCCAGTGTTTCCAGTAAAACCCCGCAGCGGTTGCCAGCCCTAAAAAGGTGACGCCGTAACGTTGGAGCAGTTCGCTGCACCCCATCAGCATGCGCGTACTGAGCGGCAGCGCTTGCTTCATATGGACGAACTGTTCCACGACGTTCGGCACCACGGTGACCAACAAAATAGCGATAACGCTTACCGCCACAACGGTCAGCACCAGCGGGTAAACCATCGCCTGGCGCAATTTGTTTCGCATCTGCTGGCGTTGCTCGGTGTAGTGGGCAAGCCGCATCAAAACGTCATCGAGATGGGAGGATTTTTCACCCGCCGCCACCATCGCGCAGTAAAGCTCGTCGAACGCAGCAGGGCTTTCCGCCATGCTTTTTGCCAGGGTCTGACCTTCCAGCACCCGGCTGCGCACGCTGTTGATCACACTCTGCAGCCGCGCTTTTTCCGTCTGCTGCGAAACCACATTTAAGGCCTCTTCCAGAGGAATACCGGAGGCTAAAAGCGTGGCGAGCTGGCGGGTAAAAAGCGTGAGTTCACTCACGCGCATCCCCGGTTTTCGGCGAGGCAAAAAGCGCTGCCGGGGACTCGCTGATGCGTTCGCTTCGTGAATTTTTACCGGGAGTAATTGCCGTTCGCGTAACTGTTGCCGGGCGTGACGCACCGAGTCGGCCTCCATCGAACCCTGTTTTGATTTGCCGTTAACGTCCAGCGCCTGCCAGCGAAAATCTGCCATCGTTACGCCTCCCGACTCACGCGTAATACCTCTTCGAGGGAGGTAACGCCTTGCTGCACTTTTGCCAGGCCGTCAGCCCGCAGCGCGGGTGTGGTGGTGCGGATAAGGTTTTCCAGGTCATCTTCACTGGCATCCTGAGTGAGGGCTTTGCGAACGGCTTCATCAACCACCACCAGTTCGTGGAGCGAGGTGCGCCCCCGATAGCCCGTGTGGTTGCATTTTTCGCAGCCGACGGGATGCCAGAGCTGCGAAACGTTGGCTGGAAACGCGTAGCGTTGGCGCTGGTGTTCGTCTATCGTCTGGGCGGTTTTACAGTGCGGGCAGAGGGTGCGCACCAGGCGCTGCGCCAGCACCGCCGTCAGGGAGGAGGCGAGCAAGAAGGGCTCCACGCCCATATCCCGCAAACGGGCAATGGCCCCGATGGCGCTGTTGGTGTGCAGCGTGGAGAAAACCAGATGGCCGGTCAGGGAGGCCTGAACGGCTATCTTTGCCGTCTCGGTATCGCGGATTTCACCGATCATCACCACATCCGGATCTTGCCGTAAAATGGCGCGTAGCCCGCGCGCAAATGTCATATCAACTTTGTTGTTCACCTGCGTCTGGCCGATGCCGTCCAAATCGTATTCGATAGGATCTTCGACCGTCAGAATGTTGCGCTCGTGGCTGTTAATCTCTGATAGCGCGGCATACAGCGTGGTGGATTTGCCTGAACCCGTCGGGCCGGTGACCAGGATAATGCCGTACGGTTTACGTACCAGGTCTGCCATCGTCTGCTGTAATTCGGCGGACATCCCGAGATGGGAGAGCGCAAGACGCACGGTGTTTTTATCCAGCAGGCGCAGCACCACGCGCTCGCCGTGGCTGGAAGGGAGCGTGGAAACGCGCACATCAACGGCTCGCCCGCCAATGCGCAAGCTAATGCGCCCATCCTGGGGAATGCGTTTTTCCGCAATATCGAGACGCGCCATGATCTTAATGCGCGAGATAAACACCGCTGCCAACTGGCGCTGCGGCTGAAGCACTTCCCGTAAAACGCCATCAATGCGAAAGCGAATAGCGAGGCGTGATTCATAGGTTTCAATATGAATATCAGATGCGCCGAGTTTTATCGCTTCGCCCAACATGGCGTTGATCAGCCGAATAATCGGGGCGTCATCTTCCATATCCAGCAGGTCTTCCTGGCCCGGAAGCTGGCCTGCGAGATCGGTAAAGCTCACTTCGTTGCCCAGATCTTCCATCAACTGCTGCGCTTCGCTGGCGTCGCGTTGATATTCTTTTGTTAACTGCTGCGCAAACTGCGCGTCGTCCAGCGTCTGGACTGCGAACGACTGGCGCAGAACGCGGCGTATTTCCAGCAAGATTTGCGGCCTGAGTTCCCCGCGATGAACCAGCACCGGCGAGCTTTCATGCCACTGCACCAGCACGCCGTGGTCGCGGGCAAAACTGAACGGTAGCTTTTGCTGCTTTCGCTCATCATTCATTGAAGAATCCTCCGCGCGGCCGCGCCCCAGGGGTGGCGGGCAGTGTAAGATCGGGCGTAGGAAGGGCCAGCGCATCGCGATTCAGGCGGTCAGATTTTTGCTCATCCCGGAACTGGCGATACTTCTCATTGGAAACGCCGTTGTAACTTGCCCCATCGCGCAGAATCACCGGATGGATAAACACCATCAGATTCTGTTTGCTGGTACTGGTGCTGTTGTAGCGAAAGAGGTACCCGAGCAGGGGAATATCACCGAGGATCGGTACTTTACTGACGCTTTCGGTGGTCTGGTTATTCAGCAGGCCGCCGAGCACCACCGTTTCGCCGCTCCTGACCATCACCGCGTTATTGATGGTTCGGGTGTTAAAGGTTGCACCGAGATCGCTTCCGGCAGAGGAAGAGTCGACGGAGCTTGCCGAGGCGACGCTGGAGACTTCCTGCTCGATATTGAGCAGCACGCTTTCGCCGTCGTTGATCTGTGGGACGACTTTCAGTTTGGTGCCGACGGTTTTACGCTCGACGGTGTTATACACGCTGCCGGTGGTGCTGGCCTGGCTGCCGGTGATGACCGGCACCTCCTGGCCGACGTTGATTGCCGCCTCTTTGTTATCTAGCGTGACGATGCTCGGCGTGGCGAGAATATTGCTGCGATTGTTATTGGCAAGCGCCGTCACCAGCCCGCCCCAGTCGCCGTTATAA
Source organism: Buttiauxella gaviniae (assembly GCF_040786275.1). Taxonomy (NCBI): domain Bacteria; kingdom Pseudomonadati; phylum Pseudomonadota; class Gammaproteobacteria; order Enterobacterales; family Enterobacteriaceae; genus Buttiauxella; species Buttiauxella gaviniae. The sequence goes on from NZ_JBFMVT010000002.1 coordinate 4,034,573, forward strand.
AACCCGGCGGCAATGCCGTTAAAACTGCTGAGCAGCGCCGCGCTGCTGGAGCCGTTTTTTCTGTTTTCGGCGGCAACCACGGCGCTTATTGGCAAACCGGTACTGGTAAATTGCGTGGCACCGCCGTTTTGGTTAAACCACTGCACGCCGAAGTTCAGGGCGTCGCCATCCTGCATTTCGACGATCACCGCCTCAATCAAGACCTGGGCACGGCGAATATCAAGCCGGTTAATGATCTGCTCCAGCGCCTGCATGGCATCGGGCTGGGTGGTGATGACCAGAGAGTTCGTCTGCTCATCCGCAACAATACTCACCTCTTTGCCATTAAACGTTGTGCTGCTGGCTCCGGCGCTCGCGGGTGCCGTTTCACCTTTGCTCTGAGCGGGGGCGGTGGTGGCGCTGGTTCCGCTCAGAACAGAAACCAGGTTTTTGGCCTGGGCATATTTGAGGTAAAAGACGCGGGTATTGCCCTGGTTTTGCTCTTCACGGTCAAGCTGGCGGGCGATGGTGATTAACCGCTGGCGGGACTGGGCGCTCCCTGAAATCACCACGCTGTTGGTGCGCTCATCGGCAACCACGTTGGGCGCAAGGCCGCCGCCTTTGCCGTTGCGGTCGTTTTTATTTAAGCCGTTGAGGATTAGCCCCATCTCGCGCGATGAGGCGTATTTCAGTTTAATGATGTCAGATTGCTGGTTTCCGGCGGAGTCCACTCGACGGACGATTTCAGCCAGGCGATTGACCACCGCCGCGCGTCCGGTAACCAGCAAAACATTCGCCGATTCGTAGTGCACCACGTTTCCGGCTCCGGCGTTGTCGTTAAGCTGGCGCAACAGCGGGGCAAGCTCTTTCACATCCACGTTTGCCACTGGAATCACGCGGGTCACCACTTCGTCCCCGGTTCCGGCGTGGTAATCATCCGCCAGCGGAATAGCGGCGGTTTTGGCGTTGGCGGATTTCACCACTTTTAAGATGCCGCTTGCCCCTGGCACCACGGCAAACCCGTACACATCCAGCACGCTCAGGAAGAACTGATAATATTGCTCGTCGTTCAGGGCGTCATAGCTGCGGACATTCACCACGCCGCGCACGGCGGGGTCGATAATGATCGTCTTGTGCAGGTTTTTGCTGACGATGTTGATAAATTCCTGGATGTCGGTGCTTTTGAAACTGGCGCTATAAGTGGCTCCCCATGCGGCGGGCAAAAGCCCCGCCAGAAGAGTGAGGCTCAGGGCAATTCTTTTTATTTGTAATGACATACCCAACCTTACTCCGCTAAATCGATAAAAATGTTTTTCTCAGCGTCATCACGTAGGACGGTGATATCCAACTGGGTTAACTCACTAAGCTGTGCCATGAACTTTGCCGCTTCCTGCGGAGCGCGCAGGTCAAAGCCGTTAATGGCGATGGCTAAATCATTGGGCTGTAAGCCACTTTGCTGGAATAGCGTGGCCTCTTTGCCGGGATTAAGACGGTACCCCTGTATCACACCAGCTTTGTTCACCGGGGTAATCGCCACCTGTTCCAGTAATTTTTTGGGCTCTTTCAGGCGTTGTTGACGCCCGGCAGGTGTACCCGGTGCGGCGTCGTCATAGAGCCTGAGGATCTCCTGTTTTCCTGCGTTGAGCACTTCCACGTGGTCGTCCTGAATCGCTGTGATACTTGCCTGGGTGCCGTCGATAACATCCTGAATGCCATAACTATTTTGATGGCCTGCCTGCTCAATAATCACCAGCGAGTCTTCTGGTGTACTGCTGACTATTACGGCGGCTAACCGCACTTTTAGAGACGAGAGCGTGGCCGCAGGCGATTGCTTTTCCGGCTGGCCGGGAAAGAGCGTGTTAAAGCTGATTTGAGTAGGCTGCATTGCAGGCGGCTTTTTGCTTGCCAAAACAGGCGCTTGTGCTTGCGGAAACACCATTTCACCGAGTCGCCAGGTCAGGACGGCTAACTGATACCCGAGCCCGCAGAGCAATACTCCCGAGACTATCTGCACGAAAAATGGCTGAGAAAAACGTCGCGTGAACACCGGTTTACTTATCACCCTGGATGGCCTTATTGGCCGGGGCGAGAACGCGCTCGCCCCGGTTTTCTTACTGACTCACCGTGACAAAATCGGCGGGGTTCACACCGGCCGGAAGGGCAAGCGCGTCTGGCGTGGTGTTGCTCACCACGATTTCTTCGCTCACGTTAAAGGTCACAGGATCGCGACCCGCAACGTCTGACGACGGGGAGATCCAGGCTTTATACGTGCCGGGTTCGACGATCCACTGGTTTTTTTGCGGGTCAAAACTTGCCAGGGTTTTAGCCGGAATGGTGAACGTCAGCTTCTGGTTGGCTCCCGCTTGCAGGCTGTCCGTTTTACTGAAGGATTTCAGCTCTAACGCAGGTTTTTTCAGCTTCACTTCAGGTGCGCTGATATAGACCTGGGCGGCTTCTTTCCCGGCAACGCTCCCGGTGTTGGTGACCGAAACGCTCAGCGTGACCGCGCCTTTTGCCCCGTTGCTCAGGGTGTTGGACTCAACCGTTGCGCCGTCATAAGCGAAGGTGGTGTAGGAAAGACCGAAACCGAACGGCCATGCGACCGGCTTGCTGAAGGTGGTGTAGTAGCGGTAACCCACGTAGATGTCGTCGTTATAATCGATTTCATCCGGGGTGCCGTCACCGTTAAGATCTTTGCCTGGGAAGGTCGTGGCGGAAGGAACGTCGGCATAATATTGCGGAATGGTTTGCGCCAGTTTCCCGCCTGGGTTAACCGCGCCTGAGAGGACATCGGTAATTGCATGACCGGCTTCCTGGCCTGGCAGGTAGGAGAGCAAAATGGCATCGACTTTATCTGCCCATTCTGTGGTGTCGACGATGGCGGAGACATCCAGCACCACCACCACTTTCTTGCCTGCGGCATGGAATGCGTCGGACGCGTTTTTAATCAGATTCAATTCGTTTTCAGTAAGCAGGTAGTCGCCACGGGTGTTGGTGCGATCCACGCCTTCGCCTGCGATACGGCCGATGGTGATCAGCGCGGCATCGTTATTTTGCGCCGCACTCTCTATGACGCTGACATCCACCGCCGGATCTTCACAGGTGAAGTAGCTGGGTATGGAGGAGACAAAACCCGGATGCTCGACCTTATTTTGCGCGTAATAGTCGCGGTAGAAGGCGGTTAACGACTCATCGACGCTGTACTGCTGTTGCAGACCTTCGGCCAGCATAATGGTGGATTCGTTGTTCACCTGGCCGCTGCCGGTGCCGCCCTTGATGGTTTCAATTTGGCTGACGCCAAAACTTGCCAGTTTGAGGCGCGGGGTTAAAGGCAGCGCCTGGCCGTCATTTTTTAACAGCACCATACTTTCCGCCGCTGCCTGGCGTGCCAGGGCGCGGTGCTGCTCGAGATCGGGCTTGTTGTTGGCAGCGTAGTTGTTATATGAAGGGGACTGGAAGACTTGCGAAAGAATATGTTCGACGTTGACCGTCACGTCCGCTTCGGTGATATCCCCTTTGTCGTAAGAGGCTTTGAGAGCCTCCATTTCGCCGCCCGGCTCGATTAAATCATTCCCCGCTTTGAACTGTTTCCATGCGGTTAATTTTGGCGTACCGGCAAACCAGTCGGACATCACCAGCCCTTTAAAATCCCACTCGTTACGCAAAATATCGGTCAGCAGATCGCGGCGTTCGTTGGTGTAGGTGCCGTTAAGTTTGTTATAGGAAGACATGACGGCCCATGGCTGGGATTCTTCTACGGCAATCTGGAAACCACGCAGATAAATTTCGCGCATGGCGCGAGGGGAGACGAGGGTATCGATGGAGTTACGGTTAGTTTCTGAGTTATTCGCCACAAAGTGCTTAATGGTAGTGCCCACCTGGTTGGACTCAACGCCGTCTACCATGGCGGCGGCAATTTTCCCACTCAGCAGTGGATCTTCGGAATAGTACTCAAAGTTACGGCCATTGAGCGGGTTACGCTGAATATTCATGCCCGGTGCCAGAATAAAATCAACGCCGTATTCTTTAATTTCTTCGCCCATGGCTTTACCCACTTCGGCGACTAATTGGGTATCCCAGGAGGAAGCGAGCAGCGAGCCAATCGGCCAGGCGGTGGCGTAGTAAGTTTCTGAACTGCCGCTGCGGGTACTATTTATGCGCAGACCCGCAGGGCCATCGGCTAATTTTGTTGCCGGAATATCCAGTTTGTCGCTTTTTACGCCGTTAATATAACCGGCGACGCCCGAGACATCATTTTTAAGGTTGGTAATCTGAACATCCCCATTACCCATATTCATGCCCGGGCCCATGATCATATTCAGTTTTTCTTCGATGCTCATTTTAGCGGCTGCTTCTTTAGCCATCTTTTGATAATAAGCCGCATCTTTGACTTGTGAAGGCGGGGATTCTTCCTGATGGTCGTCGTCATCGTCGTCATGACAACCAGCAAGCATTCCGGCTAATGCCAGGGTGAGGCAAACGGTCAGGGTATTTAATTTTGTTTTTATGGCTAAGGATTCCACTGTTATTTTCCTTAAATATGTAGGGTGTTATCTGAATAAATTCAGGGATCTCAAAAGTAAGCAAATCAACAACAGCGGAATAATAACCAGGTAAATCACTCTTCACTTTGCAATGGAAAGCTATTTCTGTGCTCTTCGGAGCAGGGCGTTTTTTTGTGAGTGGTATCTCAAAATAATGCAGGATGCTACAATACATTAACATTACAAAAACAATATTAACGCCCATTCTTGTGCAAGGTTTCACATGCTTAATCGAAGCGTATCTAATTCAATATATAGGAATATTCTGAATGATTTGAGTCAAAAGGGAATTGACACAAATGGCCTGCTGGGGAGTTTAGGGTTGTCAACCCATGAGATGGAAAAACCCTACGGTCGTATTAGCGAAAACGTCCATTACCAATTAATGAGCAAAGTAAGTGGGCTGAATAAATCGGTCTATGGCAGTTGTATTCCAGAATATGTTTACAGTAATAGCGTTGAACATTCACATGCTGTTTTCCCCGAATTAATAGGGTTATGCCTGAATGAAAAAAACCTCGGCTCGGCTCTGTGCAGTTTTTCTGAAAACCGATTTCTCATTGGCGATTGTGACGATCTTTTTATCGAGAAAGGGGAGTCGCAAACCAGAATCAGATATAAAAACCGTGCGCCACAATCGGTTAATAATCCTTCCGCCATTTTTAATCTGGTGTTACTGGGGGGAATATTGAAAAGCTATGCTCCGCACATGGAGATGCAAATATCCGTAACCGATAGCGCCATTCATCATCTGGCGCTGGTCAACGATATGTTTAATAAAACCTGTTTGCTGCATCAGGAACATGACGCGATTATTCTGGATAACCATTATCTGGAATGCGAGAGCGCGTCGTTTAATCTGCTTTTGAACCGCTTACAAAAGAACCATATCAGTGCGCTTAAAAAACAGATTTTTAGCGAGCCTCCGCTAACGGCGGCGGTGAATGCGCTTATTGAGCAGAGTTATCTTTCGGGGCGGGAGTCTAATGCAAATTCTATAATGGAGCGTGTGTGCCAGGAGCTGCGCATTAGCCGTTGGACGCTGAACCGTCGCCTGCAACAGGAATCTGTTACCTTTACGCAGTTACTCAATCAGAAGCAGCTTTCTCTTTCGATGCGAATGCTGAGGGAATCGACACTCTCTATTCAGGAAATAAGCGACTGCCTGGGGTTTTCTTCGCATTCGGTTTATTCGCGCTTCTTTAAAAATCACCTGCAAATTTCCCCGATACAATATCGGGAAAAGGGGCGGCAAAGTTAAGGGCGATAAATACGGGGGAATTAACGGGCTGTTATTAACAGCCCTGAACATTATTTATTTACAGCCAAATTTATTTACGGCCAAGCAAATAACCAAACACTACGCCAACCGCTGCGGCAACCGCCAGCCCAGCCAGCGGGTTAGTTGACACCTGGTCTCTTACATTATCGGCAGCATCCTTCACGGCGTAACTGGCCTGCGAGGCGTATTTGCGCGCCGCACCTTTAAATTGCTCATCGGGGCTGTTGGTATGCTTGCCATACAATTCGCGTGCGGTGCCTGCTGCTTCGTTAACTTTATCGGTTGTCTTATCAAACATACTGAGCTCCTTAATGTCGTTGAAGAAATAAGTATAGTTGAGAGAAACAAGGGCGCAGTGGTATGCCAAAAATAGACTGTAAATTCAGACAACAGGAAGAAATAGGTAAACTTAACCTTTTTGCTTCGCGTCCTGATTTATTCCCGACTCGGCAAGGGTCGATAATTTACTGTCAGCAGATTTCTCTTCCTCAAGTGTCTGACCCAGCAAAGTTTTGGCTTCCTGATAACCCAGCATTTTGGCTAAGGTGCAAAGGGTGCCATACGCGGCGATTTCGTAGTGCTCCACTTTTTGAGCCGCAGCGATTAACCCTGCATCACGAACAGCGCCTTTATCCACGCCATCAATAATTTCCTGCCCCTCTTCAACTAACCCTTCCATTGCCACGCATTTGATGCGTTTGAGGCGCAGGTCAGGAATACTTTCCACCACCTGATCGATACGTTCGACCTGGATGCGAGTCTCTTCAAGGTGGCTTGCGAAGGCTTCAGATAGCTTAGGATTTTCAGCGGCACGAGAAAGTTTCGGTAATGCACGCAATAATTGCTTTTCGGCACTGTAGGTATCAGATAAAAGATGAACAAAAAGATCTTCGATACTTTTGATTTGCATGGAATAACTCCAGAATGCACTTTTTCTTTCATGGAATAACAGTTTGAAAAAGCCAATGATTTGGGCTTCCTCATATTTACGGGCTGATTTAAAATTAGTCTATTATGGGGTGGTGTCAAATTTATAGTTTGAACAACCATGTTTTTACAAGATATTTTTCTGATTAAACGAGACGTTAATCGATAAAAATTAACGGTGGGGAATAATAAAATCTCTTCTATTTATTCACTTAGTGGTGATTTTAATTTTTGCAGATTTATTATCATTACAGAGTATTATCGGATAATATTTTTCGTAATAATTTTATTCTTGATGACGGTTGCCGTAGCAGCTATAGACGTTTAATAAGCAGACGAAGGCCAAAGATATTGTTTCCGCTCTCGTGCCGGTAATAAGCGCTTCCGCCGTGTAATGTGGCGATTGCGCTTACAAGCGAAAGCCCCAGCCCGCTTCCAGCGGTGTGGCGGACATTATCCCCACGCCAGAACCGCTCGAACAGTTTGTCAGGCTCGGCAAGAGCGTCACCTTTGTTCGACACCTCTATCGTGACGTATTCCCCGCGCTGAAACCGTGCTGACGGCGATTTCTCCCTCTCCTGGCGAATAACGAATGGCATTTGTCAGCAGGTTAGTCATGGCCCGCTGGAAAAGCATTTTATCTGCGGTGAGGTTTCCTTCGGCGTTAAGCACAATAACCCTCTCCCTCTCTTCCGCCATCGGTTCAAGGAAGTCGATCAGAGTTTCCAGGGCGTCATGAATTGAAAAGGTTTCTTCATTGAGCTTGATGTTGTAATGGGTGGCGCGGGCAAGAAAGAGAATGTTTTCAGTCAGTCGCGATAACCCCTCCAGCTCTTCAATGTTCCCTTCCAGCAGGGCCTGATATTCAGCGGCTGAACGTTCATGGCCCAGTGCAACCTGATTCTGGCCTAACAAAACATTGATGGGGGTGCGTATCTCATGGGCCAGATCGTCGGCAAACTGGGTCAGACGAATAAAGTCGGTCGACAAGCGCTGGCGCATGGTGTTCAGGGCTTCTCCAAGAGGAAGTAACTCTGGCGGTAATGGCTGGAGCGGCACTGGATGATTTAGCCTGTCGCTGCCGGTTTCGGCCACGATCTGACTTAACCGACCAATGGCGCGTAGCCCTCTGCGAATAAGTAGCGGACTGAGTGCGGCACACAGCAAAATGGCGGCCAATGAAACCAGAATGCTTTGCTGGCGATAGCGCTCCAGCATGACCGCACGCTCCCGAGCGACGCGGGCCAGGGTGATGGTGACCGGCCCTACCTGTGAGTTTGCCTGAAGGCTTAACGCCGAGGCTTCTGTATCGTCCGCGTTGATCCAGCGGTGCAACTGTTTCTCATTAGGCGGGCTGTTTACCGGCGTAGGAGAGAGAGGGGGTAAAGATGCGCCGGTATGATTAATACTGACGTTTTGCTCATACTGCGAGCGGATGATGAGGATATCCTGGTGGGTATCGACCATACGATTGAAATAGAGCGGCAAAGAGCTCGGATGGGCGCCATCAGCAAGCAGTTGCCTTAACTGCGCGGCCCGGTTGATCAGCGTTTGATCGTCGCGCCACACCAGTTCGCTGCGTAATGCGTTATAAAGAATCAGGCTAATGCCCCCACAGGCCATCGCCACGATCAGCGTGAAAATCACTGTCAGTCGCAGAGTCAGGGAAGGGCTATACACTGCCGGGCTCCTTTTCAGACAGGCAATAGCCCATGCCTCTGACGGTGATAATGAGCTTTTGGGGAAAGGGGTCGTCAACTTTACGACGCAGGCGGCGAATGGCGACATCTACAATGTTCGTTTCGCTGTCGAAGTTAATCCCCCAAATTTCGCTTGCAAGCAGCGTTCGGGGCAGGATTTCACCGTGGCGGCTGGCGAGGAGCCACAGAAGCATGAACTCTTTGCGCGTGAGTGCCACAGGAACACCGCCGCGTGTCACCTGAAGGCGCGTTGAGTCCATCACCAGGTCGGCCACGCGAAGTGAGGTGCTGTGCGGCTGGTGCTGACGGAGCTGATTCCTTACCCTTGCCAGAAGTTCAGCAAATGAGAACGGCTTTACCAGGTAATCATTCGCGCCCAGCTCCAGACCTTTTACCCGGTCGTCCACGGAGTCTCTGGCAGTCAGGCAAATCACGGGAGTATTGCTGGCGGTTCGCAGGGTTTTCAACACCTGCCACCCATCCATACCCGGCAGCATAATATCCAGAATTACCAGGCTGTATGGATGGGACAGCGCCAGATGTAAGCCGTCCCGCCCATCTGCGGTGTAATCCACGATATAACCCGCCTCTTCAAGCCCTTTACGGACCCAGGCGCTGGCTTTCAGATTATCTTCGATCAGTAACAGTTTCATCGGGGCAGTTTGCCATGAATTTTATGGCTGCCCCAGAGTTTCAGCGCCAGATGACAATATGGTCATCTTTCTGACAGGCAACTGATGCAACCGCGCAGGTATAACAGCAGGGTGATTAACACTGGAGAACTAAAGATGAAAAAGTCTATCGCTGCCTTGTCCCTCGCCGCACTGCTTGCCGCACCGGGTATTACCCTCGCCGCAGGTAAAAATCCACTGAGTGTTCATGTACTAAATCAGCAAACGGGGATGCCAGCACCGGGCGTTGCGGTGACGCTTGAGCAGAAGCAGGGAGAAAGCTGGAAGGTGGTTAACACGGCCAGCACCAACCAGGATGGTCGCGTGGATGCGCTATGGCCAGGAAAGCCATTTGAAGCGGGAGACTATCGGGTCATTTTTAAAACCGGGCAATACTTCGCGGAACAAAAACAGCAGAGTTTCTTCCCTGAAATTCCGGTGGAATTTCATATCACCAATACAACGACGACCTATCACGTCCCTCTGTTGCTTAGCCAGTACGGATACTCTACGTACCGGGGGAGCTAATTCAGGGGAAATAAATGGGAAAAACAGGGGCGGAACACGCTCCTGGCTCAATATAAATTTGGTAACGGCCCTGGAGATTTCCGGAGCAACGCTATTTTCACCTATGTCCTGACTCAGGAAAATGAACACGCTTCCCGCTAAAACGTAATACATCCAAAGCTGGCATTTTTATTTAGAGGAGTGATAACGCGTAGTTTGTCGAGGCGGATCTCAAACTGCTGATTTTCATTTTGCAGTAGCAAAAATTCTTCTTTGCTCGAGGCTGTGCGAGTGGTGATTGCGGTGGCGACAAAATGTTGCCCGTCGTTTAATTCGATATTCAGACGGTAGTGGTGCATACAGGCTATCTCAAGATAGTCATGCAGGTCGCAGTTGATTGGCTGGTAGGGTGAGTGCATTGTTTTCCCCCGAACGAATTAACAATAGCGTAACTCATTTAGCCTGGCAGCGCGCGAAATGACAGCGTTTACCGGAGAAAAGTGTTCTTAGAGTAGGGAGTGTAACGAATGATGCTGGAAGTAGAAGAGAGAACTTCATGAAATGGTGCGTCCGAGTGGACTCGAACCACCGACCCCCACCATGTCAAGGTGGTGCTCTAACCAACTGAGCTACGGACGCACTGTTTGCTGCGGTAAAACTTGAAATGGTGCGTCCGAGTGGACTCGAACCACCGACCCCCACCATGTCAAGGTGGTGCTCTAACCAACTGAGCTACGGACGCATCATGTTGTCTGTGACAACGGGGACGAATATTAGCGGCAGCCCCCAAGGCTTGCAAGAGGAAAACAGCAATTTTCTTCCATATTTCACTCGTTTGCTGAGCATCTGCGCAACTCGATGCAAAAATAGCCGCCAAAACGGCGGCTACTGGGGGTTATCGCGCAGCGCGCTGCAAAATCGTGACGGAAGGCTGGCGTTGTAACCAGCGCATCCGCAGCATCATCATAATGGCCGCTGAGGTCAGGCCGATAATAAAGCCGGTCCAGAAACCTGCCGGACCCATCGGGTCAACCACCCAATCGGTGAGCGCAAGGATATAACCGCTTGGTAATCCCAACACCCAGTAGGCAACAAACGTAATAAAGAAAATGGAACGGGTATCTTTATAACCACGCAGTACGCCGCTTCCCACAACCTGAACGGAGTCTGAAAGTTGATAGATGGCCGCCAGCAGCATCAGATGTGCGGCAAGCGCTACCACTTCCGGATTGCTGTTGTAGAGCAGGGCAATGTGCTCACGCATCACGATGGTAAAAATAGCGGTGAACATCGCCAGGCACATCCCCACGCTAATACCCGTCCACGCAGCGGTTTGTGCATCAAGCGTAGACCCCTGGCCCAGGCGGAAACCAACGCGAATGGTCACGGCTGCGGAAAGGGACATCGGCAAGACAAACATCAGCGAGCTGAAGTTCAGCGCAATCTGGTGCCCGGCAACGTCAACAATTCCCAATGGCGCGACTAACAGCGCCACCACCGCGAACAGTGTGACCTCGAAGAACAGCGCCAGGGCAATCGGCATACCTAGCTGCGTTAAGCGATACAACACTTTCCAGTCGGGCTGCACAAAGCCTTTCGGGTTACGGATGTCGCGCATTGAGCGTGTTTTCTTCACATAAGAGATCATGCAGAAAAACATTACCCAGTAGACCGCAGCCGTTGCCACACCACAGCCCACGCCGCCAAGCTCCGGCATGCCAAAATGACCATAAATAAAGATGTAGTTGACCGGGATGTTAACCAACAGGCCAATAAAACCCATTACCATGCCGGGTTTAGTTTTTGCCAGGCCTTCGCATTGGTTACGTGCAACCTGGAAGAAGAGATAACCGGGGACACCCCACAGCAGGGCACGTAAATAGCCCACGGCTTTATCGGCAAGTTGCGGATCGATATTTTTCATCGCATGGATAATATGGCCCGCGTTCCACAGCACCACCATGATCAATACGGAGACGATCCCCGCAAGCCAAAAACCCTGGCGAATCTGGTGAGCAATACGCTCCCGGCGGCCAGAGCCGTTAAGCTGCGCAACGGTAGGCGTCAGCGCCATTAATAAACCGTGGCCGAAGAGAATCGCGGGCAGCCAGATGGACGTGCCGATCGCCACCGCAGCCATATCGGTGGCGCTATAGCCACCGGCCATCACGGTATCGACAAATCCCATTGAGGTTTGCGCAATTTGCGCGAGGGTTACGGGGATAGCCAGCGCAAGCAACTGGCGAGCTTCAATAAGGTACTTCTGCATGCTAACACCTGAATATTTTTAGTTATTAGAAAGACTACAAGACCGCCAGAAATGGCAGCAAAAAAGGAATTGCAGGGGAATTTTCCTGACTATTGTAGCGGGAGAAAACGATTACGCCAGTCAAATAATGGTGGGGTGGTGCGGATAGCTGGTAAGGGAATTTTCCAACTGTTAAAGTGCTGGATTGTATCCATCATCCTTCAAGCTGCAGGCGTGTGGGCTGCAACTCGAATGCTAATGGGTATATAAATTTTCAGCAGCCAAATCTATATCAGGAGCTTTACGATGTTTACAGGTATTGTGCAGGGCACCGCGACCCTGGTCTCCATCGACGAGAAACCTAATTTTCGCACACACGTTGTCGCGCTGCCCGATGCGATGTTACCTGGCCTTGAGACGGGCGCATCGGTTGCGCATAACGGCTGTTGCCTGACGGTCACAGAAATCAACGGTAATCACGTCAGCTTTGATTTAATGAAAGAGACGCTGCGCATCACCAACCTTGGTGAACTGGTGGTTGGTGACAGCGTTAACGTTGAACGTGCGGCCAAATTTAATGATGAAATCGGTGGGCATTTAATGTCCGGTCACATAATGACGACCGCTGAAGTGGCGAAAATTCTGACCTCAGAAAATAACCGCCAGATTTGGTTTAAATTGCACGATAAAACGTTGATGAAATATATCCTTCATAAAGGCTATATCGGCATCGACGGTATTAGTTTGACCGTTGGTGAAGTGACCGCTTCACGTTTTTGCGTGCATTTGATTCCTGAAACGCTTGAGCGCACCACGCTTGGCAGCAAGAAATTGGGTCATCGAATTAATATTGAAATTGACCCGCAAACCCAGGCGATTGTCGATACCGTTGAGCGCGTGCTGGCGCAACGTGAAGCCACGCTTGCAACGCTGTTGCCGAAGGGATAAAAACCGTGTAACGGTGGATGGCGCCGCCGCTATTCCACCCTACAAAAACCCGTTCGTGGGGGGGAGTAGCGCGAGCGCCACCCGACACATATGTATCAGGCAATCAGCAAACTTCCGCGCACCAAATCACTGGCGTGGCGCTCGCCCAGCAATAACTCAACTGCCCGACGAGCCATGCTCTCAAGCGGATATTTGATTGCCGGTATCGCATTTGAACCCGGCATTCTGCTTGAGCCATCCAGGCTAAAGACCATCACCTGTTCAGGCACTTTCAACTGATATTGATTAAGCATCATCACCGCCTCCTGCGCCTGAGTGTCGTCTGTGACGAGCAGGGCAGAAAATTTCACGCCGCGATTGATCAGCCGTTGCAGCGCAATGCGTACCGATGACTCATCTTCAATCACCAGTTGGCGGTTAAAGGGCACAACATGGTTATGAAGGGCCTGATGATAACCCTCGAGCGTCAGAGCGGCTGCTTCGCCGCTGGCAAAGTTAATTAACGCGATTTGCCGCCGCTGTTGGTTACATAAATAGTGCACCGCCGTTTCTGCGGCAAAAATATGATCGCACTGAATGCTGAAATTGTGCGAACCGCTCAGGCAATCAATCAACATAATCTCATCGGCAAGCGGGGGGAGCGGAAAACGTGCACCCACCACCACCAGCGCGTCACACAACCCGTTGGAGAGCTCTTGTGCCGCCTGCGCTACGCTGCCTGCGTCACTGGCGAAACGGAGCAACAGATGTTTCTGATGCTGGTTGAGCTGTTTCTCGAGCGCTTGTAGGTAGCCGGTTGCCTGCTGGATATGCTCGGTGGCGCAGATAACGCCGATGCAGTGCGTCGACTGGTTGCTCAAGGATTGGGCAATGGCATTCGGCTTGTAGTTAAGGATTTCGGCTGCACGTAATACCGCCTGGCGGCTCTCTTCTTTGACGCCGCGACTGCCACTTAATACGCGCGAAACCGTTGCTTTGGAAACCTGCGCAAGGCGCGCTACATCATTAATATTCGACATGGTGTGTTGGCTTAGTAGGGTGGATAAGCAACGCGCCATCCACCAGTTTTACGTGTTTTGGCGGGAGCGCATCGCTTACCCGCCTTACGATTCAGTGTGGTTAATTAAAGCCATTTTCCGCGGCGGTCGCTTTGTACCATTCGCCGCTTTTCTTGATGGTGCGCTTTTGAGTCTCAAGATTTAATGAGACAAAACCGTAACGGTTTTTATAGGCGTTACACCATGACCAGTTATCAATGAAAGTCCACATGTGATACCCGAGGCAGTTGCTGCCTTCGCTGATACCTTTATGCAGCCACTTCAGGTGGTCGCGCACGAAATCGATACGGTAGTCATCCTGAATCTGGCCGTTTTCATCGAAGCGGTGCTCGTTTTCAACGCCCATGCCATTCTCGGAAATATAGCAATTTGGGTTGCCGTAGTTCTCGCGCAGGTTAGTCAGAATGTCGTAGATCCCTTGCTCATAAATTTCCCAGCCGCGATACGGGTTCATTTTGCGGCCCGGCATTTCGTAGGCTTCGAAGAACCATTCCGGCATGAACGGGCTGTCAGGATTGACCAGCGAATCGCGGCATTTGATGCGGCGAGGCTGGTAATAGTTAATGCCTAATAAATCTACCACGCCAGCCGCCAGCAGCGCTTTATCTTCTGGCTGACATGCTGGCAATTGGCCGTGCTCATTGAGCAATGCCACCAACTCTTGTGGATATTCGCCACGCAGCGCGGGGTCAAGGAAGCTGCGGTTAAACATGAGATCGGCAATGTTTGCCGCTTTCACATCCGCAGGGTTCTGGGAACGTGGGTAAGACGGGGTGAGGTTGAGGATAATCCCGATTTCGCCGCCGTCGTTGCGTTCATGGTAGGCTTTTACCGCCATTGAGTGTGCGATCATGGTGTGGTAGGCCACGGTCGCCGCGCGTTTGAAATCCACAACGTTCGGGTAATGGAAATCATACAGATAGCCGCCTTCGACAGGCACAACCGGCTCGTTGAAGGTGAACCAATGTTTCACGCGGTCGCCAAACAGGTCAAAACAGACGGTGGCAAATTCGGCATAAGCCGTGACAACGTCACGATTTTCCCAGCCGCCTTGCTGCTGCATGACCATAGGCATATCAAAGTGGAACAGGTTGATAAACGGCTTGATGCCTTGCGCCAGCAACTCGTCAATGACCTGGTTGTAGAAGGTGACAGCTTCCTGGTTCACTGCGCCACGGCCTTCAGGGATCAGGCGCGCCCAGGAAATTGATGTGCGGAAGGTGTTATGGTTCAGCTCTTTTAAGAGCGCGATGTCCTGCTTCCAGTTTTTATAGAATGTGGAGGTGTCAGCCGGGCCTACGCCGTTGTGGAAGCGGGTTGGTTGTTCCTTAAACCATTGATCCCAAATCGTGGCCGATTTGCCAAAAGAGAGGGTTTCGCCTTCGGTCTGGGGTGCTGAACTGGCGCTTCCCCACCAAAAATTCTCCGGAAATTCATATTTCATTTTTGTTCCTCGTTTGACGAGCCTGCCAGACTAGCAGGCTATAAATGTTTAGTTCGCTGTAACCGGGTTGCTGCTTTCCTGCTGATTGCGCTCTTCGTCCTGTTTAAGCAGGGTGCGCTCATACGCTTTCAGGAAGGGGTAATACATCACAGCCGACATGACCATACAAATCAGGCACATGATAACGGGACTTACCGCCCAGTTTGCGGCCCACGATGCGCCAATTGGGGCCGGTGTCGTCCACGGTGTGAGCGAAACAACTTGTGCAACCCAGCCTAATTTGGTGGCGATATAAGCCAGCGTGGCGTTAATCATCGGCACCAGGGTGAACGGCAAGAAGAACAGCGGGTTCATGATGATTGGCGTGCCGAACAGAATCGGTTCGTTAATGTTAAAGAAACTTGGCACCACGCCCATTTTACCGATGGTACGTAGATGAATGGCGCGGCTACGCAGCAGCAGGAAGGCGAGGGGTAACGTGGAACCCACGCCGCCAATCAGCAAGTAGTGATCCCAGAAACCTTGCAGGTAGATATGCGGCAACACGTTTCCGGCGGCGAGCGCCGTCTGGTTCGCGGAAAGGTTCGCCATCCAGAACGGGTTCATAATGCCGGTGACGATAAGCGCCCCGTGAATCCCGGCAAACCACAGAATCTGGCAGATAAACACAGAAATCAGAATGGCAGGCAGGGAATCAGACGCGGAAACCAGCGGTGCCAGCAAGTGCATGATGGCTTCGGGAATAATCATCCCCGTCGTGGACTCAATAAAGAGATTCAGCGGGTGCAGCGTTGCGACAATCACTACCACCGGGATCAGAATTTCAAACGAACGAGCCACGCCGGTTGGCACTTCTTTTGGTAGACGAATGGTGATGTTGTGGCGCTTCAGGAACGCATACATTTCGCTGGCATAAATCGCGGTAATCAGCGCGGTAAAGATGCCCTGTCCTGAGAAGTATTGGGTGGAGATTTGCCCGTCTTTATAAGGGGCGGCAACCAGTAAAAAGGCCATAAACGCCAGTAAACCGGTCATGATCGGGTCGAGTTTGTAGTGTTTGCCGAGACTTGCGCCAATGCCGACCGAAATAAAGAAGGTCATCACACCCATGCTGAGGTTAAACGGCAGCATCAGTTGTTCGCGATAGCTCAGGGAAAAGTTCAGCCATGCGCGCGCAAAGCCCCAACTGCTGTCGGGCGAGAACGGTGGGAAAATAAACACTAACAAGAAAGAGCCGATAATCATAAACGGAAGTGCTGCGATAAAACCGTCGCGGATGGCGATGACATGGCGTTGAGAACCCATCGCGCCAGCCATAGGGGTAACTTTTTGCTCAATCACATTGACCATTTTTTGGTACATGCTCATGGCGGTATCCTTGTGAGTGTTTTAGTGAAGTTGGCTGATTGTGAAACAGATGGGAAACCGGTTTCCAATGAAGAAAAACGTAAGTGTTAACCGGATCAAACTCGTGACACAAGGAATGATAATTTCGTGGAGGGATTCACAGTTTGTTATGAAATTGCTGCGGATTTTTACATGAAAGAACTACCCCGGCAGTGCCGGGGTGTTAATCAATGCGGGACGCGTAAACCGTTTTCGATACCGCGGGTAAAGACGATTTGCCAGAGCTGAATATCGCGCGCGCGAAACGCTCCGGCGCAGGCGTTGAGGTAATAACTAAACATTCTTTTAAAGCGGTCCGAGTAGTTATCGGCAATTTCCGGCCAGCAAGTCTGGAAACGCTCGTGCCAGGCCATCAATGTTTTGTCGTAATCCGCCCCAAAGTTATGCCAGTCCTCCATCACAAAATGGCCTTCGCTGGCATGGGCAATCTGGCTGACCGACGGCAGACAACCGTTAGGGAAAATGTATTTGTCGATCCAGGGATCGACGCCGTTATCGGTTTTGTTGGATCCGATGGTGTGAAGCAGAAAGATTCCGTCAGGTTTCAAATTACGGTCTGCCACATCAAAATAGGTGGCGTAATTTTTCGGCCCGACATGCTCGAACATGCCGACGGAAACAATGCGGTCAAACTGCATATCCAGTTCACGGTAATCTTGCAGCAAAATAGTGACGTTGAGACCGATGCATCGCGCCTGTGCCATTTTTTGCTGTTCAGCAGAAATGGTTACGCCATGCACTGCTACGCCATAATTTCGCGCCGCAAATTCAGCAAGCCCACCCCAGCCGCAGCCAATATCCAGCAGCGTCATGCCGGGTTCCAGATGCAATTTCTCGCAGATCATTTTCAATTTTGCATTCTGTGCATCACTGAGCGTTGTGGCCTCTTTCCAGTAACCGCAAGAATATTGCATATGGTCATCAAGCATGCGGCTAAAGAGATCGTTCCCGAGATCGTAATGCTCTTTGCCCACTATCCAGGCGCGTTTTTTAGATTGCAGATTAATAAAGCGTGCGGCGGCAATGCGGAGTGTGTCTTTTAAATGATGAGGGAGCTGGCGTTCAAGTCCGGCACGAATGGCTTTATTAAAAAATATATCCAGCCGTTCGCAGTCCCACCAGCCGTCCATATAACTTTCACCCAGACCGAGCGTACCCTGTTGTAGGACGCGTTTAAAAAAATCGGGATGTTTAACCTGTATATCGAAAGGGCGCGGGCCGTTCACTTCCACCCCAGCCTGTGTGAGCATCTCGTTCACAATTCGATACCATGGGTTATTTCTTATACTGACTTCTTCTATGCACGATGAACTCATAGCTTCTCCATCACCTTTATGTGAGGAACCTTCAAACAGCGTAGACGCTATTTTGGGCATGTGAGAAATGTCACGAAAAATTCCGTGAGCCTGATATCCGACGTAGAACAGAGAAAGGGGTGACTACCCACTCAATAAATTGCTTAAAACAAATAAAAAACGGGAGCGCAAGGGCTCCCGTTATGACTTCATTATTATGGTGTTAACCTCGAGCCGTTTATGAGTATAGGCCCGCTTTATCGGCGATTCAATAACAAATCGTTAGCATGCTAACCTATGTTTTGTTTCAATTAATGCGCATCCGATTCAGCGTGTTGCCAGACTTTCGCACTGCTGCGACGTTGCAGCAAATATCCCAGCAGAGCCAACACAATGGTGACCAGCATAACGCTGGTGGTGGTCAGCAACGGCGTTACGATAAGCCAGGAAACCATCAAACTTGCGAAGAAGCATAATCCCAACTGAAGGGTATTTTGCAGCGCAGCGGCTTTCCCCGTAGCTTGTGGGAAAGGCAGCAGGGCGGAGGCTACAACAATCGGGTAGATCGCGCCGTTTGCCATCGCCATTACGCAGAATGGGATCAGCAGTAACGTCAGGTTAGCATGGCCACTCACAGCTACAGCCCAGGTCGCGAAGGTGCTCAGGGTATACACGCCCAGTAACCACGGCAGCATTTGTTTGCCTTGCCATTTTTGCAGCGCGCTGCGGCAACCATAGCCGCCAATCAAGAAAGCGATGGTTTGCGGAACATAGCTCAGACCAATTGCCGCAGGGCTGTAGCCCATATCATTCAAAATGAACGGTGAACCGGTCAGCCACGCAAAGAAACTTGCGGAGCAGGCCGCGTAAATCAATACGTTTCCGCTGTAGACGTGCGAGCGCAGTAACGACATAAAGCTGACTTTGTTCTCTTCCGTTTGCGGATGATGCTGGGTGCGAGGCTTCAGACGCAGAGTCGGGATCATCAACACCAGCGTGATAGCAAACAGCGTGGCGAAAATCGCCTGCCAGTCAAAGTGGGTCAAAATCCAACTGCCGAGCAGCGGTGCCAGAGCGGGAGAAAGCCCGACCAGCGGCATAATGGTGGCAAAAATTCGGTTTGCACGATTCGCCGGATAGTAGTCCGTCACCAGCGCCTGCCAGCTTACCGCCGCAGAACACACGCCTACCGCCTGCACGAAACGTAATACCAGCAAAGCAGTTGCGTTTTCTACCCACAGCATGCCAATACACCCCACGGCGAACAAACTCAGGCCTGCCAGCAATACAGGCTTACGCCCGAAATGGTCTGACAGCGGCCCCCACATCAGTTGGGCAAAGGCAAAACCTGCCAGGAACAGGCTCAGACTGGCACTCACGGCGGAGGCGTCGGTCTGTAAATCTTGTTGGATAGCAGCAAAAGCAGGCAGATACATGTCTGTTGCGAGGAACCCCAACACACTTAATCCGGCCAGCCAGATAAGAAATCCTTTTGATGGTTGCATAATTTTCTCTTGAATTATCTTGCAGGTTAATTGCTGCGAGAGTGTACGGAGTGCAAATGTGCTTGTGAAACGCTAATATTTGTAGGTTGCATTCAAAAATTTTGTGAGCAGAAAAATGTGGTCTGAATATTCGCTGGAAGTGATAGATGCGGTGGCGCGCAACGGCAGCTTCAGTGGCGCTGCGCAGGAGTTACACCGCGTTCCGTCTGCCATTAGCTACACGGTACGGCAACTGGAGGAATGGCTGGCGGTTCCGCTGTTTGAACGTCGCCATCGGGATGTGGAATTAACGCCTGCGGGTCTGTTTTTTTTGAAAGAGGGCCGGTCTGTTATCAAAAAAATGATGACGACACGGCAGCAGTGCCAACAGATCGCTAATGGATGGCGCGGGCACCTCGCTATTGCGGTCGATAACATCGTTAAACCCGAGCGAACCCGGCAGTTGGTGCTGGATTTTTATCGCCATTTTCCGGACATCGAGCTGCGAATTTTCCAGGAAGTGTTTAACGGTGTGTGGGATGCGTTAGCTGACGGACGTGTTGAAGTGGCGATTGGCGCAACCCAGGCTATCCCCGTTGGGGGGCGTTATGCTTTCCGGGATATGGGATCCCTAAGCTGGCGTTGCGTGGTGGCATCGAATCATGCGCTTGCGAAGCTTGGCGGTACCCTAAGCGATGACGATCTCCGGGCCTGGCCTTCGCTGGTGCTGGAGGATACCTCCCGTTCACTACCAAAACGAATTACCTGGCTGCTGGATAACCAGCGTCGTGTAGTGGTGCCTGACTGGCAATCTGGTTCAGATTGTCTTAGCGCGGGGCTGTGTATCGGTATGGTGCCTTTGCATATCGCACGGCCGTGGCTGGCATCAGGGCAGTGGTGCGAGTTAACGCTTGATAATCCCTTCCCGGACGCCGCATGCTGCCTGACCTGGCGGCAAAATGATGCATCACCAGCCCTGGCCTGGCTACTGGATTATTTGGGGGACAGTGAGACGATGAATGCGGAGTGGTTGCAGGAGCCTGAGCCCGAGTAAACCCGGGCTCAACAAAACTTAACGGCGGTAATCGCGGAATGGGCCATCAGCTACTGAGCGGCGCTCAATCAGGCGCGGATGGACTTCAATGCTCTGGGATTCTTCGCGTTTGTTAACGATTCTATCCAGCAGCATGTTAAATGCCGTTTCACCCAGGGAATCTTTTGGCTGGTGAATCGTCGTCAGGGCGGGTGAGAAGAAGCGAGCATTACGCACGTTGTCATAGCCGATAATGGAAATATCCTGCGGGACGCGCAGCCCCATTTCATCGGCGGCACAAATTGCACCCATCGCCATAATATCCCCGCCGCAGAACACCGCGGTAGGGCGATGAGACTGACCGAGGATCTGCTGCATCGCGCGATAACCGGATTCCGGCTCAAAATCGCCCTGAACAATCCAGTTTTCCGGGATAGCGATACCAGCCTCTTGCAGCGCTTTCATAAAGCCAGCATGGCGACCGCCGCCGGTGTTGCGTTCCATCTGCCCGGGAATAGCGCCAATTTCACGATGACCGCGTTCGATCAAATAACGCCCGGCCAGATAACCGCCATGGAATGCGTTATCGACGACGGAGTCGGTAAAATCAGCGCGCGCTTCACCCCAGTCCATCACAACCATTGGGATATGACGGTACTCTTCGAGCATGGTCAGAAGTGATTCCGGGTACTCAGAGCACATCACCAGCAGGCCATCAACGCGCTTTTGCGCCATCATTGATAAGTAGGCACGCTGTTTTTCGAAGTTATTGTGTGCGTTACCCAGAATGAGGGTATAGCCTTTTTCAAAGCAGCTATTTTCAACGGCTTCGATGATTTCGGCGAAATAGGGCGCTTCGCTGGACGTGGCTAACAGGCCAATCGTTTTAGTGTGATTAACTTTCAGGCTACGCGCGACGGCGCTTGGCGAATAGTGCAGCTCTTTGATTGCAGCCCAAACCGCATTGCGCGTCTCTTCCGCTACAAAACGGGTTTTGTTAATCACATGTGATACGGTTGTAGTGGAAACGTTTGCGCGTTTCGCCACATCCTTGATTGTCGCCATTAAATTTCACTCCGGGCCATATCGTAAGCCCCTGATAACGAATGTGTTAAACGTTTGCGTACGCTATCTCCTGAGGCAACATCGTGGTTGCGGGTATGCCGGGATTGCGACATAAAACGGGAGGAGGGCGTTGAATTGACGGTACGCAATAAATTAGCGTGGGATTTTGGCCTATCCTGGCGAAAAGTGGAAGAGGGAAAATGGATATCCGGTTAAAACCAGGAGGATTTTTCTCTCCGATTGTGGGAAAATCCACCGACACACTGATTGTAAGGTAATAAAAGGAGTTTACTCATGAGCACCGACCTGAAATTTTCAATCACCACCACGGTTATCGTTCTGGCTTTGATTGTTTGTGGCGCGTTAACCGCCGTACTGCACTGATTAAAATGGGCCGCTTATCGCGGCCCATTTACTTATGGATTAAGCTGCAAGATTCTTCGCAACAAATTCCCAATTCACCAACGCCCAGAAATGCTCCAGGTATCCTGCGCGAGCATTGCGGTAGTCGATGTAATACGCATGTTCCCATACGTCTACAGTCAGCAGCGGTTTGGCCGCAGTGGTCAGCGGTGTGCCTGCGTTAGATGTAGAAACAATGGCTAACGAACCCTCTGCGTTTTTAACAAGCCAGGTCCAGCCTGCGCCAAAGTTCTTGATAGCGGCATCGGTAAACTGTTGCTTAAACTCAGCGAAGCTACCAAAAGATTGGTTGATAGCATCCAAAACAGCGCCCGTTGGTTCGCCGCCAGCATCAGGTGCCAGGCAGTTCCAGTAGAAGGTATGGTTCCACACCTGCGCTGCGTTGTTAAATACGCCGCCTTCAGAAGTGCGAACGATCTCTTCGAGTGTTTTGCCTTCAAACGCTGTGCCCTTAACCAGATTGTTCAGGTTAGTGACGTAGGTTTGATGGTGTTTGCCGTAGTGGTATTCCAGCGTTTCGGCAGAGATATGCGGGGCTAAAGCATCTTTTGCATATGGTAGTGCAGGTAGTTCGAACGACATTGCTGACTCCTTTCGAATTATTTTGGGATTTTATGAACACTAAACAACCACGCTTAGTGTGGATTTAGGGTAACAAATTGAAAGGATAAGCAAAAGAAGATCTCACCTGCCCAAAGTAGGGCAGGTGAGATTTGATGAAGGGAGATTAGCGAATGGTTTTTGGCGTCATGACGCGTTTGGCACCCACATAGTGGCGCTGCCAGTAATCTTCGCTCAATGAAGTGATTTGAATATCCCGGCCAGAACGCGGTGACTGAATAAATTTCCCGTTACCGACATAAACACCCACGTGATCCGCTGTGCCACGCCCCTGGGTGCGGAAGAACACCAGGTCGCCCGTTTCGAGTTCGCCACGGTCAACAGAAGAAGCATCACGCAGGTGATACATTTCATTGGCGGTACGTGGAATACGGAATTTCACTAAATCTTTATAAGCGTAATAGACCAGACCGCTGCAATCGAAACCGGTGCGCGGAGAGGTGCCGCCCCAGCGATACGGTTTGCCAATCTGGCCCATCAGTTTGTTCATGGCTGTTTTCTGTGCTTTTTGCACGCGGACTTTATGCGCCTGCGCAATCGTCGTCGGTTGTTCAGCTTTTACTTTCACACAACGCACTTTGTGGCCTTTACGCGGCTTGCTGCATTTTTCGGTGAAAGTAACAGGCTGGACTTTAGCAATCTGGGAGGTTTTTTTACGGTCGTTTTTTGCGAGGTTTTTGGTTTTATTGGTGCTGGAATTCTTAGCCGTTTTTGTTTTTACCGCAGCGGATTCTTTTTTCTTGCTGGATGTTTTTGCTGTGGTGCTGGCTTTCTTGGTTGAGGTGGTGGTTTTTTCTTTACTCTTACTGCTCTTTTCTGTGCTCTTCGCCGTGCTTTTTTTCACAACGTGCGCTTTCTGCGCAACCACGGGACGTGCGTGTTCAGACGCCTGCGTCAATGGTGTATAAGGCAAGGTAAATAGCAGAGCACAGAGCGTGATAGAAATTTTTGTTATCCGCGCCACTCGACAATCCCCTGGTTAAAATAAATGCACGATGAAAGCCATCATGCCCGTGTATGATTTTGCGAAACCCGCCGATTCTAATCTATTAGAAGCCATAAAGTTAATAACCTTTTGCTTATCGTTGTATTGTTTCGTTACCGGACGCAAATAAATTGACCAAACTAATCGTTTCACGGCTATTTATTGATCAGGGATAGGGTTATTTCCTGATTTGCAGCTACGCGAAAAGTGTTATTCTAGATACATGTTGTCCCTCCGTTGCGAACGTCAGAGAAACCCTGAAAAAAATGGTGTTTTCTGAAGAGGGTATCCATCGCTACAATGGCAGGCTACTGCCGAGACCAGGTTTGAGGAAGCAAGCAATGAGCACTATTGAAAAAATCCAACAACAAATCACTGAGAACCCAATCCTTCTGTATATGAAAGGTTCTCCGAAACTGCCAAGCTGTGGCTTCTCAGCCCAGGCTGTGCAGGCGCTGTCTGCCTGTGGCGAGCGTTTCGCATACGTTGATATTTTACAGAATCCAGACATCCGTGCTGAGCTGCCAAAATACGCTAACTGGCCGACTTTCCCGCAGCTATGGGTGGATGGTGAACTGGTTGGCGGCTGCGACATTATCATTGAGATGTATCAGCGCGGCGAATTGCAGACACTGATTAAAGAGACTGCGGCTAAGCACAAATCTGAAGAGCCAGGCGAAGAGTAATTTGTAGCTAAGCAACAAATGAAAAAGCGACTTTGATAGTCGCTTTTTTTATGCCTACGCTTCGGGTTCTACCGGGAGAGGCAGAGGCCAGCCGCCTAAACGTTTCCAGCGGTTGACGATTTCGCAAAACAGCAGGGCGGTTTGCTCGGTGTCATACAGCGCGGAGTGTGCCTGGCTGCTGTCAAACTTCATGCCTGCGGCAATACACGCCTTCGCCAGCACGGTTTGGCCTAACGCAAGCCCGCTCAGGGCTGCGGTATCAAATGTCACAAAAGGATGGAACGGGTTACGTTTTAACGAAGCACGTTCTGCCGCCGCCATCATAAAGCTGTGATCGAATGTGGCGTTGTGCGCCACCATAATCGCACGGTTACAACCGCTGTCTTTAATGCCTTTACGCACCATTTTGAAAATTGCATGTAGCGCATCATATTCGCTGACGGCACCACGCAACGGGTTATGCGGGTCGATACCATTAAAAGCCAGCGCTTCCGGCTCAAGTATAGCGCCTTCAAAAGGGTCGACGTGGAAATGCAGCGTTTCATCCGGCGATAACCAGCCGTCTTGATCCATCTTTAATGTGATGGCTGCGACTTCCAGTAAAGCATCGGTTTTAGCGTTAAACCCGGCGGTTTCAACGTCAATGACTACCGGATAAAAACCACGAAAACGGTCGCACAGGCTATGCAGTTGCGTGTTGTCAGACATCAGGATCTCTTAATACGGGGAAAAAGCAGCGCGCATTATGGCAAATTTTACGGAGGGAAGCTAACGGGTGCAGCGTGCACCCGTAAACTGGATATTAGTTACCCAAACCTTTACCGGCATCTTTACTTTCGATCAGTTCGATTTTGTAACCGTCTGGATCTTCAACGAAAGCAATTACCGTGGAGCCGCCTTTAACCGGGCCCGCTTCGCGAGTGACGTTGCCACCGTTCTGGCGAATGCGCTCGCAGGCTTCAGCCGCATCGTCTACGCCCAGGGCGATGTGGCCGTATGCGTTACCCAGATCGTAGCTATCGGTACCCCAGTTGTAGGTCAGTTCGATAACCGCTTCTTCGGTTTCCGGGCCGTAGCCAACAAACGCCAGAGAGTATTTATATTCCGGATTTTCACTGGTACGCAGCAGGGTCATGCCCAGTACGTTGGTGTAAAAGTTGATGGAGCGTTGCAGGTCGCCAACACGCAGCATGGTGTGAAGTAAGCGCATAAATTCCTCTTAGAATTAAAGGGTTAATTTCTAAATGTGAGGTAAGTATAGCGGCGAATCAACGCCGCTATCAATGAGAGAGGTCTACAAAGTCGGGTAATCGGTGTAGCCTTCAGCGCCGCCGCCGTAGAAACTTTCTGGACGTTGGGCATTAAGTTCAGCCTTGTGATGCAGACGTTCAACCAGATCCGGGTTGGCAATGTAATCGCGACCAAAGGCGACCGCATCGATTAAACCTTTCTCGATAAGCGCTTCGGCTTTCTCTGGGGTGTATGCCCCCGCGCCGATAATTACCCCGTTAAAGCGCTCACGCACTTTCTGACGGAATGCCTCGGTGTAGGATTCGCCGCCAGCCCAGTCAGGCTCGGACATGTGCAGGTACGCAATGCCGCGTTTGTTTAACTCTTCAATCAGATACAGCGCATCGGCTTCTTCATCCGGGCCGTTATCAACATTCTGGAATGAACCGATCGGCGAAACACGGATCCCAATGCGATCGGCGCTCCATTCTTTGCACGCGGCATCCACCACTTCGAGCACCAGACGTGCGCGGTTTTCGCGGCTGCCGCCGTACTCATCAGTACGATGGTTAGACGTTGGAGACAAGAACTGGTGCAGCAGATAGCCGTGTGCGGAGTGCAGTTCGACCATATCAAAACCTGCATCGCGTGCATTGCCAACGGCCTGGCGGAAGTCATTTACGATGCCAGGAATTTCATTTAGCTCAAGAGCACGTGGCATTGAGGTATCGACGCGGATCGCATGGCCATTTTCATCACGCAATGAGGTACGTGTGCCCGCAGAAAGAGCGGAAGGCGCTACAGGAGCCTGCTGGCCCGGCTGAATGCTGGAGTGTGAAATACGACCAGTGTGCCACAATTGCACGGCAATGCGCCCGTCTGCGGCATGAACGCCCGCTGTGATTTTCTTCCAGGCGGCAATTTGCTCATCGCTGTGCAGACCCGGTGCGCCTTCGTAGCCTTTTGCCTGAGCAGAAATCTGCGTAGCTTCGCTGATAATAAGCCCGGAGCTTGCGCGTTGACGGTAATATTCGCCCATCAATGGGGTCGGAATATCACCCGGAACGATGCTGCGCAGTCGGGTTAATGGCGCCATAAAAATACGGTTTGGTGTTGTGATGGCACCGACTTTCAGTGGAGTAAATAATTTATCTGCTGACATATAAAACGCCTCGAATAGACCGGTCGTCTAGTTTTAAATTAAATAAAAAGCCTGTCAGGAGACAGGCTCCGCTAATAGTTGAGTCACGTGGGCGAGGGCGCATTCCAGCGGCATCGCACTCCGGGAAATCTTCGCCTGTAGACTGGCTCCGAGCCACAGGGCATAAATAACGTGTGCCTGACTTAACGCGGCGTCGGTTAACTTCAGGCTTTTCTCAGCGAGGCCTTTTTCAAGAGCATCGGCCAACTGAGAAACAATTTGCACCGAGCCTTTGTTGAGCGCCGCACGCATATCTTCTGAAAGGTCACAGACTTCGGCTGAAAGTTTAACCGTCAAACAACTGATCAAACTTCCGTGCTGCGAAAACCAGGTGACGCTTTCCTGATACCACGCCAGTAATCTTTCACGATATGTCCCGTGCCCCTGCGAAAAATGGTGCTGTAATCGCAGGTTGTAGGCAGTGTAATAGCGCTCAAGCATTGCCACGCCAAACGCCTCTTTAGAGCGGAAGTAGTGGTAGAAAGAGCCTTTGGGCACTTCGGCTGTGCTTAACAGTTCGCTTAATCCCATGCCGGTAAATCCGCGTTGCAGGCAGAGCTGCTCGCCGGTGGCAAGGAGATGTTCACGAGTGTCATGGTCAGGATGTCTGTTCATGGGGAAATACTCTAATAGACCAGTCGGTCTAAGGCAAGTGTCAGGCGGCAGAATTTTCCTGCCGCCTGAGGTTCAGGCTTTACGACAACCGGCGAGAATATCCATATCAGGCTGATATTGTGAGGTTTTAATATCCATCATGCCTAAAAGGGTCGAGAAAATATTGTCCTGAGAAACGTGTTCACCGGCGGCCTTTTGGGCCAGGCAGCCCGTATTTACCGCAAAATTTTGCTGATAATCCTTCGACAGCCAGAACAGGAACGGAATATGTGTTTGCTGGGAGGGAGCCAACATATACGGCGTGCCGTGCAGGTAAATCCCGTTTTCACCCAACGATTCACCGTGATCGGCGAGGTAGACCAGCGCGGTGTTAAACTGCTCGCTATGCGCTTTCAGTTCATCAATGGTTCGGCTGACAATATCATCGGTATACAAAATCGTGTTGTCATAGGTATTAATGAGCGACTGACGATCGCAGTCCTGAATCTGGTTGCTGTCACAGGTTGGAGTGAACTGGCGGAATTTATCCGGATAACGGCGATAGTAAGCCGGGCCGTGGCTGCCCATCAGGTGCAGGACAATCACGGAGTCTTGTTGCAAGCCGTCCAGTACATTCCCAAAGCGGTGCAGCAACGCATCGTCCCAACAGGATTTATCTTTGCACAGGGAGTCCAGATTCCACTGCGTCATGTCGGTATGCGGAATACGGTCACATGCCCCTTTACAGCCGCCGTCGTTTTCACGCCACAGCAGGTTAACGCCCGCGTGCGCCATCACATCCAGTAAACCCTCCTGGTGACGCGCCAGATCCGCATCGTAATTTTTGCGTGGCATATTGGAGAACATGCAGGGCACAGAGATCGCTGTTTCCGTGCCGCAAGAAGAAGCGTTAGGGAAGTAGATCACGTCGCGTTTTTTCAGTTCCGGGTTGGTTTCGCGCACGTAACCATTCAATGAATAGTTTTCAGCGCGCGACGCTTCGCCCACCACAAACACCACGACCGTTTTCTTTTTCTGCTGGCTAATCAGTGGGCCTTTTTTCGCATCTTCGCCAATTTTAATCAGCGACCGATCGCCTGCAAACCAGCGATCTTTGCTATAGCGGCTAATGGCGCTGATGTAGTTGGCGGGCGTTACCATTTTCACCACGCCTTTATTATTGCGAAACAGCAAGGCGTAATCTTTATAAAATACCGAAGCCACCAGAATAATGATCAGCAAGCCCGCCAGAACGCCCACCAGGCGAGTGAGAAGGGTGTGCCACCAGCGTATCGGTTTGATCTTAATTGCCGCCAGAATAACCGCGGGTACAACACCTGCAAACCCCAGCCAGAGCAGTAATTGCGGAGTAATAAGCGCCACGGCTTCCTGGGAGTCGGTTTCGAAGACGTTGGTCATCATATCTTTGTCGATGACCGCGCCGTAGGTGTACATAAAGTAGTTACTGGCTGCACAGCCAATGACCAGGATAACCAGCAGCGGTTTACGCAACCAGGGCAAATTAATCAGGCTGAATGTTGTTAGCCAGGCACTGAACAGTACAACCGGGACGGAAATCGCAAAAATCCAGCTGTGGAACGAGTCAGGAGCAATAATCTCCCAGGCGTGCTTAATAAACAGGGAATTGATTAGGGTGAAGAAGAATGCACAGCAAAGATTAAACTTTGAATCGTTACACTGTAACTTTTTAAGGGCTTCCATAACAACCGTAAATGCTTATAGAGAATGTATACAGACTAATGAATGAAGATTAGGTGAACCTTAATTTAAAAAATCCGCGCAGCGTTTTGTAATCGGGACAAGCGCTACGAATATTCACCGCACCGCTTGCAACATTTTGACTGTCGGTCTTCAATTGAAGCAATGATGCAAAAGAGGTATGAAGGTGTCTGAACAGTTAGAGTTTTTCCCGATACAAAGCCCGTGTCGCGGGATCTGCCAGTCAGATGAGCGTGGTTTTTGCCGCGGTTGTATGCGTAGCCGTGACGAGCGTTTCCAATGGCAGCAAATGAGCGACGGGCAAAAGCAAGAAGTGCTGCGGTTATGCCGCCAGCGATTGATGCGCAAATTGCGTGCAGGCAAATCACCATCCCCCGAAGAACCGCAACAACCCTCACTTTTTTAATTCCTTGATACCGTTATACTCAGTCGCAGAATTCGTTTATTACTGAGGACACGTTTTATGGTACAGCGCATTACGATCTCCCCGCAGGGGCCAGAGTTTTCACGCCTGGTGATGGGGTATTGGCGTTTGATGGAGTGGAACATGTCTGCTCGTCAACTGGCGAGCTTTATTGAAGAGCATGTCGAACTGGGGATTACCACCGCCGATCACGCCGATATTTATGGGGGGTATCAGTGCGAAGCGGCATTTGGTGAAGCGATGCGCTTAGCGCCCCATTTGCGCCAGAAAATGGAAATTGTTACGAAGTGCGGGATTGCCACCACGGCCAATCCAAACCATGCGTTAGGCCACTACATTACGGATAAATCCCACATCATCAACAGCGCAGAAACCTCGCTTCAGAACCTGGCGACGGATTATCTCGATTTGCTGCTTATTCACCGCCCCGATCCTTTGATGGATGCTGACGAAGTGGCTGAAGCCTTTACCAGCCTGCATCAAAGCGGAAAAGTGCGCCACTTTGGCGTGTCGAACTTTACCCCTGCGCAGTTTGCGTTGCTGCAATCTCGCCTGCCATTCACCCTTGCAACGAACCAGGTTGAAATCTCTCCGGTTCATCAGCCGACTATCCTTGATGGTACGCTGGATCAGTGCCAGCAGTTGCGTGTTCATCCAATGGCGTGGTCATGTCTGGGCGGCGGGAGCCTGTTTAACGACGAAGCATACCAACCGCTTAGAGACGAATTACGCGCTGTTGCGGCTGAAATGGGTGCGGAAACCATTGAACAGGTGGTTTACGCCTGGGTGATGCGCCTCCCGTCTAAGCCACTGCCAATTATTGGTTCCGGTAAAATCGAACGCGTGCGCTCTGCGATTCACGCTCTGAGCCTTGATATGAGCCGCCAGCAGTGGTTCCGTATCCGTAAGGCTGCGCTGGGTTACGACGTACCGTAAGCGACAAAAAACGTTATCTCCCGGATGAATCCACCTGTCTGGCCTATGCTTAACAGGGTAAAAATGAATCCGGGAGATAAATATGAAGCGAATAAGTCTGGCTTTTCTTACCCTATTTAGCTGCGCGGCGGTTCAGGCGGCCAGCACTGAAGTTCAAATGAATCTCGTCACGCTGAAGGGGATAGATCATTCTCTTGGGACGGTGAAAATCACCGAAACCGATAAAGGGCTGGTGTTTGCGCCCGATCTTCGAACGCTTCCTCCCGGCGACCATGGCTTCCATGTTCATGCCAAAGGCAGTTGTGATCCTGCGTTGAAAGAGGGGAAACCTTCGGCGGCTGAAGCCGCGGGCGGGCATCTTGACCCTGACAACACGGGCAAACATATGGGGCCGATGGGCGTCGGGCATTTAGGTGATTTGCCCGTGCTGGTGGTCGATAACGACGGCAGCGCCACACAGCCAGTCACCGCGCCGCGCCTGAAAACGCTTGATGAAGTAAAAGGCAAGGCGCTAATGGTGCACGTTGATGGCGATAATATGTCCGATCAACCTAAACCATTGGGCGGTGGCGGTGCACGCTATGCTTGCGGAGTGATTCAATAAATTAGTTGCTGCCTGCCAGCGTTCCGGCAGGCGGCGCTTGTTCAAGTTGCGAAAGCGAACAATAGAGCCGCCAGATAATCCCGGCCAGTTCCCGCGCCGCCGGATTATGATGGTGGGCAAGCGTATCCGACATTTTCTGTAACTCCTGCAATGTGGTCGCCAACGATCGCTGCTGAACCCCGCGCTCGCTCATAACGTCTCTCAATGTGTGAATACAAACATCACGCACCTGGGAAAGTGGGTCCGAGCGCGTTTCCCACGAACGTAATTGCCACACGACATGAGAGCAGTTGAGCAGCACCACGCCCCAGCGCAGCAGCCAACGACGCGCGATCTCATCTTTACTGTTGCTGAGCTGGCTGATGTGATGATAAACCAGCGATTCAAATTGGTTTTCAGAATGCTGCGGTTTGCGGCTGAGTTGGTCGACGAAACCGCGTCGCAATGCCCTGATGTGACGGCGACTTTTGCGTGTATCTGAGCCAGGTCGTAAAACGGAGAATGCGACCCAGGAGAGGCCCACCCCTAAGACTTTTGCCAGGTTGTCATTGATAAAATCGGCATAGTCATAGACGGGCGGGTTAGTGACGGCAATAAACGAACCCATAAATACAATCAACTGCCCCCAAAGCCCGGCAAATTTAGGCTGCTGTGATTTCATCAGTTGCATTGTCGCCAGCAGCGGCAATAAAAACACCAGAAACTGCCAGAGATCGGTGATCTGTACCATCAGGCCGAATTTCACAAGAAAACTGAATACTGAAAGCCAGAGCAGCGTCCGCATCAGCAACGTCAGCGAATTGAGCGGGGAAGGGACGGAGGAATAAAGCACGCAACTGATGGCGGCCAGCGATAAGGCTCCACTTCCTGCATCCCATTGGGTGCTGATACACCAGGCCCCCGTCACCGTGATGACGCAGAACGTTCGCAATGCGCTCCAGAGCGCTTCGGTGCTGTCGGTGTGGCGCGCAAGCGGCGGCGTTTTGGGGGGCGTCAGGACAGAAACCGGAGTGGCATTTTCCAGTTCCCGTAACCAGCGGCTGCTATTCAAATACAGCCAGCAAAAATAGCGCAGACGATGCCAAAACGCCTGATGGCGATAATCATCTTCCGGGCCGGGCGCTATCTGTTGAAGCAGACGGGCGATGGAATATTTATGGGTATCTTCGCGGGTCAGCTCTTTAATTAGCGCTTCCAGCACGGGCCATAAATTTGCCGGGGGCTCAGGCCAATTCATCAACATGCGACGCAAGCTGGAAATGACGCTGGTTAAGCGCAGTTGCTGGTGGATCAGATAATTAAGTAAGTTGTTCTGGCGGCGAAAACGGTAATGGCTCCAGAACGCCTGAATTCGTAGCAAATTCATGGTCAGAATCTGCCCGATGACCCCTTCGTGAGCGGTGCGAATCGCATCGGTGGTTTCCGGTTTCCACAGCATCGCTGCGTGCTCTAACAGTCGGGCATGCATATTTCGCAGGGCGGTAAGCAGGGCGGTACCGTCAGAGGTGCTGGGGAGCACCATCATCATAAATGCCCCGCACAAAATCCCTACGATAACTTCGCAGACTCGCGCCTGAGTGATATCCCACAGTTGCGTTGTCTCAATGGTATTCACCATCGGGAAGGCGATAATTGCGGCGGTATAACCTGCCAGCATAAAGGCGTAGGCCACATTATTTTGGAAATGGCTGGAGCTCCAGGTGCAAAGCGCCAGCCAGGCGGCCATCGAAAAGGTAAATAGCCACGGGTCGTTAAGCGTATTGCCCGCGATAATAAGCGAGGCCATGGCACCAATCAGGCTTCCGGCAATGCGCCCAAGACTTTTACTGACCACACCGCCGACGGTGGGGAAACTGACCACCGCCGCCGAGGTCATCGCCCAGTACGGTTCGTCTAAATCGAGATAATAAGCGATGGTTAATGCGAGGCACATCGCAATGGCATTACGCAGGGCGTAGCGCCATTGCCCGGCGCTTGCTTTTGCCCATGGTGTATTTCGCCAGGTGAGTGCGGAGAGTTTCATCGGCTGATTCAGCGTTTAATTGAAACGGTGCATGTCGTGCCGGACACTAGCGTGACCCCTTGCGGAATGTTATCTAACTTAATGCGCACCGGTACGCGCTGGGCGAGTCTGACCCAGGGCACATTGGGTTTGATATCCGGAACTAAATTGCTGTCGCTCTCCACACTTTGATCGTAAATGGCGCGGCCAATACTTTGCACCTTGCCACCTAACGGAACATGGCCGCTGTATAAGACGATTTGGGCTACATCGCCGGGCTGGATATGGCGCAGTTTGGTCTCTTCAAAATACCCGACGACATAAAACGAGTGACTATCAACCAGGGCAAAAACCGGTTGGCCGGACGTCGCGTAGTTACCGGTTCGCGTAGATAAATTAGTCACCCAACCATCAACCGGCGCGGTCACGGTAGTTTGAGAGATTTGCCATTGCGCCTGCTCAAGCGTTGCTTCGGCGGCTTTTACCGAGGCCTGCGCCGCTTTGACGTTGATATTCGCAGTATCCATATCTTCCGCAGAGATGTAGTTGCGCGGCAAGTTGCGTCGACGATTTGCTTCATTGCTGGCTTTAGCCAGTTCGGACTGGGCCTGAGCTAATTGCGCCTGGGCATTGAGCTGCGCAATGTGGTAGGGCGTGACATCAATAGTGAACAAAATCGTGCCCGCTTTGACGAACTGGTTATCTTCAATATGGAGTTGCGTAATGGTTCCAGAAACCTGTGGCGTGATACTGACTTGCTCGGCACGGACTTTCCCGTCTCGCGTCCACGGGGATTGCATGTAATAATTCCATAACAGCCAGCCAACGATGATGGCCACGGCGAAAATCAGTAACGTGGAAAAGTACTTTATTGTTTTCATATTCATGCTTTACCAGACCACAAGAATCACAAGCCCTGCACTGACGGACAGCGAAAATAACGACAGATCCATTAATGTCGGGTGCCAGATTTCACCGGAATACATCCAGTCGCGTAAAAGATGATGCAGGATGAGCCAGATAAAAAATCCAACCATGACCGCTTTAAAAAGAGGGGGGAAATAGATAGAGGCGCCGACAACCAGGTCCTGAAGAGGCAGACCTGAAGTTAGAAAATTAAAGCTCACGTCAGATAATCCTTTAAAATACCGGGGTGGACTGCCGTTTCCCCTGACTTAGTTGTAAACTAAAAGTATAGCTGGTTGCATAACATCAGCAAAAATAAGGATTTTGTTTTTTCATTTAAAGCCTGCACAATAGTTTAAAATGAGTATAATAAGTTAGCAAGCTAATTATAAGGAGATGAAATTGGAATCGCCATTAGGATCGGATCTGGCACGGTTGGTGCGCATTTGGCGTGCTCTGATTGACCATCGCCTGAAACCTCTGGAATTGACACAGACGCATTGGGTAACGCTGCATAACATCCATCAGTTGCCGCCTGAACAGTCACAGATTCAGTTGGCCAAAGCGATTGGCATTGAGCAACCATCACTGGTTAGAACGCTTGATCAGCTTGAAGAGAAAGGGCTGATTTCGCGTCAGACCTGTGCGAATGACCGTAGAGCGAAGCGCATTAAGCTCACTGAGCGTGCGGAACCCATCATCAATGAGATGGAGACGGTCATTAAAAAAACGCGCGAAGAGATTTTATCGGGCATCAGTGCCGATGAACATGCGCAACTGCTTGACCTGATTAACCGCCTGGAACAGAACATCGTCCATTTGCAGACCAAAGAGTAATACGTCTGTCGCTCGTGCGAATGGCCGCAACAGGTGAGGCTTTCTGTTTTGAGCTGCATTATTGAAGCAGAAATGAATCGGGGTGACTGACTATCAAGTCACCCCGCATAATTAATTTGGCGATACCGTTGTTTGGCTGCCGTTGCTGGCAATTCTTACACGCTGGCCTGCTGTGAATTTGGTGTCGCCTTGTTTCTGCACCACCAGAATAGTGTTGCCATCGTCTTTACGAATCTCAAGCTCAACACCCTGCGTTTTGTTCATTGCGCCCTGAACACCCTGGCCTGCAACACCACCTGCTACGGCACCCGCTGCGGTTGCCAGCGAACGGCCTGTACCACCCCCAACGGTGTTACCCAGGAAACCGCCCAGTACTGCACCACCAATCGCACCTAACACGTTTGAATCATTCCCGCCCTGAATCTGAACCGGACGAGCTGACACCAACGTACCATAAGTGACACTTTGCACTTGTTTAGCATCAGAGGCGCTGTACACGTCGCCTGAAAGTGAGCTGGTATTGCTGCAACCAGCTAAAGTTAACCCAACTAACGAGACTACCAGTATACGTGAAATCATTTGTGACTCTCCTGAACACCTTGAAACGCCCAACTGAGCATCCTTCATGGCTAAATTATATGGTATTTAGGTGCTGAATTTAAAATTAGTTCAGCCGCATGATGGCAATAATTCTAAAAAACCTTATATGAACCGGGCTTAAACCAATTGTGGATGCGCCGCAACGGTCTCTTGATCCCATGTTGTAGCCCCATGTGTTGAAAAATTATTAATTAATCATCGTATTGAATGATAGTTTATGGTGGAGTTAATCCCACTATTTGGCGTGTTTAAAGGAGTAACAGATGAAATCAGGGCGTTATATCGGCGTGATGTCGGGCACCAGTCTGGACGGTATTGATGTCGTTCTGGCGGCGATTGATGAACATCTTGTTGCTCAGCAGGCAAGTTACTGCCACCCCATTCCTGTGGACATCAAAAAAGCCATACTGGCGATTTGCCAGGGGCAACCGTTAACGCTTTCGCAGCTCGGCCAGCTTGATAACCGGCTTGGCAAACTGTTCGCCGAAGCGGTTGAAATCTTGATGACCCAGCAGGGACTCACCTATACCGACGTCACCGCCATTGGCTGCCACGGGCAAACGGTCTGGCATGAGCCACAGGGTGAAGCGGCGCACACCATGCAAATAGGTGATAACAATCAAATTGTCGCTCGAACAGGTGTTACGGTTGTGGGGGATTTTCGCCGCCGTGATATGGCGCTTGGCGGGCAAGGGGCACCACTGGTGCCGGCATTCCATCAGGCATTGCTGGCGCACCCTACGGAAAACCGCATGGTGCTCAACATCGGTGGAATTGCCAATCTCTCATTACTGATTCCAGAACAGCCCGTGCGCGGGTTTGATACCGGCCCCGGTAATATGCTGATGGATGCCTGGATCTGGCGGAAGTCCGGGAAAGCGTATGATAAAGATGGGCAGTGGGCGAGCCGCGGTAAAGTAATTATTCCGCTATTGCAACAAATGTTGAGCGATCCTTACTTTGCGCTGCCTGCCCCAAAAAGTACCGGGCGGGAGTATTTCAATTACGGCTGGCTTGAGCGCCAGTTAGCGGCTTTCCCGGGCCTTTCCGGGGAAGATGTTCAGGCTACGCTAACGGAGCTGACGGCGGTCACCATTTCTGAACAAGTGCTGCTGAGCGGCGGCTGCGAGCGCCTGATGGTGTGCGGTGGCGGAAGCCGTAATCCGCTTCTTATGGCGCGTCTGGGTTGTTTGCTGCCGGGAATTGAAGTCACCACTACTGATGAATCAGGTATCAGCGGCGATGATATGGAAGCCCTGGCGTTTGCCTGGCTTGCATGGCGCACGTTATCGGGATTGCCGGGGAATTTGCCTTCGGTGACCGGCGCATCGGAAGCAAGCGTGATTGGCGCAATTTTTCCCGCCAACCCGCTGCATAATCAGAGTTAACTGAAATTAACTTCAGCCCTAAATCTCTAAACTGAAGCCAATGGGGGAGGACATGCTCCCCTTTATAAGAAGAACTTCAGGACATGCAGATGAAAAAACTACTTATTGCTACCATTCCTTTTATGCTTGCCGGCTGTAGCTACTACAACTCTTTCGTAGAACGGATGCACACCGACACTCTCCAGTACCAGTGTGATGAAAAACCTCTCAGCGTTAAGCAAAATAACCAAAAACAGATGGTGAATTTTGTTTATGACAATGAATATCTCTCCCTTACCCAGGGCTTATCTGCCTCCGGGGCACGTTATACCGACGGCGTCTATGTATTCTGGTCGAAAGGCGATAGCGCGACGGTTTACCGTAAAGACACGATCGTGCTGAATAATTGTCAGCTACAAAATCCCAAACATTGAGATTTATCAGGGGGGAGCGCACAATAGCTCCACCCTGAGATAGCCTGACGTAACGCCATGTCTGATAACGACTCTTTGCAACAAATTGCCCATTTGCGCCGTGAATATACTAAAGGTGGTTTGCGCCGTAACGATCTAACCGAACAACCTTTAGCGCTGTTTGAACGTTGGTTAGCTCAGGCGTGTGAGGCAAAACTTGCCGATCCCACCGCCATGGTCGTCGCCACCGTTGACGAAAATGGCCAGCCGTTCCAGCGTATTGTGTTGCTCAAACACTTTGATGAAAAGGGGCTGGTGTTTTACACCAATCTCGGTTCGCGCAAAGCCCATCATCTGGAAAACAACCCACGTATCAGCCTGCATTTCCCCTGGCATATGCTGGATCGCCAGGTCATGGTTCAGGGAACGGCAGAGCGGTTATCCACTCTCGAGGTGATGAAATATTTCCACAGCCGTCCGCGTGACAGCCAAATCGGTGCCTGGGTTTCCAAACAATCCAGCCGTATTTCCGCGCGCGGCATTCTTGAAAGCAAATTCCTCGAACTGAAACAGAAATTCCAGCAAGGCGAAGTCCCGTTGCCCAGTTTTTGGGGCGGTTACCGCGTAACAATTGAGCAAATGGAATTCTGGCAGGGCGGCGAACATCGTCTGCACGATCGTTTTTTATACCAGCGTGAAGGCGATGCCTGGAAAATAGACCGTCTGGCCCCATAACTGCGGGAATTTGTTGAGTTAAGCGCTGGCAGTAATTGAGCTTGCGCTTTATTCTATGTCCCCTAAGAAATTAACTCCTTTCGCCAACAGGCGAAAAGCCGTGTACCGGTCAAGGTGCAGTCGTATAGAGATGGAGAATTTGATGGCAAGCATCAATTTGATAAAACAATTGCAAGAGCGGGGCTTAGTCGCCCAGGTAACGGATGAAGAAGCGTTAGCACAGCGACTGGCGCAAGGGCCAATTGCTCTGTATTGCGGCTTTGATCCTACCGCTGACAGCTTGCATTTGGGCCATCTGGTTCCTCTGCTGTGCCTGAAGCGTTTCCAGGAAGCGGGCCATAAGCCGGTTGCGCTGGTCGGTGGTGCAACAGGTCTGATTGGTGATCCAAGTTTTAAAGCCGTTGAACGTAAACTCAATACCGAAGATACCGTGCATGAGTGGGTGGAAAAAATCCGCCGCCAGGTTGCACCGTTCCTCGATTTTGATTGCGGCGAAAACTCAGCCATAGCGGCGAACAACTACGACTGGTTTGGCGGAATGAACGTTCTGACCTTCCTGCGTGATATCGGCAAGCACTTCTCTGTTAACCAGATGATTAACAAAGAAGCGGTGAAACAGCGTCTGAACCGTGATGATGTGGGCATCTCTTTTACCGAGTTCTCCTACAACCTTCTTCAAGGCTATGACTTCGCATGCCTGAACAAACTGCACGGCGTGGTACTGCAAATCGGCGGTTCTGACCAGTGGG
Source organism: Buttiauxella gaviniae (assembly GCF_040786275.1). Lineage (NCBI taxonomy): Bacteria > Pseudomonadati > Pseudomonadota > Gammaproteobacteria > Enterobacterales > Enterobacteriaceae > Buttiauxella > Buttiauxella gaviniae. Next base: position 4,073,218 of record NZ_JBFMVT010000002.1, read on the forward strand.
GTAACATCACCTCTGGTATCGATTTAACGCGTCGTCTGCACCAGCAACAAGCGTTTGGACTGACGGTTCCACTGATCACTAAATCTGACGGCACCAAATTCGGTAAAACCGAAGGTGGCGCGGTATGGCTTGATCCGAAGAAAACCAGCCCGTACAAGTTCTACCAGTTCTGGATCAACACCGCAGACTCCGATGTCTATCGCTTCCTGAAGTTCTTCACCTTCATGAGCCTCGAAGAGATCGACGCGCTTGAAGAAGAAGATAAGAACAGCGGTACTGCACCTCGTGCCCAGTATGTTCTGGCCGAACAGGTGACTCGCCTGGTTCATGGTGAAGAAGGTCTGGAAGCCGCGAAACGTATTACCAGCAGCCTGTTTAACGGCAACCTGAGCGATTTGACCGAAGCTGACCTTGAGCAACTGGCTCAGGACGGCGTACCGATGGTTGAACTGGAGCGCGGCGCGGATTTACAACAGGCATTGGTGGACTCCGAACTGCAACCGTCTCGCGGTCAGGCACGTAAAACCATTGCGCAAAACGCTATCACCATCAACGGTGAGAAGCAGTCCGATCCGGAATACACCTTTGTAGATAGCGATATTCTGTTCAATCGTTACACCTTGCTGCGTCGGGGTAAGAAAAATTACTGCCTCGTTTGCTGGAAGTAATTAAGAAAGGCCAGAAGGGCGTGGGAAACCACGCCCTTTATTTTTGCCAGAGTTTGTACTTACGCAACCACAACACACATCGTTCCGTCCGAGTAGAGAAATGAAAAACATCCTTGCCATCCAGTCTCATGTGGTGTTCGGTCACGCAGGTAACAGTGCCGCCGAATTCCCGATGCGTCGTCTGGGCGCCAACGTCTGGCCGCTGAACACGGTGCAGTTCTCCAACCATACCCAATACGGGAAATGGACCGGCAGCGTGATGCCAGCCAGCCATCTCAGCGAAATTGTCCAAGGCATTGCCGATATCGGCCAACTGGCCCGTTGTGACGCGGTCCTGAGCGGTTATCTGGGTTCTGCGGAGCAGGGCGAGCACATTCTTTCTATCGTGCGTAAAGTGAAAGAAGCCAATCCGCAGGCGAAATATTTCTGTGATCCGGTGATGGGCCATCCAGAAAAGGGCTGTATCGTCGCGCCCGGCGTGGCTGAGTTCCACACGCGCTACGCGATGCCTGCCAGCGACATTATCGCGCCTAATTTGATTGAGCTTGAGATTCTGAGCGGTCATGCGGTTAACACGGTGGAAGAAGCGGTAACCACTGCTCGCGAGCTTATCGCGCAGGGCCCGCAAATTGTGCTGGTGAAACACCTCGCGCGCGCGGCTTATCAGCAGGATCGTTTTGAAATGCTACTGGTGACGGCGGACGAAGCCTGGCATATTCACCGCCCGCTGGTGGATTTTGGCGATCGCCAACCGGTGGGCGTTGGCGATGTTACCAGTGGTTTGTTGCTGGTGAAATTATTGCAGGGCGCTACGCTTCGTGAAGCGCTGGAGCACGTCACCGCCGCGGTTTACGACATCATGGTTGTAACCAAAAAAATGGACGAGTACGAGCTGCAATTGGTTGCCGCCCAGGATGGAATTGCGAAACCTGAGCACTATTTCACTGCGGTGAAACTGTAATAAAAAAGGCGGATGGCGCGTGCGCTTATCCGCCCTACATCAGGTAAAATTTGCTTCACCCAACCCTAATTATTTTGTAGATCGGGTAAGCACTCGCGCCACCCGACACAACCTTATTAAATCCCTTCTGCCGCCAGCGCCGCCGCTACAGCCGGACGCGCTTTCATATGCGCCATAAACGCCTCAATGTTACTCAGGCCATCCAGATTTAATTTCACCGCATTTGCCCAGCGTAACACGGTAAACAGATACGCATCGGCCACGCTAAAACGTAACCCCATCAGCCACTGTTTATCATTCAGCTCTTCGTCCACGTAGCGGAACTTTTTCTCAAGCGCTGCACGGGCAATGGTTTTATATTCGTCAGGCGTTGCAGGATTAAACAGCGGAGAGAAACCTTTGTGCAGTTCAGTGGCAATGTAGTTCAGCCATTCCAGCGTATGGTAGCGCGTCATGCTGCCCGCAGGCGCAAGCAGCTGGCGGTCAGGAACTTTATCCGCAAGATACTGCACAATCGCCACGCCTTCGGTCAGCAGCGAGCCGTCATCAAGCAGTAACGCCGGGACTTGTCCCTTCGCATTAATTTCAAGATAGTCGCTGCCATCTTCGGTTTTCTTCGCCGCTAAATCGACTTTGACCAGAGAGAAATCAATACCGGTTTCACGCAGGATAATGTGAGGGGAGAGGGAACAGGCACCAGCTTTATAATACAGTTTCATTACTGAACTCCTATGGGCGCTAAGATACCCTATGGTAGTGCGCATCCGCGCAAAAAAAAAGCCGTTAGCGATAACGCTAACGGCTGAAAATACCATGTTTCCCGCTACATTACGCGGTAGCTGTTTCCTTAGCGGTTTCAGCTTTTTCTTCAGACTGTGCCATGCGGCTCAGTTTTGGTGCGGTGATCATCATCAGAACCGCGATAACGGCGGTGGCGATACCGATCTGCATGAACACGCGGCCATACACTTCCAGAGAAACCAGTGGATCGGTCACGTTTTCTGGAACAGCCATCAGGTTTGCAACTTTACCTGCGATGATGGCAGCACCTGCGGTAGTCAGGAACCAGCTACCCATGATGAAGCCCATCAGACGCTGTGGAACCAGTTGTGCAACCATTGCCAGACCCAGACCAGAAATCATCAGCTCACCGATACTCTGCAGCGCGTAGCTCAGAATCAACCAGCTTACAGAAACGATACCGGCGTCAGACGCAAACTTAGCACCCAGTGGCAGCACCAGGAAGGCCAGGGAACACAGCACCATACCGAATGCGAACTTATGTGGCATTGGCATACGGTCGCCCATCTTGTTGTAGATAGCGGCCAGAATCGGGCTGCCAATCATAATCCAGAATGGGTTCAGGGCCTGGAACTGCTCTGGTTCGAACGCAAGACCCAGAATGGAGTGCTCAACGTTACGAATAGCAAAGAAGTTCAGAGAGGTCGGCATCTGGCTGTACAGCACGAAGAACACAATCGCCTGAACCATCAGGATGAAGGCAACAATCATCTTACGACGAGCAGCACCCTGCATAGCGAAGGCTTCTTTAGCAAAGATAACCACGATGCCCAGAGCGACGACGCCCAGAACCATACGTGCGATACCCTGGTTGTGCAGCAGCCAGGTTGCAGCGGTAACCAGCACCAGAACACCAACAATGGTCGCAGCCAGTTTACCGAAGTGCACAGGCTGGAAGTCAGGTTTGGAACCGTGGTTTTTCACCCACTTCTTGCAGAACATGAAGTTCACCAGCGTGATCAGCATACCCACGAAGCTCAGGGAGAACGCAACGCTCCAGCCGTATTTCGCTGCAAGCCATGGAGTGGCAAGCATAGAGAAGAACGAACCGATGTTGATGGACATGTAGTACATAGTAAATGCACCGTCCAGACGTGGGTCATCCTTTTCATAACAGGTAGACAGCAGGGAAGATGGGTTAGCCTTAAACAGGCCGTTACCCACGGCGATAGTCGCCATACCCATATAAACGATAGCCACGTTGTGACCAGAGTAAGCTACCAGCGCGTAACCGACAGCTAACACGATAGTACCCAGCACGATGACACGCTTGGTACCGAGTACTTTATCGCCCAACCAACCACCGATAGCGACCATTCCGTAGACCAGTGCGCTGAAGGAAGAGAATAGGGTGATGGAGTCCGCTTCGGACATCCCCAGCATTTTGACCAGATAAACGGCCATAATGCCTTGTAAGCCGTAGTAGCCAAAACGCTCCCACAACTCGATAGAGAAAATCAGATAGAACGATTTAGGTTGTTTGAAAGCGTTCAGTGAAACGCTTTCTGCTGGTTTTTGGTTTGCAGTCGACACATATACCTCTTTTTTTACATCCCACTTTAACAGGAATTTTCTAAGCGTCATGCCGGGTTGGCATTCGCTTTTTTAATTATTAGGAAGGGGAAACGGCGGGTAATGTTCACTATCCTGAGACTTCAGGCAATAGGTTTGCAATAAACTGTTACATTTATCATGGGCGGGATAAAGCTCCGCAAAGCAAATTGTTATTCAGCGTTAAATTTTATCAAAATGCGCTTTGCCGATTTATTCTCTCCAGAATCGAAGGAATTACGTCATTTTAGTTATATATTCTGCTTTATCGGCAAATGTGTAGTGATATGGGCGGGGTGTAAAGATTTGTGCAGGCTATTGTACTGCTCACAATGAGTTATCGCTGGGGAAACAGAGGTTATTTGTTTCATGATGATCACCTAAATTTAACGTCAGGTTATCAGTGTGATCTAACTCACATAATTATGGAAAATTCTCATCGTAAAAAAACGATTAACCTGTTCGAGTGATTATCCGCCAGATGATGTAAACGAAGCGGCAGGTATTTACAGCATAAATCAATAGAAACGGAGGCGTTAGTGGAATGGTGGAGTAGAGAATAGCGAGATGGCCTACCACAAAAGCAGCAGGCCGCAGGGTTAGAGTTCTACTTTCTCTTTGAATTCACAAAGATCTTCAATTATACACGAGCCACAGCGGGGTTTACGGGCAATGCACGTGTAACGGCCATGGAGGATTAACCAGTGGTGGCAATCGACTTTAAATTCTGCCGGAACCACTTTCAGCAGTTTTTCCTCTACCTGCTCGACGTTTTTACCCGGTGCAAAATGGGTGCGGTTGCAGACGCGGAAAATATGCGTATCTACCGCGATAGTAGGCCAGCCAAAAGCAGTATTAAGCACTACATTCGCCGTTTTACGCCCCACGCCGGGTAAGGCTTCCAGAGCGGCTCTGTCCTCTGGCACTTCGCCGTTATGCAGTTCAATCAGCATGCGGCAGGTTTTGATGACGTTCTCGGCCTTGCTGTTGAACAGGCCGATTGTTTTGATATATGACTTGATACCGTCAACGCCTAAATCCAGCATCGCCTGCGGTGTGTTAGCAACGGGGTAGAGTTTCGCCGTAGCTTTATTCACGCTGACATCCGTAGCCTGCGCTGAGAGCAATACCGCTATCAGCAATTCAAACGGAGAGCTGAATTGTAATTCCGTCGTCGGATGAGGATTGTTATCCCGCAGGCGCGTAAGAATTTCACGGCGTTTGGACTGATTCATTATGCTTTCCCTGGCGTCCCTTCTATCACCGCAGCTTTTGCGGCGCGGCGCGTTTTCATCTTCTCATCAATAAGATATTTAATCGCCAGCATCATGCCCAGGCCGATAAACGCACCCGGTGGCAGCATCGCCAGCAGGAAAGGGGTGTCCGTGTGAAAGACTTCGATTCGCAGCACTTTCGCCCAGCTACCGAGTAACGCATCAGCACCGTCAAACAGCGTACCGTTGCCAATAATTTCACGCAGGGAGCCGAGCACAAACATTGCGCTGGTCGCCCCTAAACCGATAGCCAGACCGTCGAGAGCGGCGAGAGGTACGCTACTTTTCGCGGCAAAGGCTTCCGCACGACCGATCACAATACAGTTGGTGACAATCAAGGGAATGAAAATCCCGAGTGACTGATACAAACCGTAAGCGTAGGCGTTAATCAGCATTTGTACGGTGCTCACCACTGAGGCGATGATCATGACGTAAATCGGAATACGGATTTCTGCCGGTACCCAGCGGCGCAAAGCGGAAATAGCGCTGTTGGTCAGCACTAATACCAGCGTGGTTGCCAGCCCAAGGCCCAGGGCGTTGGTGGCTGTGGACGTTACCGCCAGAAGCGGGCACAGGCCCAGGAGTTGCACCAGCGCTGAGTTATTTTTCCATAACCCCTGAATAACAATGTCTTTTACTTCGCTCATGGTTGTGCTCCACAAACAGGGAAATTATCAACTTGTGACGGTAATGTTTTTGCAAACAGCCCCGCACGTTTGACCGCATTAACAACCGCACGTGGCGTAATTGTGGCTCCGGTAAATTGATCGAACTGGCCACCATCTTTTTTCACCGCCCAGGTCGGATCATCACTACCTTGAATGGTTTTACCCGAAAAATGGGTGATCCAGTCGCTCAGTCGCGTTTCGATTTTATCGCCCAGGCCCGGCGTTTCATGATGTTCGGTGACGCGCGAACCCAAAACTTTACCGTTAAAATCTGCTGCTACCAGCAGTTGAATGGCGCCGGAATAACCGTCAGGAGCGGTAGCTTCCATCACTACAGCCACAGGTTCACTGCCTTTGCGGGCAACATAAATATGGCGTTCACCTTTGCCTAACGGGGAGTCTTTGGCGCTAACGCAGCTGGCCTGAATATTGTTGTCGTACATATCGGAGGAGATGACCTGATCGAACAGCAGTTTTTGCTGCGCGATAGCCTGCTGCTCAATAGTGTCTTTTGTCAGCGCATTCACCACCGCCGTAAGGCCCGTTGCCAGAGCGGCAAACAGCGCCAGGGTTACGCCATGTTTTTGCATTGTCTTCAGCATGACGATTCCTTAGCGATGCCCATAAGCACGTGGGCGAGTGTAGTAATCAATTAGCGGCACGGTAATATTGGCGAGCAAAACGGCGAAGGCAACGCCATCGGGATAACCGCCGTAGGTGCGAATCAGCCAAACCAGCAGGCCCGCTAAAGCACCGAAAATTAACCGCCCGCGATTCGTCGTCGAGGCGGTTACTGGATCGGTAAGAATGAAAAATGCACCTAGCATGGTCGCGCCGGAGAAAAGATGAATCACCGGAGATGCGCATTTTTCAGGAGTGAATATCCAACCTAAAGTGGCGCACACTGCAAGCGATACCAGGAAACTAACCGGAATATGCCAGCGAATAGCGCCTTTTAGCACCATAAAAATGCCGCCCGCAAGGAACGCCAGATTTACCCACTGCCAGCCAATTCCCGCCAGCACGCCGCTGTAGATAGGCGCGTGTAACAAGTCACTGGCAGAATGCCCGGCGCGAAGGCCGGTTTTAAAGGTATCCAGCGGTGTGGCCTGACTTATGCCGTCCACGCCCATGCGAAGCTGCGGCATGGTGTCGCCAGCCATCGTTGTGCCAGAGAAAATCACATGCAGCGAATCGGTAAAACCCGGCACCGTGGCAGCCAGTGAATGGGGAGGTAGCCAGGAAGTCATCTGCACCGGGAAGGCAATAAGCAATACCACGTAACCGACCATTGCCGGGTTAAATGGATTATGCCCAAGCCCGCCGTAAAGCTGTTTTGCGATGATTACCGCAAAAACGGTACCCAGAATCACCATCCACCATGGGGCTAGCGGGGGAATACTGATGCCCAATAGCAGGCCGGTTAACGCGGCAGAGTTGTCACCCAGAATGCGCAGCGGTTGCTTACGCAGTTTAAGCACCAGCAGTTCTGCGGCAATGGCCGTCAGAATACCCAATGCGATTTGCACCAGACTGCCCCAGCCGAACCAATACCAGAGCATTGCCATTCCCGGCAATGCAGCCCAGGTCACCAGCAGCATGATACGCGATGTGCTGCGCTGGTTATGGGTATAAGGGGAGCTTGCTAACTTAAAAACCATTTATTCCTCTGATGCCATTTGAAGCGCTGCTTTTCGTGCCTGAACGCGGGCGATAGCCGCGGCAACCGCAGCTTTGCGTGGATCTTCTTCTTCGGCAGTTTCTACTGCAGATGGTTGTTCTGCCTGAGCGGCTTTGCGCGCTTTAGCGCGAGCAATAGCTGCTTCGACAGCGGCTTTACGTGGGTCGACCGTTTCGACAGGTGCATTGTCAGCAACCGGCTCAGATTCACCGGCCTGAGCGGCTTTACGTGCTTTCGCTCGTGCAATAGCGGCTTCGACAGCGGCTTTACGCGGGTCACTTGCGGCGGTTTCGGCAACAGTTTCCTGGGCCTCTTTTTCAGCCTGACGTGCGCGGGCCTGCGCTTTACGCGCTTCGCGTGCAGCAATCACCTGCTGATTATCTGGCAGGCTACCGGCACGGATAATAATGGGCTCTTCACTCTGCGCTTTTTTGCTTTTCACCCGGGCGAGTGCGGCCTGGATAGCGTCATTATCTTTCGCCGTTGGCTGAACCGCAGCTTGTTTATGGCGCTCAAGCCGAGCAGCTTTCTCACGCTCAAGACGCGCCTGGCGTGCTTCAAAGCGCACTTTTGCTTCTGCTGTACGTTTTGCTTCCAGCTGGATTTCGCGGATCTCTGCTTTTTCCTGGCGGAAATACTGCACCAGCGGAATATTGCTTGGGCAAACGTAGGCGCAGGCCCCACATTCGATACAGTCTTTCAGGTTATGAGCCTGAGCTTTATCGTGCTGCTGGCCGCGGCTAAACCAGTAAAGCTGCTGCGGGAGCAAATCTGCCGGGCAAGAGTCGGCGCAGGCGCTGCAACGAATGCAGTTCTGCTCTTCTTGTTGCTCTCCCATCTCATTGGCAGAAGGAGCCAGCAAGCAGTTAGTGATCTTCACCACCGGGACATCAAGCCACGGCAGGCTAAAGCCCATTAACGGGCCGCCCATAATCACTTGCTGATCGTGTCCTGCGCGGAATCCAGCATACTCAAGAAGATGGCTTACAGGTGTGCCCAGTCGAGCCCAAACGTTGCCAGGCTGCTGCACCGCGCCGCCCGTGAGGGTGACAACGCGCTCGGTTAACGGCTCTCCGTCAATAATGGCGCGTTTTACCGCAAACGCGGTACCGACGTTTTGCATCAACACGCCAATATCCGAGGAGCGTCCGCCCTGCGGAACTTGTTTACCTGTCAGAATTTGCGTGAGCTGCTTTGCGCCACCGGATGGATATTTGGTAGGGATCACCCGCAGTTCAATACCGTGGGTGTTGCACAGCACCGCACGCAGCATAGAGATTGCCTGCGGTTTATTATCTTCAATACCGATTAACACGCGCTGCGGCTGTAAAATATGCGCGAGAATGCGTACGCCTTCGATGATTTGCGCGGCGCAATCCTGCATCAGGCGATCGTCAGCGGTGATGTATGGCTCGCACTCGGCGGCATTGATAATCAGCGTGTCGATTTTGTCGCCGCCGCCGTGCAATTTATTGCCGGTCGGGAAACCTGCGCCACCTAAGCCCGCAACGCCAAACTGATGGATGCGCTCGATTAATTCTTCGCGACTGCGTGAGGCATAGTTGTGCCAGCCGTCGCGGTCAATCCATTTATCTTCACCGTCGGCTTCAATAATCACGCTTAGCTCTGAAAGGCCGGAGGGATGGGCCGTAGAGTGAGGCGCAATCGCGGTGACCGTTCCGGATGTTGGAGCGTGAACAGGCAGCATGCGACCACGCCCGTGGGTCAAGGGTTGGCCTCGCAGCACATAATCGCCGGATTTAACGCACAGTTCGCCTTCAGCACCAATATGCTGTTTGAGCGGCATTATCAACTTTTTCGGCAACGGAACCTGACGCAAAGGTGTGCCGTTTGACTGGGTTTTCATCTCTGGCGGATGAATGCCGCCGTCGAAATCCCAAATTTTGTCTTTATTAAAGCGTTTGAAAAAATTAAGCATGTTGCTCCACCGGAATAATACGAACCGGAATGGTTTGAAGATTCCACTTCCAGCTTTCTGTGGTGGTTTCGACCGGGCGTAACTCAATACAGCGAGTAGGGCATGGGTCGACACATAAATTGCATCCGGTGCAAAGGTCGCTAATAACGGTATGCATCGCGCGGGTTGCACCGACGATGGCATCTACCGGACAGGCCTGAATACATTTGGTGCAGCCAATGCAGTTGGCTTCGTCGATAACCGCCAGCATTCGCACAGGCTCTAACATCTGCGCATCGCCTTCAATTGGCTGCGGGTCGACGTTAAGTAATGTGGCAATTTTTTGCATTACGGCTTCGCCGCCGGGTGCGCAAAGATTAATTTTTGCGCCCTGATTCCCGACGGCTTCCGCGTAAGGGCGGCAGCCCGGGTAGCCGCATTGCCCGCACTGGCTTTGCGGTAACAGCTCATCAATTTTATCGACAATCGGGTCTTCTTCGACACGAAAACGGCGTGAGGCATAACCCAGAATCAAACCGAATGCCAGGCCCAACAGGCTCAGCGCAACAACAGCAATCCAAATCGTGCTCATCAGAACTTCACCAACCCGCTAAAGCCCATAAACGCCAGAGACATCAAGCCTGCGGTGATCAGTGCGATGGCGTTACCGCGAAAAGGTGCGGGTACATCAGCAACCGCCAGCCGTTCACGAATGGCGGCAAAAAGCACCATGACCAGTGAAAAGCCGACCGCAGCCGAGAAGCCATAAAGTGCCGATTGCAGGAAGTTATGGCCGAGATTGATGTTAAGTAATGCCACGCCAAGCACCGCACAGTTAGTGGTAATCAGCGGTAAAAAGATACCCAACAGGCGATAGAGTGCCGGGCTGGTTTTGCGAACCACCATTTCGGTAAATTGCACTACAACGGCAATAACCAGAATAAACGCCAGCGTACGCAAATAGACTAAATCGAGCGGAATAAGCACCAGCTCATTAATCAGCCATGCGCAAATAGAAGCCAGCGTCAGAACGAATGTGGTCGCAAGCCCCATGCCGATAGCCGTCTCCAGTTTTTTGGAAACGCCCATAAACGGGCACAGGCCAAGAAACTTCACCAATACGAAGTTATTGACCAGCACCGTACCAACAAAGAGCAGCAAATAATCTGTCATGAATAGGACCTGAAACAAAAAAAGCCGCCTATTATCGTCCAGGAGAACAATAACGACAACGGGGCGTTTATAAGGTTATTACGGATTGATAAACGTCTGCTTCACGCGGCTCGAACGCTTGAGGTAGGGAACCAACAAGGCGGCGGCCAACAATGGGAACATCAACTGACGCAATGCCAGATCGTCACTCACCGGTGAGAACGCGAAGGTTTTAACCGCTAACAACACCGACAGCAATAACCAAAGAATATAATGACGTACCACATTCTTACGGCGTTTAAAGAAGGCGACAGTCAGCCAAACGGTATAACCCCACATAGCGATTGCGCAGGCAATCGAGGTGTACCAGAACAGCACCATTTTGGGGCCTTGCGCGCTCATCAGTCGATGACTTTCTGGGGAGATGAGCATCATAAGATAAATGGCAAGGGCAATACTGCTACTGAGCAGCGTCATCAATAGCCAGGCGAGAGGGGCAAGAAGCCAGCCTGCGATACGCGGTGCTTGCGTGGAAACTTGTGTCGTTGCCATGTTCTCTCCCGAAAAGAATGAGACTTTCCTTATGCGAATCATAAGGCGGGAGGATTATAAGGGATTTTCAGCGCTTTGCTACCCGCGAGATGCCCGGCAATCTCTCCCGGAGCACCAGATTGATGGACGCTGAGCGAATGAGCAACGAGATCGCAACAATATAATTACCAGTTGTTACAATCAGTGGGATGGTATTCAATAGGCCGTCCAAAATAATGAGGAAAGCAAATGAGTGATAACATTCGTGTCGGACTGATCGGTTACGGTTACGCCAGCAAAACGTTTCATGCACCTTTAATTGCGGGTACGCCGGGCATGGTTCTGGCCAGCGTTTCCAGCAGCGATGCCACGAAAGTTCATGCTGACTGGCCAAACATGCCGGTGGTCTCCGATCCTCATCATCTGTTTAACGACCCCAATATCGACCTGATTGTCATCCCCACACCAAACGATACACACTTTCCGCTGGCGAAAGCCGCGCTGGAAGCGGGCAAGCATGTCGTTGTCGATAAGCCCTTTACCGTGACGTTGTCACAGGCACGCGAACTGGATGCGCTGGCGAAAAGCTGTGGGTTATTGCTTTCGGTATTCCATAACCGCCGTTGGGATAGCGATTTCTTAACGCTGAAGGCGCTGTTGGCAGACGGTACGTTAGGCGAAGTGGCGTACTTTGAATCTCACTTTGATCGTTATCGCCCGCAGGTTCGTAACCGCTGGCGCGAGCAGGCCGGTGTAGGAAGCGGTATTTGGTACGACTTAGGACCCCATCTTATCGACCAGGCGCTAAATCTGTTCGGTTTACCGGTAAGCCTGACCGTGGACCTGGGCCAATTGCGTCCGGGTGCGCAAGCCACTGACTACTTCCACGCCGTATTAGCGTATCCGCAACGCCGTGTCGTTTTGCATGGCACTTTACTTGCGGCGGCGGAAACGGCGCGCTATATCGTGCATGGCGCGCGCGGAAGCTACATCAAATACGGCCTTGATCCGCAGGAAGACCGCCTGAAAGCGGGCGAGCGTCTGCCGCAGGAAGACTGGGGTTATGACATGCGTGATGGCGTGTTAACCCTTGCGCAGGGTGATGTCATGGCCGAACAAACGTTGCTGACGGTGCCAGGTAACTATCCGGCGTACTACGCGGGGATTCGTGACGCACTTACCGGCCACGGTGAAAACCCGGTTCCGGCGGCGCAGGCCATCCAGGTGATGGAAATGATAGAGCTTGGAATGGAATCTGCGAAACATCGCGCTACGCTGAACCTGGCGTAACGCGATTTAACTGGCTCTCACCGGGTTATTTCGCGGTGAGCGCTGCATTTATTGCGCGGTCGGTTTTAACAGGCTGCCCGCGCTTTTATGCCCCGCCAGATACTGATGCTGGAAAATACACATTCGGATGGTGTTGCGGTATTCGCCATTAATAAAGAATTCGTGGATTAACTCGCCTTCAACCATAAAGCCCAGCTTCTTATAGATGTGCACGGCTTTCTCATTCTCTTTATCAACAATCAAATACAGCTTATAGAGATTTAGCACCATAAACCCGTAATCCATCGCGAGTTTCGCGGCGCGGGTGGCAAGGCCTTTGCCCTGGTAATCAGGGGAAATAATAATCTGAAACTCAGCGCGACGGTGAACGTGGTTAATCTCAACCAATTCCACCAGGCCCGCTTTTTCACCGTTGCATTCGATAACAAAGCGGCGCTCACTTTGATCGTGAATGTGCTTGTCATACAGGTCGGAGAGTTCGACAAACGCCTCGTAAGGTTCTTCAAACCAGTAACGCATCACGCTTGCATTGTTGTCCAGTTGATGGACGAAACGGAGATCTTCGCGCTCAAGCGGGCGAAGTTTGATTTGTAAGTCGTGGGGCATATGAGTTCCTTTCCTGATAGATAAGGCTTCTCGTTAAAAGAAGCCTTATTTTTACATCGCAGAATTATGGGGTGACAACGCGACCAGAACGGCGGTCCAGGCAACGCAGGGTATTGGGTTCCCAATAAGCGTTAACGTTGGCGCTTTTCTGGCAGTTATCGCGGGCATCAAAAGCGGTATCCGTTTTATCCCACTCTTTTTCTGCACGTTTGTTCACTTTCTGACGTAGAGAGCGCGTGTCATTCCATTGCTCTTTGTCCATCGCCGCATCCTGGCGAGTTTGCGCATTGTCACCCGATTCAATGATCAGCTTGTCAGTCTGAGCGTGAACAGGTTGAACAAACGCAAAAGCACTCAGCAATAACGCCAATGGCATAATGGCCACAGACAGACGTTTGCGAAGGATTGTGTTCATGGCGGTTTCCTTTTTAGGGTGAAGCACTTTGTTAAAGTAAATATATCATGCTGAGTGGTGCATTCCAGCGAGCCCACTGATTGACCCCATTATCCCAGACAACGTTCAATATGAACAAAACAACCTTACTCTTTTTTGTAATGGCGCTGGCTTAAATTATCGGCTGTCTTTTGTGGCATGCGGATTATTGTTGCCGGTTGGCTGGGGCCTGATGAGTTTCTTTTCCCCTCCCAAGTCATCTCTCTTCCTTCCCGATCATGATGCAACGTTCTGCAAGAGCCACAAAATAATTGTGACTCAGCCCGATAAAATTCAATTCACATACTTGTATGGTAGTTGTGCCAGGGCTAACTTCTTCCTCATTGAAGACGAATGATCTGATGTGTTGTAAGGAAACCTTAATGAAAATTATCAAAGCAGAAGTATTTGTGACTTGCCCCGGGCGTAACTTTGTCACGCTGAAAATCACCACCGACGAGGGTTTAACCGGCCTGGGTGATGCCACCTTAAATGGACGTGAATTACCGGTTGCATCGTATTTAGAAGATCATGTTTGCCCGCAGCTCATCGGCCGCGATGCACACCGCATCGAAGATATCTGGCAGTTTTTCTATAAAGGCGCTTACTGGCGTCGTGGGCCTGTAACTATGTCAGCGATTTCAGCCGTCGACATGGCGCTGTGGGACATCAAAGCGAAAGCTGCCAACATGCCGCTATACCAGTTGTTGGGCGGAGCATCCCGTGAAGGGGTGATGGTTTATTGTCACACCACCGGTCATTCCATCGATGACGTGCTGGAAGATTACGCGCGCCATAAAGAGATGGGCTTCAAAGCTATTCGTGTGCAATGCGGCGTGCCGGGAATGAAAACCACCTACGGTATGGCAAAAGGCAAGGGGCTGGCTTACGAACCGGCAACCAAAGGCGACTGGCCAGAAGAGCAGTTATGGTCGACGGAAAAATACCTCGATTTCACTCCGAAATTGTTTGAGGCCGTGCGTAACAAATTTGGTTTTGACGAACATCTGTTACACGACATGCACCACCGCCTGACGCCAATCGAAGCCGCGCGCTTTGGCAAAAGCATCGAGCAATATCGCCTGTTCTGGATGGAAGATCCTACGCCCGCCGAAAACCAGGAATGTTTCCGTCTGATTCGCCAGCATACAGTCACGCCAATCGCCGTCGGTGAAGTGTTTAACAGCATCTGGGACTGCAAACAGCTTATCGAAGAGCAGCTTATCGATTACATCCGCACCACCATTACCCATGCGGGCGGCATTACCGGGATGCGTCGTATTGCTGATTTTGCCTCGCTTTATCAGGTTCGCACCGGTTCACATGGCCCGTCCGATCTTTCGCCCGTCTGCATGGCCGCCGCGCTGCACTTTGACTTATGGGTGCCGAACTTTGGTGTGCAGGAATATATGGGCTATTCCGAACAAATGCTGGAAGTCTTCCCGCATAACTGGACGTTCGATAACGGTTATATGCACCCGGGCGATAAGCCAGGGCTTGGCATCGAATTCGATGAAAAACTGGCCGCGAAATATCCCTACGAACCTGCTTATTTGCCGGTAGCTCGCTTAGAAGATGGCACTTTGTGGAACTGGTAACCGGAGATAAACATGAAAAGCATAACCGTGCAGCAACCAGAAAAACTGGTGATTGAAGAGCGCCCTGTTCCACATCCGCAGAAGGGCGAAGTGCGTATTCGCGTTGCCAGCGCCGGAATTTGCGGCTCTGACGTGCATATCTATCGCGGTCACAATCCGTTTGCACGCTATCCGCGCGTTATTGGGCATGAGTTTTTTGGGCATATTGATGCGGTGGGGGAAGACGTTGAAACATCGCGCATTGGTGAGCGCGTGGTGGGGGATCCGGTTGTGAGCTGCGGGCACTGTTACCCGTGCTTAGTCGGGCGGCCAAACGTTTGTGCAGAACTTCAGGTCATCGGCGTACACCGCGACGGTGGTTTTAGCGAATATGTCACCTTACCGGCTAAAAATGCGCATGTTGTCCCGGACTCAATTCCGGATAACGAAGCCACTATGGTGGAGCCGTTTACCATTGCGGCAAACATTTGCGCTCAGATGAAACCGGGCCCGCTTGATACCGCACTTGTCTACGGCGCAGGGCCGATGGGGCTAACGTCGATTCAGGCTTTGCGCGGTGTATACGGCGTAAAAGAGATCATTGTGGTCGACCGAATCGATGAACGGCTGGAGATGGCAAAAGCCAACGGTGCAGACCGCGTAATTAATAACACAAACCTTGATTTGAAAACCGAGCTGGAAAAACTCGCTATCCGCCCAACGCTAATTATTGATGCTGCCTGCCATCCTTCGATTCTGCCGGAAGCTATTGGTCTGGCTTCACCGGCGGCACGAATTGGCATTATGGGATTTTCTTCCGAACCGTGCGTTTTAAGCCAACAGGCAATAACCAGCAAAGAACTCACTATTTACAGTTCGCGTTTAAACAGTAATCGCTTCCCGCTGGTAATTAGCTGGATGGCTGAACGCAAAATCCAACCGGAGAAGTTGATTACCCACCAATATCCTTATATCCAAGTGATCGAGGCCATGGAGCTATTTGAGAAAGACCAGAAACAGTGCTGCAAAGTATTGTTGAAGTTCTGATGCGTTATTAAATAGCCCCTGGCTATAGATGTACCCACACAACACTTATTATAAATGACGGAGTTTTTATGGCTAAGAATTTACGTTGGGTAATTGTGTTTCTCTTATTCCTGGTTTACATGATTAACTATCTCGATAGAGTGGCTTTATCGATAACCTTACCCATGATTGAAAAGGATCTTTCCATTAATGCCGAAGAGTTCGGCATGATATTCGGCAGCTTCTTCTTTGGATATGCATTATTTAATTTTATCGGCGGGTTGGCCGTTGATAAATTTGGGCCGATGATTGTCCTGGGATGTGCGGTAGGAATGTGGTCCATCTTCTGTGGTATGACGGCACTGGCCACCGGATTCTGGTCGATGCTAATTTTACGTGTGCTGTTTGGTATGGCAGAAGGCCCCATCTGTTCTTCAGCCAATAAGATGATTAATGGCTGGTTTCCTCGAAAGCAGGCTGCAACGGCCGTTGGCTTACTGAGCGCGGGTTCGCCATTGGGCGGTGCGGTGGCAGGCCCGATTGTCGGTTACCTGGCGCTGGCATTTGGCTGGCGTCCTGCTTTTATGATTATCTGCGGTATCGGTATTGTCTGGATGCTGGTGTGGTTCTTTATCGTTGCTGATAATCCCGAGAAAAGTCGCCGGGTTAGTGCGCAAGAACGTGAGTTGATTGCCGCTCTTAAAGCTCAAAATAACGGTGAAGCTAATGAGTTGGATAACGATAGTGCAGGGCATAATCTTGGTTACTATCTGAAGCAGCCGATTATTTTGGTCACCGCCTTTGCCTTCTTTTGTTACAACTACATATTGTTTTTCTTCCTGAGCTGGTTTCCCTCTTATTTGGTCCAGGCGCACGGGCTGAATATTAAAGAGATGAGTATTACTACCGTTATTCCATGGATTGTAGGTTTTGTCGGGTTGGCGTTAGGCGGTGTAATTTCAGATGCCATACTTCGCATGACGGGCAAATTATTATTATCCCGAAAAATCGTTTTAGTGGTTTGTTTATTAGCTGCAGCCATTTGTGTCGCGCTCGCCGGCTCTGTCAGCCAGGTTATTCCTGCAGTGCTACTGATGTCTGTTTCTATTTTCTTCCTTTATGTCACCGGTTCAATCTATTGGGCGATCATTCAGGATGTAGTCACCAAAACACGCATCGGGAGTGTCAGCGGATTCATTCATCTAATTGGCAGCATTTCCGGCATCATCGGCCCAATCGTTACGGGTTATATCGTGCAAAACACGGGTAAATTCGATAGCGCATTCGTGCTGGCGGGGGGCGTGGCGGCACTCGGTGCGATTCTTGTTTTCTTTGTTATCAAACAGCCGAAAACAGAAACACCTCTCATGGCAAGTTCTCGCTGAAAAGCGGCATGATGAAAATGTGAGTTGTCATACATCTTTTTTCTTGTGTCATACCAAAAGCGCTAAAGTTTAATGCAAATCAATATGCAGACTACCATAGCAGGTAGTCTGTAGCGGTCCCCATGTTACTACACAGCGAGTTTTAAAATGGAAAACAAGCTCTTATCTGCAAAAGCTATTCTCCCAAAATATGACCGTAGCAAACTGGTATCCCGCATCGTTCATCTTGGTTTTGGTGCATTCCATCGCGCCCATCAGGCGGTTTACGCCGACATTCTGGCCAACGAACACGGTAGCGACTGGGGGTACTGTGAAGTCAATTTGATTGGCGGTGAGCAGCAAATTGCTGATTTGAAACAGCAAGACAACCTCTATAGCGTGGCAGAAATGTCTGCCGACGCCTGGCATTGCCGCGTCGTAGGCGTGGTGAAAAACGCTATTCATGCGCAGGTTGATGGCCTGGAAGCGGTGTTTACCGCTATGACTCAGCCAGAAGTTGCAATTGTTTCTTTAACCGTGACAGAAAAGGGCTATTGCCATACGCCAGCCACCGGCACCATTTTGTTGGATCACCCGTTAGTTGCACACGATCTCGCAAATCCGCAGCAGCCAAAATCCGCACCAGGCGTGATTGTAGAAGCGCTGGCTCGCCGCAAAGCCGCTGGGCTTCCTGCTTTTAGCGTTATGTCCTGCGACAACATGCCGGAAAACGGCCACGTTACCCGCAACGTTATTACCGCTTACGCGCAGGCGATAAACCCTGAGTTGGCAGCATGGATTGAAACCCACGTCACTTTCCCATCTACCATGGTTGACCGTATTGTTCCGGCAGTCACGGCTGAAACGCTGGAGCAAGTTGCCCAGGCAACAGGCGTTGCTGACCCTGCCGCCGTGGCTTGCGAACCGTTCCGCCAGTGGGTGATTGAAGATAATTTCGTTGCTGGCCGCCCGGAGTGGGAGAAAGCCGGTGCCGAACTGGTTAAAGATGTCCTGCCTTATGAAGAGATGAAGCTGCGCATGTTGAACGGCAGCCACTCATTCCTCGCCTATCTTGGCTACCTGGCCGGTTATCAGCATATTTCTGAGTGTATGCAGGATGAAAACTATCGTCGTACTGCCCACGCCTTAATGCTGCAAGAACAAGCGCCAACCTTAAAAGTGCAGGGCGTTGACCTGGCGAAGTATGCTGATTCACTGATTGCGCGTTACACCAACCCAGCGCTGCGTCACCGGACCTGGCAAATCGCGATGGACGGTAGCCAGAAATTGCCACAGCGTTGGTTAGATTCCATCCGTTGGCATCTGGCAAACGGCAGCAAGTTTGATCTGCTGGCGCTCGGTGTGGCGGGCTGGATGCGTTATGTCGGCGGTGTGGATGAGCAGGGCGCGGCAATTGAAGTGAGCGATCCGCTACTGCCAGCTATTCAGCAAGCCGTTGCCGGGAGCAAAGAAGGGGAAAGTCGCGTTAAAGCCTTGCTTGCGCTGAAAACCATCTTTGGTGAAGACCTGCCTGCGAATGCGAAATTCGTTAATCAGGTGATTGAATCTTACCTGATGTTACGTGAAAACGGCGCGAAAGCGACAGTCGCCAGGTTCTAAATTTGTGGTTTCGTAGGGTGGATTAGCGTGAGCGACATCCACCGTTTACGCTGTTGTTACAGATGAAAATGTCGGATGACGCTGCGCTTATCCGACCTACGAATGCAGGTCGCCACGCGCAGTATTTCAAATTTACTCTTCGCTAAACCAGTCGCTCTTCTCTTTGCGAATCAATAATATTGACTGGCTAATTTCATGCAAATGGCGATACATCGCCTGGTCAACACCGTCTTCATCATGGCGTTTTAACGCTTCAAAAATATCGTAATGCTGGGAAAGCAACATCTCAGGCGGGGAAACATGATCAAGGCTCATATACCGCACCCGATCCATCGTCGCTTTAATATTCTCTACGGTATCCCACGCCAGGCGGCAATCGGCAACCAGCGCTAGCTGTTGGTGAAACTCGTCGTCTAACTGGAAAAAATCATCCAGTTGGTTGCGGTCAATCGCCGTACGCTGCTGATTCAGCAATTGCTCCAGCATATAAAAATGTTCATCTGTCGCCATACTTGCTGCGCGTTTCGCCACGGCACGTTCAATCGCTTCGCGAACAAAACAGCCATTTTTCACCTGGCTGACAGAAATCTTATTAACGTAAGTACCGCGCTGCGGACGAATCTGCACCAGCCCCGTTTCCGCCAGTTTAATAAAGGCTTCGCGTACCGGCTGGCGTGATACCTCAAACCGCATCGACACTTCTTTTTCAGAAAGCGGAGTACCCGGCGGAATCAGGCAGCGAACAATATCTCTACGCAAGATACGGTAGATTTGTTGGTTAACGGGCTGTGTGGGATTGAGCAAAATTGACGGTAGCATTAAATTTTTCTTATCGTGAAAGAACGGTGCAAATTTAACATTTATTGGCATCGTCGCCCATACCTGAAAGCCTTTCGGGTATGGGCAAAGCGGTTAACCTTCGCGGTGAACGCTAAGACCCGCAAACGTCTGGCTAACCGGCATCATTTCAAGGGTGTTGATGTTGACGTGTTTAGGTAAGGTTGCCACCCACCACACGGCTTCAGTCACATCTTCTGCCGTCAGCGCATTGGCGTTTTCATAGGTTTTACCGGCTTTATCATCATCGCCTTTGAAACGCACATTGGAAAACTCAGTCCCGCTAACCAGACCAGGTTCAATATCCGTCACGCGAATCGCAGTTTTATGCAGATCGGTACGCAGATTCAGGCTGAACTGGCGCACGAACGCTTTGGTTGCGCCATACACGTTGCCACCGGCATAAGGCCAGCTACCTGCGGTAGAGCCGATATTGATGATGTGGCCGCGATTGCGCTCAACCATACCTGGCAATACGGCGCGAGTCATATAGACCAGGCCTTTATTGTTGGTATCGATCATCGTTTCCCAGTCATCCGGGTCAGCTTTATGAGCCGGTTCCATGCCCAGCGCGAGGCCTGCATTGTTCACCAGCACATCAATATTGCGCCATTCGGTAGGTAGCTGTTCCATCGCTTGTTCGATAGCCGCGCGGTTACGCACATCGAGTTGCAGCGTAATGATGCTTTCACCCAGCTCATCTTTCAGTTCTTGTAGACGTTCCTGACGGCGGCCCGTGGCAATCACTTTATGGCCCTGCTGTACGAAACGACGGGTAATGCTCTCACCAAATCCGGCAGTGGCGCCGGTTACCAGAATAATCATCTCACTGTTCCTCAACGCTTTTTGTGTCGTAATACCTTAGCATGCTAAGGCTGTTAGTGATAATTGAACTTTAGTATGGCAGTCGTTGCGCATCACTGGTGCAGCAAAAACACAATTATGCGACCTGTTGGTGCAGCCGATTTTTCTCTTTTTAACATTCCCCTGCTGTAAGCCCAAAAGCAACCGATTGCGATACCGGGCAACCGTTTGCTTGCGAATAAGTTGCGCATTTGTTGCGCAACAATGCGAAATGCCATCTAAGCTACTGTTATAAAACTGATTAAATTCAAATCTCAACATGGCATCAACATTGCAATAGTTAACTCATTCTTCACAAACCACTTACAGGTACGGCGATGACAGTTAATTACACGCAGGCGCTACGTGGCCAGTTTTTTGATATCACCCGCATCGGAACGAGCCCGGATGAGTTGCTGGCGAATGCCCGTCATCATGAGGATGCGCTGCTATTTCTCAATAATGGGACGATTGTTGCGTTGTTGCCGTGGGAAGAAGGGCGCAAACATTTACGCGCTGAAAGTGATTATGTCGACTATCGCGGCAAACTGATTATTCCCGGTTTTGTCGATACCCATCTGCATTACCCGCAAACCGAGATGATTGGCGCCTACGGCGAGCAACTGCTGGAGTGGCTCCAGACCTACACTTTTCCGGTGGAAAGCCAGTATCAGGACAGCTCGCACGCCGCCAAAATGTCGGCATTTTTCCTTAGCCAGTTGCTGAGTAATGGCACGACAACCGCGTTGGTTTTCGGCACCGTGCATCCCCAGTCGGTAGATGCGCTATTCAGCGCTGCGGAACACCTCTCGATGCGCCTGATCGCCGGAAAAGTCATGATGGACCGCAATGCGCCGGATTACCTTGTCGAAACGCCGGAACAAAGTTATCAGCAAACCCGGGAGTTAATTCAACGCTGGCACAAAAAAGGCCGCCTTAACTATGCGCTCACACCACGCTTTGCCCCAACATCTTCGCCGAAATTACTGGCGGCGGTGCAAACCCTGCGCGAAGAGTTCCCCGATACCTGGCTGCATACCCATCTGAGTGAAAACAGCGAGGAAGTCGCCTGGGTAAAAAGCCTGTGGCCGGAGTCTGAAAGTTATCTTGGCGTCTATGATGACTATCACCTGACGGGTAAACGCAGCGTGTTTGCGCACGCCATTCACCTGCAAGAGTGCGAGTGGGACTGCCTGCAACGCACCGAATCATCCATAGCATTTTGCCCGACCTCAAACCTGTTTCTCGGCAGCGGCCTGTTTAATCTGAAGCAATGTCATGAGCGGGGGATCCGAATGGGAATTGGCACGGACGTTGGAGCTGGAACCACATTTAATATGCTGCAAACCCTGGCGGAAGCGTACAAAGTTGCGCAGTTGCAAGGGTACCGTCTGTGCGCAAGCGAAGCGTTTTATCACGCCACGTTGGGCGGGGCGCACGCTCTGGACCTGGACGACAAAATTGGCAATTTCTTGCCAGGCAAAGAGGCGGATTTCGTGGTGCTGGATCTGGCGGTAACGCCGCTTCAAAAACTGCGTTACACCAATAGCCGGGATATCTTCGAAAAATTGTTCGTGCTGATGACGCTCGGCGACGACCGCAACATCTGGCACACCTGGGTTAACGGCAAATGCGTGTGGCAACGCGGCACGCTGGAGGTCGCGGCATGATTCAATTTTTGCTCAATCAAACACTGAGAACGCTCGAAGATGTGGACCCGAATACCACCTTGCTGAACTGGCTGCGCGGGAGTGAACAACGCTGCGGGAGCAAAGAAGGCTGCGCATCGGGCGATTGTGGTGCCTGCACGGTGGTAATCGCCCAGCTAGACGGCGATAAATTACGTTACGACACGGCCAACAGTTGCATCACGCTAATCAGCCAGCTCGACGGCAAACAACTGCTGACAGTCGAGGATTTGGCAGACGACGACAAACTGCATCCGATTCAGCAGACGATGGCGGATTGCCACGCTTCACAGTGCGGATTTTGCACACCAGGTTTTGTGATGTCAGGCTTTGCGCTGCAAAAAACGAACAGGGCCGCACAGCGCCATGAGATTGAAATGGGTCTTTCAGGAAACCTCTGCCGTTGTACTGGCTATCGGCCGATTATCGAGGCCATGCAGCAAAATAGCGGCGCTGCTCCCGACACCTTTACTCAAAGTGAACCGCAAACCGTAGCGCGTTTAAAGTTGCTGCAACACTCGGAGCTGGCAGAGTTAACACAGACCAATCGTTGCCTGTTGCCAAAAAATATTGCGCAATTAGCGGCTCTCTACCAGCAGCATCCGCAGGCTCGCTTGCTGGCAGGCGGCACGGACCTGGCATTAACCATTACCCAGCAATACCAGACTCTGCCGCTGATAATCGGCCTTAATCAGGTGAGCGAACTCAAAATGATTAACGTCACTGAAAAGCAGATTCGTATTGGTGCGATGGCGACATTAGAGGCTTGCCGGGCGGCTTTGCAAACGCCTATCCCCGCATTTTCACAAGCCCTTGAACGCTTTGCTTCCCCGCAAATTCGTCACCACGGAACGCTTGGGGGAAACCTCGCTAACGCTTCGCCCATCGGTGATTGCGCCCCGATGTTACTGGCGTTGGATGCCAATCTCGAGCTGCGCTGTGGCGACGCCGTGCGCATTCTGCCCCTTGAGCAATTCTTCCTGAGCTACCGTAAAACTGCGTTGCAGCCAGGCGAGTTTATCAGCGCTGTTATTATCGAACGCGACGCTATTTCCCCAACTTTCACCGCCTGGAAAATTTCAAAACGCCGTGACGATGATATTTCCACGGTGTTTGGCGCGTTTAATCTGCACATTGACGGAGGGGTTGTGACAACAGCGCGGCTGGCCTTCGGGGGCATGGCGGCAATTCCTTCCCGGGCAAAAGAGACTGAACAGGCGCTTCTCGGTTCGCTATTTGATTCCCAAATACTGGAGCGTGCCTGTCAGGCGCTGGCGAAGGATTTTCAGCCGCTAAGTGATTTTCGCGGCTCCGGTCGCTATCGCCTGGCGGTGGCGCAGAATCTCCTCAAACGTTTCTATCTCCAGCAAATCGAACAGCTTAATGAGCTTGAAGTGCAAACCTATTCGCTGGAGGGCCAAACCCATGTCAACTAATCCAGTGCGCCTGTCTGAACAAGCATTGATCGAGCAATTTTTCCGGGAGATGAACGGCAGCGCGGGCCAGAGTCGTAAGCATGAAAGCGCGGATAAACACGTCAGCGGCAAAGCGGAATATATTGACGATAAGCTGACGCTGCCGGGAATGTTACATCTCTGCCCGGTGCTAAGCCAACATGCCCATGCGCGAATCACGAAAATCGACACCTCCGCGTGTTACACCGTGCCTGGCGTAGTGCGTGTTTTTAGCTGGCAGGATGTGCCGGGCGAGTTGGATATTGGCCCGCTGGCGCCAGGCGACCCGCTCTTTGCTCGCGATTGCGTGGAGTACCACGGCCAGGTTGTGCTCACGATAGCGGCGCAAACGCCTGAGGCCGCACGTGCGGCAGCGCTCAAGGCCGTCATCGAATATGAAATCCTTGAGCCGGTGCTGGACGTCGAAGAAGCCTTACGGCGTGAACTTTACGTCCAGGAACCGCATATTCACCAGCGCGGCGATGCTGACTCGGCGCTAGCAACAGCCGCGCATCGCATTCAAGGCCAATTTCACATTGGCGGTCAGGAGCATTTCTATCTCGAAGGGCAGATTGCCGTTGCGCAGCTAGGGGAAGATGGCTGCGTTTCTGTATGGTCATCGACGCAACATCCTACCGAAGTGCAAAAGCTGGTGGCCTCGGTGCTGGGTGTGACGATGAATAAAGTCACCGTCGATATGCGCCGGATGGGAGGCGGTTTTGGCGGCAAAGAGACGCAGGCGGCGGGGATCGCCTGCCATGCTGCGCTGGTTGCCGCATTAACGGGGCGGGCGGCAAAAATGCGTCTCTCGCGCCGCGACGATATGCGTATTACCGGTAAACGCCATCCTTTTTTTGTGCGCTATGACGTGGGTTTTACCGACGAGGGAATGTTGAACGGCGTGGTTATCGATCTGGCGGCTAACTGCGGTTATTCACTGGATCTATCAGGATCGATCTGCGATCGCGCCATGTTTCATGCCGATAATGCCTATTACCTCGGCGACGCGCGGGTGACCGGCTACCGCTGCCGCACCCATCTGGCATCGAATACGGCTTATCGCGGATTTGGCGGGCCGCAGGGCATGGTCGCCATCGAACAGATAATGGATCACATAGCTCGTGAGTTGGGCCTCGACCCTCTGGAAGTGCGCAAGCGCAATTACTATGACGACACCGACCGCAATGTCACGCACTACCATCAAACCGTAGAACACAACCTGATGCCGGAAATCACACGGCAGCTTGAGGCGAGTGCCGACTATCACAATCGCCGTGCCGCAATCAGTGACTTCAACCGCCAAAGCCCGGTGCTGAAACGTGGCCTGGCGCTGACGCCGGTGAAATTTGGCATCTCTTTTACCTCAAGTTTTCTCAATCAGGCCGGAGCGTTAATCCTGATTTACACCGATGGCACCGTGCAACTTAACCACGGCGGCACGGAGATGGGACAGGGGCTGAACACCAAAGTGGCGCAAGTAGTCGCCGGGATTCTGCAAATTCCGCTGGAGCAGATTCAGGTTACCGCGACTAACACCGGCAAAGTGCCAAATACTTCGCCGACGGCGGCGTCATCCGGTGCAGATCTTAACGGAAAAGCGGCAGAAATCGCGGCGTTAACCATCAAAGAACGGCTGGTGGAGATGCTCTGCCGTCTACATCATTGTGAGCCCGGGCAGGTGGAGTTTCGTAACGGCGTGGTGAGAGTCCCTGGGCGGCATTTAAGCTTCACGGAGGTCGCTAACCTGGCGTGGCTGAACCAGGTTCCGCTCTCAGCGACCGGATTCTACAAAGTGCCAGGCATCCATTACGATCGCGCTGCGGGGCGCGGGCAGCCGTTCTATTATTTCTCATACGGCGCGGCCTGTTCCGAAGTGATTGTCGACACGCTTACCGGCGAGTATCGCCTGCTGCGCACCGACATTCTGCATGATGTCGGTAACTCGCTAAATCCGGCGCTGGATATCGGGCAAATAGAGGGCGGATTTGTGCAGGGTGTGGGCTGGCTGACCTGTGAAGAGCTGGTGTGGGATGAAAAAGGGCGGCTGCTGACCGATAGCCCAATGAGCTATAAAATTCCGGCTATCAGCGATGCCCCGGTCGATTTTCGCGTTAATCTTCTGGAAAACCACGTGAACCCACAGCACACCGTTTATCGGTCCAAAGCGGTCGGTGAGCCGCCATTTATGTTGGGGATTTCCGTGTGGTGCGCGTTACAGGATGCGGTGGCAAGCGTAACGAATTACCGGACGCATCCACAGCTTGATGCACCCGCAACACCTGAACGTATTTTCTGGGGATGCCAGCATGAATGATGACTGGATTCGCATTCTGATGCAGTTGCAAGAGCGTCGTGAACCCTGCGTGCTACTTACTCTGCTGGCGGACAAAGGCTCGGTGCCGAGAAACAGCGGCACCAAAATGATTGTTGGCCGTGAAGAGACTTTTCTTACCATCGGCGGGGGCCATCTTGAGTTCCAGTGTATTGCGATGGCGCGGGCGATGCTGGATCAGCAAACATCTCTCCCGCATACCGAGCATTTCAATCTGGGGGCAAGGCTTGGGCAGTGTTGCGGCGGTATGACGACCGTATTGTTTGAACCCCTGATTCAGCCGCAACCGCAGATTATGGTCTTTGGTGCAGGACATGTAGGGCAAGCGCTAGTGGCGCTGCTCTCGACGTTACCCTGTCACATAACCTGGGTGGATGAGCGACCCGCCATGTTTCTGACTGCGCCAAAAGGGGTCAAAACCTGGCAGGTGGACGATCCCCTGGATGCCGTCAAAGCGGCGAATCCACAAAGCTACTTTATTGTCATGACCCATCATCATCCCCGCGATCTCGAACTCACCGAAGCGATACTGAAACGCGGCGATCATCGCTATCTGGGGCTCATTGGCTCGCATACCAAACGCCAGCGCTTTGAATATCGGCTGGCGGGAAAGGGGATCACGGCTGAACAACTCAGTACGTTGCGTTGCCCGGTTGGTCTGCCGGATGTAAAAGGTAAACTTCCGGCGGAGATTGCCGTGGCCATTGCCGCTGAGATTATTTCTGTGTATACCCGTCATACTTCAAGTTGTTGGGGATTATGAGCCTCGTCCATGAGGCTTACCCTTCGGGCCAGCGCTTGTCGTTTACCCACAACGTGAATTATTTAGGGTACAGATGATGGTCTGTTGAGCTATAAATTATCTTTTGCGGTCAGCAGGAGTGCAGCATGCAAACGGAAAACCCGTTCTATCACGTCAGTTTATTGCCGTATCAGGCCCCTCATTTTGACGATATTCATGACAACCACTACCGCCCGGCGTTTGACCAGGCCAAACAGATTAAACGCGAAGAGATCGCGGCGATAGCAAATAACCAGGCTGAACCGACCTTCGAGAATACGTTT
This sequence comes from Buttiauxella gaviniae, assembly GCF_040786275.1. Lineage (NCBI taxonomy): Bacteria > Pseudomonadati > Pseudomonadota > Gammaproteobacteria > Enterobacterales > Enterobacteriaceae > Buttiauxella > Buttiauxella gaviniae. The sequence goes on from NZ_JBFMVT010000002.1 coordinate 4,100,558, forward strand.
TTGGCGCTGGAAAACACCGGCCATATGCTCGGGCGCGTCACCCACGTTTTTTTCGCGATGACTGCCGCGCATACCAATGATTATTTGCAGCAACTGGATGAAGAATTTGCCGCAGAACTGGCTGAACTGGCCGATGAAATGCGCCTTAACCCTGTGCTATTTGCGCGCCTGGATAACGTCTATCAGCGCCGGGATACATTAGGCCTGGATGCCGAATCGCTGCGTTTAGTTGAAGTGGTGTGGCAAAGTTTTACCCTCGCTGGAGCAACGTTGAGCGAAGAGAAGAAAGCGCGCCTCAAAGTGCTCAATAAAGAAGCCGCGCAGCTAAGTAGCCAGTTTAATAACCGTCTTCATGCCGCAGATAAGGCCGCAGCTCTGATCGTCGATGATGTGCTGCACCTGGACGGGTTAACGCCTGCTGAAATCGCCGCGGCGGCGCAGCACGCCAAAAACAGAGGGCTGGACGGAAAGTATTTACTTCCGCTGCTCAATTTCACTCAACAGCCTGCGCTGCAATCTTTGAGCCATCGCCCGACGCGTGAAAAACTGTTTAAAGCGGGCTGGGACCGCACTCAGCAAAATGACAGTCACGACACGCGTGCGATTGTCGCTCGTCTGGCTTTGCTTCGCGCAGAGCAGGCGCAATTGTTAGGGTTTGAAAACTATGCGGCCTGGAAAATTGCCGACCAGATGGCTCAATCGCCGCAGGCTGCCCTGAAATTTATGCGTGACATTGTGCCTGCCGCCACCGCGCGTGCGCAACGCGAGCTGGCCGATATTCAAAATGTGATTGACGCGCAGCAGGGCGGGTTTAAAGCCGAAGCCTGGGATTGGGCGTTTTATGCCGAGCAGGTAAGGCGTGCGAAGTACGACCTCGATGAAGCGCAAATCAAACCCTATTTTGAACTCAATAACGTGTTAGCCAACGGTGTGTTTTGGGCAGCCAGCCAGTTGTTTGGCCTGAATTTTGTCGAACGCTTTGATATTCCGGTCTATCACGACGATGTGCATGTGTGGGAGATCTTTGATAAAGACGGTCGCGGCATGGCGCTGTTTTATGGAGACTTCTTCGCCCGCGACAGCAAAGGCGGCGGAGCATGGATGGGCAACTTTGTTGAGCAATCGACGCTCTTTGATAGTGCGCCGGTGATCTATAACGTCTGCAATTACAACAAACCGGCAGTCGGTGAAGCGGCGCTGATTTCATGGGATGATGTCGTTACGCTGTTCCACGAGTTCGGTCATACTTTGCACGGCTTGTTTGCCACTCAGCGTTACGCAACGCTTTCAGGAACCAACACACCGCGTGATTTTGTGGAGTTTCCGTCACAAATTAACGAACACTGGGCGCGCCAGCCGCAGGTCTTTGCAAACTACGCTCGCCATTACCAAACCGCCGAACCGATGCCCGACGCGCTGAAAGAAAAGTTATTCCGTGCCGCGCGCTTTAACAAAGGCTACGACATGACGGAACTGCTTGCCGCAGCCCTTCTGGATATGAACTGGCATAGCTTGCCTGCGGAGAGTGAGATTGACGATGTGGCGCAGTTTGAAGCGCAGGCGCTCGAAGGGGAACGCATCAACCTTGCTGCGGTACCACCACGCTATCGCAGCAGCTATTTTGCCCATATCTTCGGCGGTGGCTACGCCGCGGGTTACTACGCCTATATCTGGACGCAAATGCTGGCGGACGATGGGTACCAGTGGTTTGTAGAGCAGGGTGGATTGACAGCGCAAAACGGCCAGCGTTTCAGGGATGCTATTTTGTCGCGCGGAAACAGCCAGGAGCTTAAAGCGTTATACAATGACTGGCGAGGTCACGATCCTTACAGCGAACCGATGCTTGAAAATCGCGGTTTAGCGGGGGAGTAATTCACTTCAAAATGGCGGATGGCGCTGCGCTTATCCGCCCTACAACCACCTTTCATAGGTCGGGTAAGCGCAAGCGCCACCCGACACTATGTTGACAAAATTAACGTGGGATAGGCCGCGGTTTACCTTCGTTATCCACGGCGACGTAAATGAAAATAGCTTCCGTCGCTTTATAACGCTGTCCAATAGGTTCGGAAGAGACTTTCTTCACCCACACTTCAACATTGATGGTGATGGAGCTGTTTCCGCGCTTAACACAATTTGCGTAGCAGCACACCACATCCCCCACTGCGACAGGTTTGAGGAACGTCATTCCGTCGACACGCACCGTGACGACACGACCATGGGCAATTTCTTTGGCGAGAATCGCGCCGCCCATATCCATCTGTGCCATCAACCAGCCACCAAAAATATCGCCGTTGGCGTTGGTATCAGCCGGCATTGCCAGCGTCCGCAGTACCAGTTCCCCGGCCGGTTTGTCCAGACTCATTTCTCTTCCTGCGGCATGTGCCGGTAGATGTAGACACCGCTCAGCAGCGTAAACACCAGGGTTGCCGCCGTCAGGCCGAACACTTTAAAGTTGACCCAGACGCTTTGTGGTAGCCAGAACGCCACATAAATATTGAGCGCCCCGCAGATAATGAAGAACAGCGCCCACGCCACGTTCAAACGTGACCACACGCTTTGCGGCAGAGAGATCTCTTTACCTAACATGCGCTGAATCAAAGGTTTACCCATCACCAGTTGGCTAATCAGTAAAGCTGCGGCGAACAGGCCGTAAATCACGGTGACTTTCCATTTGATAAATTCATCATTGTGGAAGAACAACGTCAGGCCGCCGAAAACGGCCACCATCAGGAAAGTGATGAGTGCCATTTTCTCCAGCTTGCGGAATTTATACCAACTGTAGATCAGGGCAAAACCGGTCGCGACGATCAATGCGCCGGAAGCCACATAGATGTCATACATTTTATAAAATGCGAAGAAAACAATCAGGGGCAGGAAGTCGAGAAACTGCTTCATAATCTGTTCCGTAAAATGACTCCCGAGCGATACAAATCGCTCAGGAGGAGTGAATGTTATTGGCGAACCAGCATATACAAACGGAATAAATAGATAAGCAACACGGCAGAAATCAGGTTGCTAATCGTATTTGCAATCACCGCGCCAACCGCCGGTGAAAGCGCCGCAAATGAAGAGGCAAGCATCAGGAGTGCAGTTTTTGCCAGCAACCAGCTAATTACCGCGGGTGCCACAAGGCGCATATTTCCCCAGGCCAGACGCATACTGTTACGCATAGACTGGAAAACGCCTGCTCTGTCCTGAACAACCATAACCGGTGCAAATGAAAGCAGAATCGCTAACAGCACGCCCGGTATCACAATCAGCATGATGCCAATCTGTACCAGGAAGGTGGTCAGGAACATCAAAATAAAGATTTTAGGCAAAACTGGCGCAGAGGTACCAATGGCGCGAAGCGCACTGACGCGCTGGCCCGCAGAAACCATCTGGATTAATACCAACATGCTACCCGCGAGGATGGCATTGCCAATCAGACCTGAAAACGTCGATGCTGCAGAGGCTTTGAGCAGCATTTGCTGTTGCTCAGGTGTCATGTTTTGCACAAGGTCAAATAGCCCAACGCTATTCGATAAATTGTCTCCCTCACTAAGGATAGACATTTGTTCTTCGCTGGGTGAAAAGGCGTGACCGATCACAACCGAAATAAAGGCACAAAGCAATGCAATCAGTAAAACAGTAACAAACTGATTGCGTAGAAAATTCCCCGTGTCACGGTACACAGAACCCGCCGTGATAGACATGCACTCTCCTTGGTATTGCTCGGTTAAAAATCAGCGGCCAATTGTACACTGGATGGCGGTGACTAGCACCGACAAGATGTCAGGCGCTGAGTAAGTTAATGTCAGTAAAAAAAACTGATCTGGGTAGTGTTATTACCATTTTAACTAAAATGCCCAAAAATTAATCCAGATCATTAAATGTTAAATTAGCCAGCGAAGTGTGATCGCGACCAGATCAAATCATACCCATTAATGGTTATATTCTGCCCGCTTATAAAACCATAACAAGGAGAGGGCTATGAAAAATTTGTCTGTGGCGTTACTCGCATTAACCTGTTTGTCAGGTGAAGCGTTAGCACATCAACAAGGTGAGTTCTTTATGCGTGCGGGCACGGCAACCGTGCGCCCAACGGAAGGTTCTGACAATGTGTTGGGCATGGGCGGGTTTAGCGTCAGCAACAATACCCAACTGGGTCTGACTTTCGACTACATGGTGACGGATAACATCGGTATTGAGCTGCTGGCAGCCACACCGTTCCGTCATCGCGTGGGCTTAGGTGCAACTGGCGACCTGGCAACGGTTCGGCAATTGCCACCCACTTTGATGGCACAGTGGTACTTTGGTGATGCAAAAAGTAAAGTGCGTCCGTACATTGGCGCGGGTATCAACTACACCACATTCTTTGATGCAGATTTTAATCAGACCGGTAAAGATGCGGGATTAACCGATCTTAGCGTGAAGGATTCGTGGGGAGCGGCGGGTCAGGTGGGTCTGGATTATATAATCAACGATAACTGGCTGCTGAACATGTCCGTCTGGTACATGGATATCGACACCGAAGTGAAGTTTAAAGCCGGTGGCGAACAGCAGAATATCAACACACGTATCGATCCTTGGGTGTTTATGTTCTCGGCGGGTTATCGTTTCTGATAAAAAAGCTGGAGCGACCAGCCTTACATGAAATGGATGATGCTGCCTTTATCCACCCAATGAGACGGGATTTTGTAGGTCGGGTAAGCGAAAGCGCCACCCGACATTATATCACTACAAATTTCTCTTTAAGCCGCGCGTGTCGCGGCTTTCATCGCCTGAGCAAAGGCTTTCAGCTCGCTTAACATCACATCGGGTTTATCAAGATTCTTCTCAATAATCTTCACGATAGCTGAACCGGAAATCGCTCCGGCCGCACCTGCAGAAATCGCATCTTTAACCTGAGACGGTTCTGAAATACCAAAGCCTTGCAATGACGGCGCGGCGCCGAACTCCGTCAGTTTTTCCACCAGATGGTGAAGCGGCAATTGCGCGCGCGTTTCTGCACCCGTTACGCCTGCACGTGAAAGCAGGTAAGTGTAGCCTCGGCCATGCGTGGCAATTTCGCGCAGCAGTGCATCATCGGCGTTCGGTGGGCAGATGAAAATTGGCGCGACATTATGGCGCATTGCGGCCTGGCGGAATGGCGCAGATTCTTCAATCGGCACGTCCGCAATCAGGACCGAATCGACACCCACTTTGGCGCACAAAGCGTAAAACTCATCAATGCCACGACTAAACACAAGGTTGGCGTACATCAGCAGGCCAATCGGAATAGTTGGGTGCTTTTGACGAATTGCTGCCAGCATTTCAAAACACTGCGTTGGCGTTACGCCCGCCGCAAAAGCACGCAGGGCGGCGTTTTGAATCGTTGGGCCGTCAGCTAGCGGATCGGAGAAGGGAATTCCCAGCTCCAGCGCGTCGGCACCGGCTTCAATCAGCGTGTCGATAATCTTCAGCGATTGCTCGGGAGAAGGGTCGCCTAACGTGACGAAAGGAACAAAAGCGCCTTCCTTACGAGCCTGAAGTTGTTCAAATGCGTGTTGATAACGTTCCATTAAATTTCCCCTCGCGCTTTCAAAATGTCGTGAACGGTGAAGATGTCTTTGTCACCACGGCCAGAGAGGTTCACCACTAATAATTGTTCTTTCTCAGGATTCTCGTTCATCATTTTCAACGCGTGGGCTAACGCATGAGAAGATTCCAGGGCCGGAATAATCCCTTCTTTGCGGCATAGCGTTTTGAAGGCTTCCAGCGCTTCATCATCGGTAATAGAGACGTAATCTGCACGGCCAATGCTGTTGAGATGCGCGTGCTGCGGCCCTACAGACGGGAAGTCCAGACCCGCAGAAATGGAATAGGACTCTTCAATCTGGCCTTCGTCGGTTTGCATCATCGGTGATTTCATACCGAAATAGATGCCGACGCGGCCATGTTTGAGTGGCGCACCGTGTTCACCGCTTTCGATACCGTGCCCGGCGGGCTCAACGCCAATCAGGCCTACTTTAGGTTCATTGATGAAATCAGCGAACATGCCGATGGCATTAGAGCCACCGCCCACGCAGGCGATAACGGCATCTGGCAGACGGCCTTCTTTTTCGAGGATCTGCGCTTTTGTCTCTTCCCCAATCATGCGCTGGAATTCGCGCACGATAGTCGGGAACGGGTGCGGGCCTGCCGCGGTGCCGAGCATATAGTGCGCGGTGTCGTAGCTGCCAGACCAGTCGCGCAGCGCTTCGTTACAGGCATCTTTCAGCGTGGCGGAACCGCTATGCACTGGGATCACTTCTGCACCCATCAGGCGCATACGGAACACGTTTGGCGACTGGCGCTCAACGTCTTTCGCACCCATATAAATACGGCATTTCAGGCCGAGCAGGGCGCTTGCCAGGGCAGAAGCCACACCGTGCTGACCGGCGCCGGTTTCGGCGATGATTTCGGTTTTGCCCATTTTCTTAGCAAGCAGCGCCTGGCCGAGTACCTGGTTAGTTTTATGCGCACCGCCGTGCAGCAAATCTTCACGCTTTAAGTAGAGCGTGGTTTTTGTCCCTTCGGTCAGATTACGGCATTTGGTCAGCGCCGTTGGGCGACCGGCATAATTTTTTAGCAGGTCGTTAAATTCAGCCTGAAACTCCGCATCACTTTGCGCGGCAACAAATGCTTCTTCTAACTGACGCAGCGCAGGCATCAGGATTTGCGGCACATACATGCCGCCAAACTCGCCAAAATAGGGATTAAGTAAAGTCATGATATTTTCCTTAGTAAGCCCGCAGCGTCTGGAAGACGGCTGCCAGCTTGTTAGCATCTTTAATACCCGGTGCGCTTTCGACACCTGAGTTGAAATCTAAACCTACGCAGCCCGTTTTCGCCGCGTCTACACAGTTGTCCGCGCCCAGTCCGCCAGCCAGAATCACGTTTTCCAGATTCTGACCTGCAAGGAGTGACCAATCGAAACGTTGGCCGCTGCCGCCCTGGCCATTGTCGAACAGGTATTTGTCGACATGGTTTAAATCGCGGGCAGGCAAGCTGTCTTTCACGCTTAACGCTTTCCAGATTTGCACGTTAGCCGGAAGTTTGGCGCGTAACCCATCGATATAAATCTGGTTTTCAGTGCCATGAAGTTGGACGGCGCTGAGTGAGAAACGCTCGGCTTTCTCTACCACGTCATTAATCGGAGAATCACGGAACACGCCCGCATATTTCAGCGGTGCGCCTGCAATAACGGAGGCGGCAGTTTCATCGCTGACAAAACGTGGTGATGCAGGAACAAAAATCAGCCCGCCATAAATGGCTCCCGCTTCAAACGCCGCACGGGCATCTTCAGGGCGAGTCAGGCCGCACACTTTATTTTCACCCAGCGTGACACGGCGAACGGCTGCGTTTAAATCGTCTTCGCCCATCAAGGCAGAACCTATCAGGAAGCCGTTAGCGAAATGGCTCAACTCACGAATTTGACCGTAATTGCTGATGCCTGATTCGCTGATAACCGTCACGCCGTGACCCAGACGCGGAGCAAGTTCACGCGTACGGTTCAAATCGATAGATAAATCACGCAGGTCGCGGTTGTTAATGCCCACCACTTTGGCACCCAGTTCAATGGCACGCTCCAGCTCTTCCTCATTACTGACTTCCGTCAGCACGCCCATATTCAGGCTGTGGGCGACGGCGGCGAGCTGGCGGTATTGTTCATCATTCAGAACCGAAAGCATCAGCAAACAGGCATCCGCCTGATAGAAACGCGCCAGATGAATCTGATACGCGTCGATAATAAAGTCTTTGCACAACACTGGCTGCGTGACGATATCGCTTACGATGCGCAGGAAATCAAAACTTCCCTGAAAATATTTTTCGTCCGTCAGGACGGAAATGGCGGAAGCGTAGTGCTTATATACGCCCGCAATGCGTGCCGGGTCGAAATCATCACGAATCACGCCTTTTGATGGTGAAGCCTTTTTGCACTCGAGAATAAATGCGGTGCGAGCGCCTTGCAGTGCGTGATAAAAGTTACGTGTTGCCGGGACAATATTGTTCTGGAAACTAGCCAGGGGCTGCTGTTGCTTACGAGCTTCAACCCAAATCGCCTTATCATCGACGATCTTCTTTAATACGGTTTCCTGCATGACTTATCCTCTTCCTGCCAGGGCTGTGACTCTGTCGTAGGCCGCGCCGCTACGCAGCACTTCCAGCACATGTTGAGCATTCGCTTTCAAATCTTCTTGCCCATGCAAACGCATGAGCATCGCGACGTTTGCCGCCACCGCTGACTCATGAGCGGTTTCACCTTTACCTTGTAACAGGCGCGTGAGAATGTCACGGTTTTCTTCCGGCGTGCCGCCTGCAAGCTGATCCTGGTGATAAGCCGGTAACCCGAAGTCGGTCGCTTCCAGTTGATAGCTTTTAATTTCACCGTCGTGCAGTTCGGCAACCTGGGTGGTGGCATGAAGGGAAACTTCATCCATTCCGCCGCTATGCACCACAGCCGCACGTTTATACCCCAGGACGCGCAGCGTTTCTGCAATCGGTAACACCAGTTCTGCACTGTAAACACCGATCAGCGCCATTTGCGGATGCGCCGGGTTAATCAGCGGCCCTAGCACGTTAAACAGGGTGCGGGTTTTCAACTGCTGGCGCACAGGCATCGCATGGCGGAAACCGGTGTGGTATTTCGGGGCAAACAGGAAACAGACCCCCAGTTCATCCAACGCTTTGCGGGATGATTCGGCACTCATTTCCAGATTAATACCAAACGCTGCCAGTAAATCCGAAGAACCTGATTTGCTCGACACGCTACGGTTACCGTGTTTCGCGACTTTTAGACCCACCGCGGCGGCAACAAAGGCGCTGGCGGTAGAAATATTGATGCTGTTGCTGCCGTCGCCGCCGGTCCCAACGATATCGGCAAACGGATAATCCGGGCTTGGGAATGGCGCTGCAGCCTCAAGCAGTGCGGTAGCCGCACCGGCGATTTCATTCGGATGCTCGCCGCGCACTTTCATACTGACCAGGGCGGCTGCAAGTTGCTCCGGTTTCAGTTCTCCACGCACGATTGCGGCAAACAGTTGGTGGCTCTCTTCGCGACTCAGGGTTTGCGCCTGATACAGTTTGTCGAGAATCGGTTGCAGGGTGTTGGCCTGTTTTAATTTTAGCAGCGCCCAGTCGAGGGTTTGCTCAAGTAGACGCGCACCGTGGGTCGTCAGAATAGATTCCGGATGGAACTGGAAACCACACACGCGGTCGGCATCGTGGCGAACCGCCATCACCATGCCGTCGAAATGGGCGTTGATGGTCAACCCTGCCGGAATGTTGCTCCCGACCAGTGAGTGGTAACGCGCCACTGGCAGCGGATTAGGCAAACCGGCAAACATTGCTTCGCCGTCATGAGAAATAATCGATGCTTTACCGTGCAGGATTTCGCCCGCCTGGCCCACATAGCCGCCGTAGGCTTCAACAATCGCCTGGTGACCCAGACAGATACCGATAATCGGTAATTTGCCGCGCAGACGCGTTAACAATTCAGGCATACAGCCCGCTTCACTAGGCGCGCCAGGGCCTGGAGAGAGCATCAGTACTGGGTTGTCCATGGTTGCCAGGCGTTCAATTAATGTCTGCGCAGGAACATGGTTACGATAAATGACGACATTGTGTCCGTTCGCACGTAGCTGATCGGCCAGGTTGTAGGTGAACGAGTCAATGTTATCGAGCAGCAGAATGTCAGCCATCAGAAAATCTCCTGTGCGTGGTGCGCGGTGGCGATAGCGCGCAGTACAGCGCGGGCTTTGTTGCGGGTTTCGTCGGCTTCGGATTGCGGGACGGAGTCCAGCACCACGCCAGCACCGGCCTGAACGGTAGCGATGCCGTTTTCAACGTAGGCGGAGCGGATCACGATACAGGTGTCTAAATCACCGTGGGCGGTGAAGTAACCGACGGCTCCGCCGTAGCTGCCGCGACGCACGCCTTCGGCTTTGGCAATCAACTGCATGGCGCGAACTTTTGGTGCGCCGCTCAACGTGCCCATGTTCATACAGGCGCGATAGGCGTGCAGCACATCGAGATCGTTACGCAGTTCACCGACAACGCGGGAAACCAGGTGCATCACAAAGGAGTAGCGGTCGACTTTAGTTAAGTCGGCAACATAGCGGCTGCCGGGCGTACAAATTCTTGCCAGGTCGTTACGCGCCAAATCAACCAGCATCAGATGCTCGGACATCTCTTTATGGTCGGTGCGCATTTCCAGTTCGATACGGCTATCGAGATCGCGGTCAAGCGAACCGTCTGCGCGGCGACCGCGTGGGCGTGTTCCGGCAATCGGGTAGATTTCAATCTGGCGTGAAGCGGCATCGTATTTCAGCGAGCTTTCCGGCGATGCGCCAAACAGGGTGAAATCGTTATCCTGCATAAAGAACATGTACGGGCTTGGATTGCTCTTCTTGAGCGTCTGGTAAGCAGCGAGGGGAGAAGGGCACGGCAGTGAGAAACGGCGTGAAGGAACCACCTGGAAAATCTCACCGATGCGAATCGCTTTTTGCATTTTGCGCACCACATCGCCAAATTCTTCATCGCTTTGGTTGCACTCAAAGCTCATGCGTTCCACTTTTTGCACTGGCAGCGGCGCAGGTTCCTGCTCCATTTGCTTGCTCAACTGCGCAGCCCGTTGAATCAGGCGCTGCTTTTCTGAGGCGGATGGCGTGAACAAGCTGGCCTGGATGCGGGTGTTTTTTTTCTGATGGTCGATAACCAGCAGCGTTTCTGCCAGATAGAAGCAGTAATCAGGGCAGTTGTTGTCTTGTTCAAGCGCAGGCAGCTCTTCGAATCCAGCCACCAGGTCGTAGGCAAATAAACCGCCGAAGAACATGGCCTCGCGCTCGTTTTCTGGCACGGTGACCAGCTCCTGCATGATGCGGAAAGCATCAAATACGGACAGGGAACACAGGCGCGCATCTTCATCCAGCAGCGAGCTAATTGGTGGGAAGCGCAGGACGCGGCCTTGCGGAGAATGTTCATTTTCAACACCGGCAGGCAACGCCGCATCAAGCAGCGGCAGCAGGGACGCGCCATTCTCGGAAAGTGCGTGAATAGTGACGGTGTCACCTAAAGCGGTAATGCGCAACGCGCTATCAACCAACAGCAGGCTTTTTAAATCGTTTTTGCTGTCAATGTCAGCGGATTCCAGCAACAGGGTCGCCGGGCGCGCGCCACATAACTGGTGGAAAATGGCGGTAGGGTTGTCGCGGTACGGCGCGTCATTAATCAGTAATTCGAGCGCTGGTTTTTGTGTTTGCATGTTCTGCTCTCATAATTTTGTTCAAAAAAAGGCCCGCTTCATTGGCGGGCCTGGTATCTGGGCTGATTACAGCCATAGCGAATACACTGCCCGTTATCAGGTAGTACGCCACCAGCTGTGCATGCGGATTATCGCTTTCATTTCAGATACCTTTCTCGTGTGAACTTGCGTACTAGTTAACTAGTTCGATGAGTCAAAGTCAATAGCGATTTTTAGTTATCCGCGATTATCGTTATCATGAATGGCGTTTTTCTTTTTATTAACCCATCCGGAGCCATTTTGAGCGAACCAACACTTGCGGTGATTTACGACTTACATAGCCATACCACCGCGTCAGATGGCCTGCTAACGCCCGAGGCGTTGGTGCAACGTGCTGTGGAAATGCGTGTTGGTATTCTGGCAATCACAGACCATGACACAGTAGCCGGAATTGCGGCCGCAAGGGAAGCAGTATCACGTCTACAATTGCCTTTGCGTTTAATCAGCGGGGTTGAGATCTCAACCGTCTGGGAAAACCATGAAATTCATATCGTTGGCTTAGGTGTGGATGAGCATCATCCGGCGTTGCTCACCTTTCTGGCGCAGCAAAGTGAGCGCCGGGTACAGCGTGCGGCGTTAATCGCAGAGCGACTGGAAAAAGCACATATTCCCGGAGCGCTAATAGGGGCGATGCGCCATGCCAACGGTGGAGAAGTGACCCGCGGCCATTTTGCGCGTTTTCTGGTGGAGTGCGGTAAGGCCAACACGATGGCCGATGTGTTTAAGAAATATCTCGCAAAAGGGAAAACCGGTTACGTTCCGCCACAGTGGTGTACAATAGAACAAGCTATTGATGTGATTCATCATTCTGGTGGGCAAGCGGTTCTGGCACATCCAGGCCGTTATGACCTGACGGCTAAATGGCTGAAAAGGTTGCTGGCGCAGTTTGCCGAAAGTGGTGGCGATGCCATGGAAGTCGCGCAGTGTCAGCAGGCCCCAAATGAGCGCACCCAGCTTGCGAGCTATGCGAAGCAATTTAATTTGCTGGCATCGCAGGGTTCAGATTTCCATATGCCGTGTGCGTGGATCGAACTCGGGCGAAAGCTCTGGTTGCCTGGCGGTGTTGAGCCTGTCTGGCAGAATTGGGGTAGCGGCCACATTGCACAAGAGAGGGCAGTATGAGTCAATTTTTTTATATTCACCCGGATAACCCGCAGCAGCGTCTGATTAACCAGGCGGTAGAGATTGTTCGCAAAGGTGGCGTTATTGTTTACCCTACCGACTCGGGCTATGCGCTGGGTTGTAAACTTGAAGATAAATCGGCGATGGAACGCATCTGTCGAATTCGCCAGTTACCGGACGGGCACAACTTTACGTTGATGTGCCGTGATTTGTCGGAGCTTTCAACTTACGCATTCGTCGATAATGTGGCGTTTCGTTTAATCAAAAATAATACGCCAGGGAATTACACTTTTATTCTTAAAGGTACGAAAGAAGTCCCGCGCCGTTTACTACAAGAAAAACGTAAAACCATCGGTTTGCGCGTGCCGTCGAATCCGATTGCGCTGGCCCTGCTCGAAGTGCTGGATGAACCGATGTTGTCGACATCACTGATGCTTCCCGGTAGCGAATTTACCGAATCCGATCCGGAAGAGATTAAAGACCGCCTTGAGAAGGTCGTCGATTTGGTGATTCACGGCGGCTATCTCGGTCAGCAACCGACGACGGTCGTGGATTTGACCGACGATGCACCAGTGGTTATCCGCGAAGGTGTCGGTGATGCTAAACCTTTCTTATAAATGCGTCTGCGGCTATACTGTCCGGCCTAAAATGGGGCGGCTATGCCCCATGACCCCATTTCGACGCCTGTGAAGGCGAGAAGTGATTTTATTTTTTTCAATGAAATCAGATGATTGCTTTTCTTCTGGGTAGGTTGTTGGTTCGCTTGTGTGACAGTAGAATATTCACCAAATGACCTGCAATGTTGTACACCATGAGACGTTAAAGGCATAAAACCCCTGCGGCACAAATGTCGCAGGGGTTTACACTTTACGGTGTAACAATATTGAACCAGAACTCGAACTTATCCATATAGCCCAACATTTCATCGAGCTTCGCACCGTTACCGGTTACCTTAACTTCGCCTTTATCTTGAGCTTGTTTCAGGGTTTCTTCTTTCAGGATGATTTTATTCAGCGTGTCACGGTTAAGAGCAATCGTGGCATCAGCGTCTTTCGCTTCGGCATTAGCTGTGTGGTTTAATACGCCATTTTCCAGCTCGAGCTTGTACTTACCGCCGTCACTGCCAAGATCGATATTAAACACCGCTTTAGCATTACCCGCTTTTTCACCATTGATGTGAACAGCAAGGAAATCAAAGAACATTTCAGGTGTCATCGCTCGCACGGTATCCGGGCTGGCTGTATTCGGCGTTGGGCCTTTCACCACACCATTACGCAGTTCTTGGGCACCTGTCAGGTAGAAGTTACGCCACGGGCCAGATTCGGCCTGGTAGCCCAACTGTTCCAAAGCATCTGCTTCAAGATTACGTGCATTCTGGTTATTTGGATCGGCAAACACGACTTTACTCACCACCTGAGCAACCCAACGGTAATTACCCTGATCAAAGTCAGTTTTGGCTTTTTGAAGAATTGCGTCGGCACCACCCATGTACTCAACAAATTTCTTGGCAGCTTCTTCTGGCGGCAACTCGTCCAGTGTTGCTGGATTGCCATCAAACCAGCCGAGGTAAAGCACATAAGTTGCTTTTACGTCATGGCTGACAGAACCGTAATAACCCCGGTTAGCCCAAGTTTTTGACAGTGAATCTGGCAGCTTGAAATTGGCAGCGATTTCATCTCGAGTCAGGCCCTGGTTCGCCATACGTAGAGTTTGGTCGTTAATGTAACGATACAAATCCCGCTGGCTTTTCAGCAGGTTAACCACGTTCTCATTGCCCCAAGTCGGCCAGTGGTGTTGAGCCATAATAATTTCAGCTTTGTCACCCCAACGAACGATTGCTTCGTTGATATATTTTGACCAAGGCAGTGGTTCCCGGATTTTGGCACCACGTAGTGAATAAGTGTTGTGCAGAGTGTGGGTAACATCTTCTGCGGATTCGATGAGTTTTTTCTCTTCAATAAACCACAACATTTCAGAAGGTGCTTCGGAACCAGGTGCCAACATGAAGTCATAAGTCAGACCGTCGATGACTTCTTTCTGTCCATCCTTCTCGATTATGTTAGTGGGCGCGATAAGCGTAACCGTGCCTGCTGACGTGGTAGTACCCAGCCCCGCACCAACCTGACCTGTTGCATCAGGTTTTAAAAGGTTGCCATACATGTAGCTGGCGCGGCGGCTCATAACGTTGCCAGCCATGATGTTTTCAGCAACGGCAGCTTCCATGAAACCTGAAGGTGCATAAACTTTTACCTTGCCTGACTTCACATCGGCTTCATCCACAACACCACGCACACCGCCGTAGTGGTCAACATGGCTGTGAGTGTAAATGATAGCTACGACAGGTTTCTTACCTCTATTTTTGAAGTATAAATCCATACCCACTTTTGCCGTTTCTGCGGAAACGAGTGGGTCAACGACAGTAATACCTTCTTTACCCTCAATAATGGTCATGTTGGATAAATCAAGGTTACGGATCTGGTAAACGCCGTCTGTTACTTCGAAAAGACCGCTGATGTTGATGAGCTGGGACTGACGCCACAGACTCGGGTTTACAGTGTCAGGGGCTTTTTCACCTTCTTTTATAAAAGCGTATTGTTGTGGATTCCAGACCACATTCCCTTGCTCTCCCTTAATAACTTCCTGAGGCAAAGCGGCGATAAAACCTTTATGGGCGTTCGTGAAGTCGGTGTTATCTGAGAAAGGCAGTTGATTATAAAGTGCGTCGTTAGCCTGTTTGGTCGAAGCCGTAGCAGGCTTTGTCACTTCCTGTGCAAAGAGTGGTGTCAGTGCCGTTGATGAAAGTAATCCGGCAAGGGCAAGACTTTTTACTACTAATTTTAGTCTCATTACTAATCCTCATTAAAACAAGTCTCATTACTCGGCGTTTACGAATAGTAACCAGAGTGTACGATTAATTAACAACCCGTTGATTATTGCAACCTTTTACTATCGTTTTTTAAATATAACCAGAGACTTAGAATTTTCCATTTTTCATCAGAGAATTTTTGACACATAAACTTTCGGCGCTCTTAACGGCCTAACCCTGCCTACTTTTTCCAGTACCTGAAAAATCAACACAACGTTTACTTGTAAATCAATTAATCTATTGATTGATCATTTTTATCGATCAATAATCCAATTTCAATAGAATTAATCAATCGGTCTAATGAGGTAATTAAGCGACAGGCCGTGAGATATATAATAAAAGTGAGCAAATTTTCATGTTTAAAGCCATGTGGTTGATGCTTATTGCATGCGGGGTCTCTACTTGCGTCTCTGCGGCAGAGAATGTTAGTCATGAAAAGGTTGAATCTGAGATTCGTAGGGCTGGCTATGAATGCGAAAGAGTGGATGGTATGGAGTCTTCTATCTTTGGTAATGAAATTACCGTGACTTGCGACAGAGCGTATAAATTCCTCATCAGATATGAGCGTGGTGGGACAATTGTTGAGGTCGTTAGTTGAACTTTCCCGCCCCGGCTCTAAATCACTGATACCCCATCACGCTATAAACAGGTCGGCACAAATATCTTGCTGACCATTTTTCCGTTGTCCCATGAGCTGAGGTGCTTAACGATTCACTGGCTGAGTTGACAGTCACTTCGTTCTTCCAGAAATATCTGTATGGTAGTCATTATCACTGGTGTCATTAATCGTTCGTTTTGCGATACCAGACATTATCCCTTCAAACTGGTATCAACAATATAGGGTATTGACATAAAGACACCAGAAAGTAATTATGATACCGTTTTTGATACCAGTCGAGGGGATGTTATGAGCCGCACTTTTGCATATTGCCGTGTTTCCACCAGCGAGCAGGCCACAGAAAACCAAATCATTGCGATTCGTCAGGCTGGCTATGATGTGCCTGATAATCGTGTTGTCTCGGAAACCGTATCCGGTGGCGTACAGGCAATGAAGCGTAAAGGCTTTGCCAATATGGTTACTCATAAGCTGGAAGCCGGGGATCGGCTGGTGGTGTTGAAGCTGGATCGCCTGGGTCGCGATAATCTCGATGTACAGCAAACTATCGCAATGCTGGTGGAGAAGGGAATCGATGTTGTATCGCTGGATCTGCCTGTGCGTAATCTCACCAGCGCAGAAGGAAAGTTGATGTTGCAAATGTTTTCGGCCTTCGCGGAGTTCGAAAAGTCCCGCATCATTGAGCGTACCAAAGAGGGCCTCGCACGGGCGAAGAAGGAAGGCAAGAAGTTAGGTCGTCCTGTGGCGACTGATACACTTAAGAGGGTGCAGGAAGCCAAAGCAGGTGGATTGAGTCAGTCAAAGGCTGCGCGTGAATTAGGGTTGAGCCTACCAACGATTAAGCGCAACTGGAATACTAAAAAAGGATCACTGTAAGCAACTGAAATAATAGCAATATAGCGTATTGATAAGTGATTTTTCCTTACGCGATTGTATCCTTTGCCCAAGTCCGTTCTGCACATAAAAAACATTATTGATCAGATGGGTATTGAGTTGTATATTTGTACAGGCTGGACACTAATACAGGTTACTAACAACTAAGGCGGGTCAATGTCTGCAAAGTCTGAGTTTTTTTCCAGTTTCGTCGATATAGAAAAGCGTCCGCGCTTCTCCTCTGAATGTGAAATCAATCCTGAAAACTTTAAAGCTCTTGTTGGTGAGTACCGATTGGATGAAGATGTGATTTGCCAAGTGAAAGGTCACAAGGGCATTTGCCATCAAAAGCATAGAAGCGGCTGGTTAGGGGTAACCAATGATGAGCAAGAAGTTCTAATCGGCGGTCACTGTGCCCGTAACTATTTCAAAGCGGATAAATCATTTGCACTCGAACGAAAGCGTGTTCGAAAAGAAATTGATAGAAAGATTGCCTTGTATAAGCTGGAAGAGTACCGAAAAAATAAAATGAGCATCAATGATGAGTTGTCCTGTTTGCGACAAGAAATCATTGATACCAGAGTAAAACTCGACCAAGTTCACAAGCATTTTCCAAATGCGGTCCTTAGCTTTATCGAGAGCGCTCAGAAAACCAAAAACTGGGAGCTGAAAATCGATGTGCAAGACGGATACGCGGATAATGGCGAAGCTAAATGGGTGTCAGGTTCATTGGGCAAAAGGAAGACGCTGCCCTACAGCTATGAAGTCTTTGGGTTGATGAACAATGTGAAAACCCTTTCCGCAACTTTTGACGAGGCATGTCAGGTCAACCCAGACGATATCAAAACACCAAAGCTCAAGAGAATAATAGAAATTCTTAATGAAAAAGAAGAGTTTAAGAAAACCAGCTCAGATCTACATAGAGATGTTTTTGCCTTCATTGAGTCACAGAATCTGGAACCTTTGATCTACACTTGTGATGACTACGAAGAGGAGTACCTCGCAGCTAAAGCAATCATGGCTATCACAGGTGCGAAAGTGTCAAGTGAAGGGCATATCAATCTTCGACTGAGGCGGATAAAGGAACGTATAGAGAAACAATTTGACGGCAAACTTGTCAGAAAAAACCAGATTTCCGAAAGATTCCAACGTCGAAACGCATTCGTGGGTTAGACCCTCTCTCTATTTTTTATAAGAGCCTCGCCATGTGCGGGGTTTTTTTGTCTGCATTTCAGCCATTTGATCCGGGAAAACGGGAAACCTGTACCAGACTCTGGGGATTGAATAGATTGAAAAATCTCTCGCGGAGATGAGAATAATGGGCTATATTTAAAAGTTAACCTCAGGTGGTTAATGGACGGTGTTGTTAAACGCAATGAGCGCCATTGTGTGCGCTTTTCGTGGTGGGGGTAATGCGAAGGTACTGCCTTTGATTTTGAATGGCGTGGCGGGCATTACACGAAGATTTTCGCGATCATGGTTTTTTGTTTCGAAGTTGCGAAGTCGAATGAACCTTGTCGCCTTTGCCCGTTTGGTACTTTCCGCGCTCCTTTGCGAGATACGACAACCAGAGGAGAGGCCCTTCAAGGGTTTCCGGTTTCCCTCGTTCGATAACATAGTGTTTCGTGTACTTGTCGCTTGATTTCGGTAGCTCCACCAGCGTTCGCTCACCTCCTGACAGATTCGCCCAGACTTCGGTGATAGTACCAGCAATGCCACTTGTCGGCGTTCCAAGTCGTTTCACCTGCCGATGCGGAAGGGCTATCCAGCAATGGTAATGCACCTGTTTTGCCATCTCTTTCTCCCGCACCCAGCCGTAAGCGAAGTTGATGACCGGATTTGCCAGTCCTTCGGGCCTGCGAAACTTCGATTTCAGGCGCTCGCGTAGTTTCTTGAATAGCTGGCTTATCCATTCGTTAGCAATGTCTACGGGCGTGCCTGCTGGTATGCGGAGATCAAAGCGGGTGAGGTAAACACGACTGTAAGCGCCCAGCATTGCGTCAAGTTCTGCGGCGATTGGCGCAAGGATATCTAACCGGACGCCGGATCTGTCAGTGGTGTTGATCGGGTAGGGGGAGCTGTTATGAAAAAACTTGTCGCCCGTGATAACCGGATATCGTCCGTGATCGTGGACAACTGTTCTATAAGGCGTGGTTTGTGGCTGCTCTGACTGTGCGGTTGTTAATTCTGGTTGCATCTGCTGTAGCAAAGTCCCTCCTCTGACTGTTTACATGAATACTCTCTCGCGTGCGTGTATACGTGTACGTGCGTATAAGTTATTACCATCAGACCACCGCGAAAGGACAGCCACAGGCACGGATAAAGCCCGCGCCATTAAAGGTATCACAGGCAATTCAAGTGGTGTGGATTTTTTCGAAAGAAGTTTACATGTGGAAATAACCCAAAATTAATCATACGCTCAAATTCGGATAGGTGCAAAAATTATTTTATTCGGCGGTACTTCTCTGGTTCTGCATCGGCAAGTTCTTTCGCCTTTTTGATGGCGCGTTTCAACGCCTTTTCGTCGACAACATGAACGAGGCATTCGCCCCCTTTCTTTGCTGTAGCTGTCATGCTTTAGCTCCGTTCAGGAGAGAGCGTAAGCGATCCCGCATTGCTGCTTGCTCTGCCTCTGCTTGTTCTTCGGCCTTCCGTTGTGAGTCCTCAGCGGCCTGTTGAATAAGTTCATCAATCTCGTGCTCCATAGCTATAAAGATTTCATCGCTGTAATCGTCAGAAGCCTTGGATCGTAGCGCCTTAAGTTCCGCTTCAACCAGTGACGCAGGCTTTTGCAGAGTAACGGAAATCATTGATGAATTGGCAAGCACCGAGGCAGGCCCAGAAAGATGAAACCGCCAGCCGTCAAGGATCAGGGTCTGGAGCCTGTCCACCAGCCGCGCCGGGATATCGGCAAAGTTCTGAAACTTGTTATAGCGGGCTTCGGCGTTTTCAATTCGACGCTGCAAAATTTCTGGATTTGGTTGGTATTTTGCAGCGATCTTATCAATATAATTCTGCAATTCTGGGTCGAACTGGTTCAGTAACTTTTTCTTTGTTGTCATGCTGGGTCTCCGTATCGGTAGCAAATGGGTGTAGTAATTTGCTGGCGCTGGTGGTGTGCGTCAGTCGTTACCGCTGCTTTGCGGTGGTTTTTAGGGTCTATCAGAAATTGGCGTTAAAAGCCTGATTACAGGCAGGGCAGTAGTTAGCGCGTCCTGTGGTGAGAAGATACCAACGGCAGACACCCGAACGGTCAATGATGTAATCGACCAGGCCAAAATCGGCAAATCTGGAAAGATTCCGGTGCGTTGTCGATAAAGGCAAATTAGTCAGCAGTGACAGGTAAGAAGCCGTAAGCGGAACCAAAGTTTGTATCAGATAGTGGAGAAGATTGATCCGGGAAGTTGTTAGGGTTAACCCGGACTTCTTGAGGATGCTTACCAGCTTTTTACGCTCGCCACTTGATGGTGGATTAAATGCTGGTGGGGGAAGATAGTTACACAATATGTCCTCTCGTAAGTTATTTATCTTAAAGCTATTTTATCACGAACCAGCTACAATTGCAAATGATTCTCATTAGTGATTGTAGCTGTCGAAAAACTGGTTGCTCAATAGATTTTGTTCTAACTTTGAAAATCGACAACACATAACAAATCTTTCAATGGTGGGCGGTGGGTGTATATGGAGGTCACACCCAAACTTTGGCTTCTTGCGTGTCCGACGACAAATTGTAAAAGTGGTGTAGATACTCCAGCTGCAAGGCAGTTACTCACGAAGGTATGGCGTAAACTATGAATACGGCGTTTCAGACCGAATTCATCATAATCTGGAATGCTGAGTTCTTTCATTATACTGATCCATTCATCGGTAGCTGTGGTGTAATTAGGTAATCCATTGAATATCAGGTCGTTTTCTTTAAGCTGGGCAATCAAGCTATGTATTCCAACCTCTAATGTTCTGTTTAGAGGGATCTGACGTTGCGCATGGTCGGTTTTGCCTTCTTCAATGAAAATGTACCAACGACCAGTTTCTTCATTTTGGCGAATATCCTTTTTCCTGATTGAAGATATTTCACCACGACGAGCACCTGTATAGATTAGCGTGAGGAAGTACCACTTGCGCCAATCGGTATCTACAAGTGAAAACAATTTTGTCTTTAATTTTGCGAGTTCACCAGCGCTGTAATGGCCTCTTCGATTTGGCCTCACTTCATATGAAATGCCATCGGTAGGTGATTTTTCCAACAAATCTTTGGTCTCTACTAAGTATATCCTGAACAATGAGCGCCAGATTTTTAGATGTTTCTCCACGTGGGCGCTGCTGATGAGGTCTTCTTCTGAAACGTCGTAATTAATGCTTTCTTCAAGGCTTAACTTTGAAAACGGGAGCTTGTTCCGTGTCGGTAAGTTTTCGGCAACTTTTAGAGCTTCACGTATATCTTGTTTGGTAATCGACTCTATTGGTTTGTCACCGATGGCGTAAAGTAGTACATCATAGAAGCGTTGATTTTCGTTTGCAGTGGCTCTCCGCCACTTTTGCCCTTTATCTTTAACATACCCATCCCAGGCTTTTGAAAGTGATAGTGAAGGCATTTTGGGAGAAGGGGATGATGTTTCTGATGGCGTATTTGTCAGTCGTGTTTTTTCCTTAGCTAAAAGACTCATTACCTGATCATATCGAGGTGCGTCGCCAGATGATAAAGCGCTGATAGCCTGAAATTGCAGATCATGGTAGTAGACCATTTTTTTAGTATTTTCGAGAATTACTGGTTTGAGTTCATCAGGAACAATGTATTCTTTATCTAATCCCCAGAGTTCCAAAGCTCCAGCCTCATCAATTGCCATCATCTTTTGACGCATTGCTTCTGACATTTTCCGGGCATTGTCGGCCTGTTCTGAAAAAGGTTTTTTTGAGCTGTAGAATCGAGGATTTGCGGATGTGTAATCAGCATCAGCGATATTGATTTCCAATACATTTAGCAAAAGCTGGTCAAGACCATCTTTTGTTAGCTCACGCATCCCACCCAAGCGTTGTTTGAACTCTTCAACGGTCATGGCACCACTTTGTACCAGTGGAATAAATGGACGCACCCGGCTCATCATCACTTCTGCTTGTCGAAAGCTGTCAGTACCTAAAGAAATTCGAATGTAACTTGGTGAACCATTTATTCTAAAATTCGTGTAATATGTGCGCCCACGAATCATTGTGTGTGACAGCTTGTGTGACATGTTGTTTGCCCTGCTGTATATCATGAAATAGTTACATATCAGTGAGTTAACTTAATCTGGCTGTTAACTCGTTGTTTTTGCAAGTATACCAGACGCCTGTGAAGGCGACACCCGAGGAAGCTCAATGAGCGATAAGAGCGAAAAGTTACAAAAAGTTTTAGCCCGCGCAGGTCATGGTTCACGTCGTGAGATTGAAGCCATTATCTCTGCTGGCCGTGTCAGTGTGGACGGTAAAATCGCCACATTAGGCGATCGTGTTGAAGTGACCCAGGCCCTGAAAATTCGTATTGATGGTCACCTGATCTCTATTAAAGAATCCGCAGAGCAGATTTGTCGTGTCCTGGCGTATTACAAACCAGAAGGCGAATTATGCACGCGTAACGACCCGGAAGGGCGTCCAACGGTATTTGACCGTTTACCAAAACTGCGCGGCGCGCGCTGGATTGCGGTAGGGCGTTTAGATGTAAACACCTGCGGTCTGTTGCTGTTCACAACCGATGGTGAGCTGGCGAACCGCTTGATGCACCCAAGTCGTGAAGTAGAACGCGAATACGCCGTGCGCGTCTTCGGCCAGGTTGATGATGACAAAGTGAAGCAACTGGCGCGTGGCGTGCAGCTAGAAGATGGTCCAGCCGCGTTCAAAACCATCAAGTTTACCGGTGGCGAAGGCATCAACCAATGGTACAACGTGACTCTGACCGAAGGCCGCAACCGTGAAGTGCGTCGTCTTTGGGAAGCCGTCGGTGTGCAGGTGAGCCGTCTTATTCGTGTGCGTTACGGCGACATTCAGTTACCTAAAGGCATACCGCGTGGTGGTTACACTGAGCTCGACCTGGCCCCAACGAACTACCTGCGTAAACTGGTAGAGTTACCGGAAGAGACAGAAAGCAAAGTGGCGGTTGAAAAAGATCGTCGTCGTGTGAAAGCGAACCAGATTCGCCGTGCGGTGAAACGCCATACGCAAGTCACTGGCGGTGGTCGCCGCGGTGGACGCAGTAGCTAAATAACAAACCCCTCAATCGAGGGGTTTTTTTAATAATCGATACCGATTTGTGCTTTAACGCCCGCTTCAAAGGCGTGTTTAACCGGTCTTAATTCACTGACCGTATCCGCCACTTCAAGAATATCCCGATGACATCCCCGGCCGGTAATGATCGCCGTCTGATTTGCAGGGCGTTGCGCCAGTGCCGTCAGCACTTCATCCAGCGGTAAATAGTCATAGGCAACCATATAGGTTAATTCGTCGAGGATAACCATATCCAGCGTCTCATCGGCGAGCATACGCTTCGCATGCTGCCATACAGCAAGGCAGGCGGCGGTATCAGTTTCACGATTTTGAGTATCCCAGGTGAAACCCGTCGCCATCACCTGAAACTCAACGCCCAACGGCTCAAGTAGGTTACGCTCCCCGTTTGGCCATGTACCTTTAATAAACTGGATCACCCCGACTTTTTTACCGTGGCCTACCGCGCGAGTTGCGGTCCCAAAGGCGGCGGTCGTTTTTCCTTTACCGTTTCCGGTAAAAACAATCAAAATACCGCGCTCTTCTTGCGCTGCCGCGACGCGGGCATCGACTTTTTCTTTCTGACGCTGTTGGCGCTGCTGGTAACGATCTTCACTCATTCGGAAATTCCTGGTTTACGGTTGGGTTGAGCGTCAAAGCTCATGCCTGTTTTGCGGCGGCTGTCATCGCCCATCAGCCACAGATAGAGCGGCATAAGATCCCGGGGCGTTTTTAGCTTTTCGGGATCTTCAGTTGGGAATGCGCTGGCGCGCATCGCGGTGCGTGTTCCACCCGGGTTTATGCAATTGACGCGAAGATTATGTTGCTTATATTCTTCAGCAAGCACCTGCATCATTCCCTCGGTGGCGAATTTTGATACCGCGTATGCTCCCCAGCCTGTGCGCCCCTGACGGCCAACGCTTGAACTGGTAAACACCAGCGATCCGGAATCTGATTTCAGTAATAAAGGCAGCAATGCCTGGGTCAAAAAGAAGGTGACGTTAACATTTACCTGCATCACGTTCTGCCATGTTTGGGGATCTTGTTCGTCCATAGGACGAATATCGCCGAGAATCCCTGCATTATGTAACACGCCATCTAAGCGCGGAATTAATGCTGAAAGTTTGTGCGCCAGATGGTGGCAATCCTCAGGTGTTGCGTTGGAGAAATCCAGAGTAAACCAGTGCGGTAGGCTCCCAAAACCGGCGTTTATCTCTTGCGCAACCGCGCGTAACTTTTCTTCATTACGACCCAGCAGGATGACGTTCGCGCCGTAACGAGCATACGTTATAGCCGCTTCTCGACCGATGCCATCGCTGGCCCCGGTGACTAAAATAATGCGATTTTGCAGTAAATCTGTTTTCGGTTGATAGTGCACGTTCAACTCCTCGCGCGATGCCGAAGCTCGCGTCTTATTTCATTGCTTTCAGGCTTTATGCCTTAAAGGGCGCGTTATTTCAATCAGGCAACGGGAGACAATACCGTTGATTAACATTTTGCAAAAGTTTCATTTTATTAAAGACGTTCAGGAATGCGCCTCGCAGCATTTATAGTTGCTTGCAGACGTGGAATCAGCGCTCGGGTACACTGGCTGATAGATATTTAATGCTCTAAAGGAAGGCGGAAAGCGTGGATCTGATTGCAAATTATGGGCTGTTTCTGGCAAAAATCGTCACCGTTGTTGCGGCGATTGGCATTCTTGTCTCCATTGTTGTGAATGTTGCCGGGCGTAAAAGACATCAGCGCGGGGAGTTACGGCTCACCAATCTAAGTGAACAATATCAGGAAATGCAGGAAGAGATGCAGGTGGCGAGGCTTGATAGTCACCAGCAGAAACACTGGCATAAAACCCAAAAGAAAAAGCATAAGCTCGAGGCAAAACAGGCCAAAGCCCGAGCTAAACGCGGTGAAACAGTTATTTCTGATAAACCCACGCTTTATGTGCTGGATTTTAAAGGAAGTATGGATGCACATGAAGTCACCTCCCTGCGCGAAGAGATAACGGCGGTGCTGGCGGTTGTGAAATCTGAAGATGAAGTTTTGCTGCGTCTGGAAAGCCCTGGTGGCGTAGTGCATGGTTACGGACTTGCCGCATCGCAGCTACAGCGTCTGCGTGAGAACAACGTGCGACTGACTGTAGCCGTCGATAAAGTCGCAGCCAGCGGCGGCTATATGATGGCTTGTGTGGCGGATAAAATCGTCGCCGCGCCGTTTTCTATTATTGGTTCTATTGGCGTGGTGGCACAGGTTCCTAACTTCCACCGCTTGCTTAAAAGAAACGATATAGATGTAGAGCTGCATACCGCCGGGCAGTATAAACGTACGCTGACGTTGTTTGGTGAAAACACCGAGCAAGGGCGTGAGAAATTCCGCGAAGATCTCAATGAAACGCATCTGCTGTTTAAGCAGTTTGTACATGATATGCGCCCGTCGCTGGATATTGATGCTGTAGCAACAGGTGAACACTGGTATGGCACGCAGGCGCTTGAAAAAGGGCTCGTTGATGCCGTAAGTACCAGCGATGATTTACTGATTAATCTGATGAAAGATCATGACGTGATTAACGTTCACTACACGCGCCGTAAAAAGATGATGGACAGATTTACCGGCAGTGCGGCAAACAGCCTGGATAATTTGCTGTTGCGCTGGTGGCAGCGTGGTGAAAAACCGCTCTTGTAGAGTCTGAAGTCAGACGTTACAGGAGTTTTTTATGGCAGAAACAAAAACGAGGCCGATTGGCCTCGTTTTTGTTTAGTCTTGCAGGTGATACTTATCAGCAAACACGTGCGCAAGATGCTTAAACATATTAAATATCGCGGTGCTTTTCCCGGTTGGTAAGCCTTGCTCATCAAGGAAGTATTCACCTTTGAACACCAGCACCCCGTTTTTTTGCTCCACGTCCGTTGCTTCCATGCCATGCATGAAATCTTCATGTTCACGGATGACTTTGTTGGCTTCAACGAGTAGCGACTGTTTATCGATAGGTTGAGTGGTTGGTTGCATGATTTCCTCCTTTAAAAACTGGCGGTAGTGTACTTCCGCTATACTGCAAAGGGCAATATTTCCCTGTAAACCTAAAGTGATTTAATCAGTTTACTGTTCTGGCAGGAATCTTATTGGCATGCTAATAAAGTTGCTTAACTCATTTTATCAGGTAGAGTGTGACGCTTTCGCAAATCTGGCAACGGAATTGCTTGACATTCAACCAAAGTTACGTCGTGCTATGCCATCGGTGCGAAAGACTCGTTATCTCAATCACCTGCGAATTTTCGCTTAGTTAGCCGGTGGATGAAAAAAGAGTTGATATCCATTGACGCTGTCGCAATATAGAAAAGCGCGTCGCCAGTGGAAGGTGTCACTAACGTGCGACGTCCCTGGAAGAATTACATTAGGTAAAGGTGAATATGGGTAAAGCTCTCGTCATCGTTGAGTCCCCGGCAAAAGCCAAAACGATCAACAAATATCTCGGTAATGACTACGTGGTTAAGTCCAGCGTCGGTCATATCCGCGATTTGCCGACCAGTGGATCAACCACCAAGAAGAGCGCAGACTCCGCCTCCACCAAAGGGACCAAAAAGGTCAAAAAGGATGAACGCGGCGCGCTCGTAAATCGTATGGGTGTCGATCCCTGGCACAACTGGGAAGCGCAGTACGAAGTGCTTCCGGGTAAAGAAAAAGTGGTTTCAGAACTGAAATCACTGGCTGAAAAAGCAGACCATATCTATCTCGCAACCGACCTTGACCGCGAAGGGGAAGCCATTGCGTGGCACCTGCGGGAAGTTATCGGTGGGGATGACACACGTTACAGTCGCGTTGTGTTTAACGAAATTACTAAAAACGCCATTCAGCAGGCGTTCGAAAAGCCGGGCGAATTAAACATCGACCGTGTTAACGCACAACAAGCGCGCCGCTTTATGGACCGCGTTGTGGGTTACATGGTATCGCCTCTGCTTTGGAAGAAAATTGCCCGCGGTCTGTCTGCCGGCCGCGTACAGTCGGTTGCTGTGCGTCTGGTGGTTGATCGCGAGCGCGAAATTAAAGCGTTTGTGCCTGAAGAATATTGGGAAGTTGATGCGAATCTGACTACGCCGAAAGGTGACAGTCTGCCGGTTCAGGTCAGCCACCATAAAGATAAGCCGTTCCGCCCGGTTAATCGCGAACAGGCTATGTCTGCGGTTAGCGAGCTGGAAAAAGCGCGTTATTCGGTACTTGAGCGTGAAGATAAGCCAACCAGCAGCAAGCCTGGTGCGCCGTTTATCACCTCAACTTTGCAGCAGGCGGCGAGCACACGTCTTGGTTTCGGTGTGAAGAAAACCATGATGATGGCGCAGCGCCTGTATGAAGCGGGCCATATCACTTACATGCGTACCGACTCAACGAACTTGAGTCAGGATGCAGTGAGCATGGTACGTGGTTATATCGAAGATAATTTCGGTAAGAAATATCTTCCGGCTGCCGCAAACCAGTACTCCAGCAAAGAAAACTCACAAGAAGCGCACGAAGCGATTCGTCCTTCCGATGTGAGCGTGGTAGCTGAGTCATTAAAAGATATGGAAGCCGACGCGCAAAAACTCTACCAGTTGATCTGGCGTCAGTTTGTGGCGTGTCAGATGACACCGGCTCAATACGATTCCACCACCTTAACGGTGCAAGCGGGCGACTTCCGTCTTAAAACGCGTGGTCGTACGCTGCGTTTTGATGGCTGGACTAAAGTGATGCCTGCGTTGCGCAAAGGTGATGAAGATCGCACTCTGCCTGCGGTAGAGCAAGGCGACGAACTGGCGCTGGTTGAAATTCTGCCTGGTCAGCACTTCACCAAACCACCGGCTCGTTTTAGCGAAGCATCGCTGGTGAAAGAGCTGGAGAAGCGCGGCATTGGTCGTCCATCTACCTACGCATCAATCATTTCCACGATTCAGGATCGCGGTTATGTGCGAGTGGAAAACCGCCGTTTCTACGCTGAAAAAATGGGTGAAATTGTTACCGATCGCCTGGAAGAAAACTTCCGTGAGCTGATGAATTACGATTTTACCGCGCAAATGGAAAGTAGCCTCGACCAGGTGGCCAATAATCAGGCCGAGTGGAAAGGGGTGCTGGATAACTTCTTTAGCGATTTCAGTGAGCAGTTGGGTAAAGCTGAACTCGATCCAGAAGAAGGCGGCATGCGCCCAAACCAAATGGTTCTGACCAGTATCGATTGCCCAACCTGTGGTCGTGAGATGGGGATTCGTACGGCGAGCACCGGTGTGTTCCTCGGTTGCTCGGGTTATGCACTGCCACCAAAAGAGCGCTGCAAAACCACCATCAATTTGGTGCCGGAAAACGAAGTTCTCAACGTGCTGGAAGGGGACGACGCAGAAACCAACGCGCTGCGAGCGAAACGTCGTTGTACTAAATGTGGCACGGCGATGGACAGCTATCTCATCGATCCAAAACGTAAGTTGCACGTTTGTGGTAATAACCCGACCTGCGATGGTTATGAGATTGAAGAGGGTGAATTCCGCATCAAGGGTTACGACGGCCCAATCGTTGAGTGTGAAAAATGTGGTTCTGAAATGCACCTGAAAATGGGTCGTTTCGGTAAGTACATGGCTTGTACTAATGACGATTGTAAAAATACCCGTAAGATTCTGCGTAATGGTGAAGTTGCGCCGCCGAAGGAAGATCCTGTTCCATTGCCAGAGCTGCCTTGTGAGAAGTCCGATGCGTTCTTCGTGCTGCGTGATGGCGCTGCAGGTGTATTCCTGGCAGCAAATACCTTCCCGAAATCGCGTGAAACACGTGCGCCACTGGTTGAAGAACTGTACCGCTTCCGCGACCGTCTGCCAGAAAAACTGCGTTATCTGGCTGATGCACCGCAACAGGATGCTGACGGTAACAAAGCGGTTGTTCGCTTTAGCCGTAAGACTAAACAGCAGTATGTTTCTTCCGAAAAAGAGGGTAAAGCGACCGGTTGGTCAGCCTTCTTTGTGGATGGTAAGTGGGTTGAAGGTAAGAAGTAACTGACCTTTAACAACGAAAGCCGGAGCCTGTGCTCCGGCTTTTTTATTTCTCCTTATATAACCTGATTATTATTTTTTCTTTCAAACTATACAAAGATGGTATAACTGATATAGTGGCTTAAGAAAATTCTACCTCGTCTGATCCCCGCCGTTGTTCGTGTTGGGGCTGCTTTTACTGCGGATGGAACGCCATGAAACTACAGCAACTTCGTTATATCGTAGAGGTGGTCAATCACAACCTCAACGTCTCGTCGACGGCAGAAGGGCTTTACACTTCTCAACCGGGGATCAGTAAACAAGTTCGTATGTTAGAAGACGAACTGGGGATTCAGATCTTTGCGCGTAGCGGCAAACACCTGACTCAGGTGACGCCTGCGGGGCAGGAGATTATTCGTATCGCCCGTGAAGTGCTGTCGAAAGTCGATGCCATTAAATCGGTGGCAGGCGAACATACCTGGCCTGATAAGGGCTCACTGTATGTCGCCACGACGCATACCCAGGCGCGTTACGCTTTACCGAATGTGATTAAAGGTTTTATTGAGCGCTACCCACGCGTATCGCTGCATATGCATCAGGGTTCACCGACGCAAATTGCTGAAGCGGTTTCTAAAGGCAATGCTGATTTTGCGATCGCGACCGAAGCATTACATCTCTACGATGATTTGGTGATGCTGCCTTGCTACCACTGGAACCGCTCGATTGTTGTCACGCCGGATCATCCATTAGCGTCGAAAGAGTCTGTCTCTATTGAAGAGTTGGCGCAATATCCGCTGGTAACCTATACGTTTGGATTTACCGGGCGTTCAGAGCTTGATACCGCATTTAACCGTGCCGGTTTAACGCCGCGTATTGTGTTTACCGCGACGGACGCTGATGTGATTAAAACTTATGTGCGTCTGGGGTTAGGGGTGGGCGTGATTGCCAGTATGGCGGTAGATCCCGTGTCTGATCCGGATCTGGTACGCATCGAAGCGCAGGGCGTTTTCAGCCACAGCACCACGAAAATAGGCTTCCGCCGCAGCACTTTCTTGCGCAGTTATATGTATGATTTTATTCAGCGTTTTGCCCCGCACCTTACCCGCGATGTGGTCGATACTGCCGTAGCGCTGCGTTCTAATGAAGATATTGAAGCGATGTTCAAAGACATTAAATTACCAGCCAAATAATATCTGAAGGTATCTTTTCCTCTGGGAAAGATACCTTTTCTCATTTAAATAAAGAATATGATTACTCCCTCCCGTATTAAATCCCTCAGTATAATTACCCGCATAGTATAAGTGGGTAATATGTCTCAATTAAGCGACAAACGTAGATAATAAATTCCCTCGGCGCAAATTTACTCTTTCAATTATTTATTTCAGGTCAAAAGATTAAATCTTTTCCTGGAATGAAGGCGCAATTTCGCTGGCTTTTGTACTAGAGTTTCTTTAGGATTAATCCCATCAGACGATTAATTATACCGATTGTTTAGGGCTTTATGATAAGTGGTGCCGATTGTATGAGGTTAGCAATGCCTTCAGGAAGTGAACAACCGCAAAGGGAAGCAGGGCTTAAACGTAAGGCCTGGGTGGCGGTGTTTCTGGTTTCAGGTCTGTTCTGGCTAGTAGTGGCATTGGCAGCCTGGCATTTTTGGGGGTAAACATGACCACCCTGAACCAAATGCAAGTGCCGAAAAAGGGGCACAAGCAAGATGATAAGCCACAACAAGAGGCGAAATCTGGAGAGGTTCAGGTTCCGGAATCGTGGCAGCTCACTAAACAACAAAAAGAGTTTATCGATCTGTTCTCAACAGACGATCATATAAAACAATAAAACTTATTTCGTTTACCTTTATTTAACTTGCTGTTAATCACAATTTTTATTAATTGTGATTAACAGCGCACTCTTTAAGTAATCACTACATACAGCAATATTCAATCCGGCTGATTATTTATTCAGTCATAGTATTTACTAAAAAATAAAGAGAGTGGCTTATGAATACTCACTGTAGCGTCAAGTACTGGTCGTGGCTTACCGCATTTACTGTTTCGTTTGCTTTCTGGGCGCAAATGGTTTGGATGCTGGCTCACTAAATATTCCCCACACCCTGGTGGCTTACTGGGGTGTAATCCTTTCCCTCCTTGCTGTTTACACCCGTTGATTTATCAATTTGGGTTGTTATCAAATCGTTACGATATCTTTGTGTTATCTTTAATACTGTCCCTGATCTTCATCAGGGATACCGCTATCCTAAGACTTTAAGGAGGAGCTATGTCGTTAACCCTACGCGAGGCCAGTAAGGACACGCTGCAGGCGCTGAATAAAACCTATCACTATTACAGTTTGCCGCTGGCCGCAAAGGAACTTGGGGATATCAGTCGCTTACCCAAGTCATTAAAAGTTTTACTGGAAAACCTGCTGCGTTGGCAGGATGAAGACTCCGTTACCCAGGATGATATCCATGCGTTAGCCGGTTGGCTGAAAGATGCGCATGCCGACCGCGAAATTGCCTATCGACCGGCGCGTGTCCTGATGCAAGATTTTACCGGCGTGCCTGCGGTGGTTGATTTAGCCGCCATGCGCGAAGCCGTAAAACGCCTTGGTGGCGATGTCGCTAAAGTTAATCCACTTTCTCCGGTCGACCTGGTTATTGACCACTCGGTCACTGTCGATCACTTTGGTGATGATGACGCTTTTGAAGAAAACGTTCGCCTGGAAATGGAACGCAACCACGAGCGCTATGTTTTTTTGCGCTGGGGCCAGCAGGCTTTCAGCCGTTTTAGCGTCGTACCGCCGGGGACGGGAATTTGCCACCAGGTAAACCTTGAGTATCTCGGTAAAGCGGTATGGAGCGAAATGCAGGGCGATGAGCTAGTAGCTTATCCTGACACGCTGGTAGGCACGGATTCCCACACCACGATGATCAACGGCCTTGGTGTTCTGGGCTGGGGCGTGGGCGGAATCGAAGCGGAAGCGGCCATGTTAGGCCAGCCCGTATCGATGCTGATCCCAGATGTCGTTGGGTTTAAGCTCGATGGCAAACTGCGTGAAGGCATTACCGCGACAGACCTCGTACTCACCGTCACGCAAATGCTGCGTAAACATGGCGTTGTCGGCAAGTTTGTTGAGTTTTATGGCGATGGCCTGGATTCACTGCCTCTTGCCGATCGCGCAACCATTGCCAATATGGCACCGGAGTATGGCGCGACCTGCGGTTTCTTCCCGATTGATGCGGTAACGCTTGATTATATGCGCCTGAGTGGGCGCACCGAAGATCAAGTTGCTCTCGTTGAAGCCTATGCGAAAGCGCAGGGCATGTGGCGCAACACCGGTGACGCCCCCGTATTTACCAGCACATTGACGCTGGATATGAATGAGGTTGAAGCGAGCCTGGCCGGGCCAAAACGTCCTCAGGATCGCGTTGCATTAGGTGATGTGCCGAAAGCCTTTAACGCCAGCAATGAACTGGAAGTGAACACCTCTCATAAAGATCGCGCTCCGGTCGATTACACCATGGGAGGGCTCGAATACCAGTTGCCTGACGGTGCCGTCGTCATCTCTGCAATTACTTCTTGTACCAATACTTCAAACCCAAGTGTTCTCATGGCCGCAGGTCTGCTGGCTAAAAAAGCGGTGACGCTTGGTCTGAAACGCCAACCGTGGGTGAAAGCGTCTTTGGCACCCGGTTCAAAAGTGGTGTCGGATTATCTGGCTAAGGCACGATTAACACCGTATCTCGACGAGTTAGGTTTTAACCTGGTCGGTTATGGTTGTACGACCTGTATTGGTAACTCAGGCCCGCTGCCCGATCCTATCGAACAGGCCATCAAAAAAGGCGATCTGACGGTCGGGGCAGTGCTCTCGGGTAACCGTAACTTCGAAGGGCGAATACATCCGCTGGTGAAGACCAACTGGCTGGCATCGCCGCCGCTGGTTGTCGCTTATGCTCTGGCGGGGAATATGAACGTAAATCTGGTTACCGATCCTCTTGGTCACGACCCTAAAGGCGATCCGGTTTATCTGAAAGATATTTGGCCGAGCAACCAAGAAGTTGCCCGGGCTGTGGCGCAGGTTTCAACGGAGATGTTCCACAAAGAGTACGCTGAAGTCTTTGAAGGGACGCCGGAATGGCGCAGCATCGAAGTCGATCGTTCAGATACTTACGGCTGGCAAAGTGACTCCACCTATATCCGCCTGTCGCCATTCTTTGATGATATGGAGGCCACACCTAAACCGGTCCAGGATATTCACGGAGCCCGTGTGCTGGCGATGCTGGGCGATTCAGTTACCACGGACCATATCTCTCCGGCAGGGAATATCAAACCTGACAGCCCGGCGGGCCGCTATCTGCAAAACCATGGCGTGGAGCGCAAAGACTTCAACTCTTATGGTTCGCGCCGTGGTAACCACGAAGTAATGATGCGCGGTACGTTTGCCAATATTCGTATCCGCAATGAAATGGTGCCGGGTGTAGAAGGCGGCATGACGCGTTTTCTGCCAGGCGATGAAGCCATCTCTATTTATGACGCCGCGATGCGCTATAAAGAGAAGGGCATTCCGTTGGCGGTCTTTGCCGGGAAAGAGTATGGCTCAGGTTCCAGCCGTGACTGGGCGGCAAAAGGGCCACGTCTGCTTGGGGTACGGGTGGTTATTGCTGAATCATTCGAACGTATTCACCGCTCAAACCTGATTGGCATGGGCATTTTGCCGCTGGAATTCCCTGAAGGCGTGACCCGCAAGACGCTAGGGCTGACCGGTGAGGAGTTTATCGATATAAGTGGGCTGAACGACCTTAAACCGGGGGCAACGGTTCCGGTGTCATTGACCTTTGCTGATGGTAGAAAAGAGGTGGTGGAATGCCGCTGCCGAATTGATACCGGCAATGAGCTGACGTACTTCAAAAATGATGGCATCTTGCATTATGTGATTCGCAACATGCTCAAGTAGATAAAATTCTCCCCCAGAAATGGGGGAGAAAACATTTAATCTTTAGACAGCAAATGCCCCATCTTCGCGGCTTTGGTATCCAGATAATGGGCGTTCTTCGGATTGCGCCCCACGATGAGTGGCACGCGCTCAACGATATTAATTCCCGCTTCGCTAAGAATTTCTACTTTGCGCGGGTTATTGGTCAGCAGACGCACGGCGTCAACGCCCAATAATTTAAACATATCGGCACACAGGGTGAAGTCGCGCTCATCGGCTGCAAACCCAAGCTGATGGTTCGCTTCGACCGTATCGTAGCCCTTATCCTGCAATGCATAAGCGCGGATTTTATTGAGCAAACCAATATTGCGGCCTTCCTGGCGGTGATATAACAATACACCGCACCCTTCTTCGGCAATCTGAGACAGAGCAGCTTCGAGCTGGAAACCACAGTCGCAGCGCAGGCTGAACAGGGCATCGCCCGTTAGACATTCTGAATGAACACGCGCCAAAACAGAATCGCTTCCGCTAATATCACCAAAAACCAGAGCAACGTGATCTTGCCCGGTTGCCAGTTCTTCAAAGCCCACCATAAGGAAATCGCCCCATGGGGTTGGCAGTTTGGCTTCTGCCACACGTTTAAGCTGCATGTGATTCTCCAGGTACTGATATTGGCACTGACTGTGCCTGCCACTGTTTGGCTTGTTTAATTACTACTGGCTATTTTGCCACAACGCCGGGCACTTCGCCTAATAGACTGGGCGCACTCCTATTTTTACGCGTAGTGTAATTTCACGTTTTCCCTTAGGTGCGTTTTTTCGGGTATTCTTATTGCTCAAATGGCATAAGGATAAGTGATGCGGACAATAGCAAAGCGAACGACAATGGGGGCGGGAATACTGTTAATCATGCCGCTCTCGGTGTGGACCTCTGGGTGGCAGTGGGCTCCCGATGGGCACAGTGCCTGGCTTAAAATGATGTATTGGGTGACAGAAACGGTCACTCAACCCTGGGGCATCATTACGCATGTTTTGCTGTGTGGCTGGTTTTTGTGGTGCCTGAGGTTTCGCCTGAAAGCCGCATTAATGCTGTTTGCTATTCTCGGCGCGGCTATTCTTATTGGTCAGGGTGTTAAATCCGTCATTAAAGATAAAGTGCAAGAACCGCGTCCTTTTGTGGTGTGGCTTGAAAAAACGCAACATATTCCGACAGATGAGTTCTACAATTTAAAACGTAATCAGAGAAGTGAACTGGTAAAAAGCCAGCTTGAGGCACAACCTACGGTACCAACATGGCTGCGTAAGCACTGGCAGAAAGAGACGGGCTTTGCATTTCCGTCAGGTCATACCATGTTTGCTGCGAGCTGGGCACTGTTAGGTGTTGGGCTGCTATGGCCACGTCGTCGTACCTGGACAATTGCATTGTTATTGGTTTGGGCGACGGGAGTGATGGGGAGCCGTCTGCTGCTCGGCATGCACTGGCCACGAGATTTAGTCGTTGCCACTTTGATCTCCTGGATATTGATCACGCTGGCAACCTGGCTTGCGCAAAAACTGTGTGGTCCGCTATCGCCACCACCGCAAGAAGCTGAGGAAATAGCCGAACGGGATGCCGAGGCTTGAGATTATTGATTTAATCCCCATTTCTTATAAATTGGACGTCGCTAATGGATTCCCCGGACACCCGGGAAATGGTAATTTATACCGTTGAGCATTAGGGCAATTTAGTCGCGTAAGACCACATGACGGGAAGTAATGTGAAATATTTATTCATTTTCTTACTGGTGCTAGCGATTTTTGTGATTTCTGTCACTCTGGGCGCGCAAAACGATCAGGTTGTAAATTTCAATTATTTGCTGGCGCAAGGCGAATATCGCGTCTCCACATTATTGGCGACTCTTTTTGCTGCAGGTTTTTTGTTGGGCTGGCTGATTTGTGGCCTGTTCTGGCTGCGTTTGCGCGTATCCCTTGCGCGCGCGGATCGTAAGATTAAACGCCTGGAACAACAAATCACTACGGGGTCTGACGCCACCACAGCGGCTGTACCGGCTGTGAAGGAATAACCTGCCATGCTGGAATTGTTGTTTCTGCTGTTGCCTATTGCCGCCGCTTATGGCTGGTATATGGGGCGCAGAAGCGCGTATCAAGATAAGCAACAAGAAGCTAATCGCCTGTCACGTGACTACGTAGCGGGGGTTAACTTCTTGCTTTCTAACCAGCAAGATAAAGCCGTCGATTTGTTCCTGGATATGCTCAAAGAGGATACCAGCACCGTCGAGGCGCACCTCACGCTCGGTAACCTGTTCCGCTCTCGCGGTGAAGTTGACCGCGCAATTCGCATCCATCAATCTTTAATGGAAAGTGCGTCTCTAACCTACGAGCAGCGCCTGCTGGCGGTGCAACAGTTGGGCCGTGACTATATGGCTGCAGGCTTATACGACCGCGCAGAAGATATGTTCGCGCAGTTGATTGATGAAACTGATTTTCGGATTGGCGCCCTGCAGCAATTGTTGCTCATTCACCAGGCAACCAGCGACTGGCAGAAAGCCATCGATGTTGCCGAGCGTCTGGTCAAACTTGGCAAAGACAAACAGCGTACTGAGATTGCTCATTTCTACTGTGAACAGGCGCTGCAACTCATGGGCAGCGACGATCTCGATCGGGCCATGTCTTTGCTCAAGAAGGGGGCGGCGGCGGATAAAAACTGCGCGCGCGTTTCCATTATGATGGGGCGTATCTTCATGGCGCGTAATGAATACGCCAAAGCCGTGGAGTCGCTGCAGCGCGTCATTGATCAAGACAGCGAGCTGGTCAGCGAAACGCTTGAAATGCTCCAGACCTGTTTTCAGCAGTTGAACAAACCGCAAGAGTGGGAAGCGTTCTTAAAACGCTGTGTTGAAGAGAACACAGGGGCGGGTGCTGAACTGATGTTGGCTCAGATCCTTGAGCAAAAAGAGGGCTCTGAGGTCGCGCAGGTTTATATTAATCGCCAGCTTCAACGGCACCCAACGATGCGAGTTTTCCACCGTCTGATGGATTATCACTTGCAGGAAGCGGAAGAAGGGCGTGCGAAAGAAAGCCTGATGGTATTGCGAGATATGGTTGGTGAGCAGGTGCGCACTAAGCCACGCTACCGCTGCCAAAAATGTGGTTTCACCGCGTTTACGCTCTACTGGCATTGTCCATCTTGCCGGGCCTGGTCCACGATTAAACCGATCCGCGGTTTGGATGGTCAGTAGCGCTTAAAGAGCATCGATTATAAAAAACGGCATACTTTAGTTACAACATACTAAAGATTATTATTCCTCCCCTCACTTCGGCATCGAGCCGTTTGTGCTCAGCAAGATGCAATGGCAACTGTAATTTTTTGAGCACCGCGAGTAGAATGCTTGCCGTTTATCTCTTCGCGCCACGACGGTGCCCAACAGTCAGAAGGTTTAGCCATGAATTCAACTGCATCCTCCTCCTCCCGTGTTGCCACCGATTCTCCGATAGTCGTCGCACTTGATTACGATAATCGTGATAAAGCCTTAGCTTTTATCGACCGTATCGACCCGCGTGATTGCCGACTGAAAGTGGGCAAAGAGATGTTCACTTTGTTTGGCCCGCAGCTGGTGCGTGATATCCAACAGCGCGGCTTTGACGTGTTCCTTGATCTGAAATTCCACGATATTCCTAATACCACAGCCCGTGCGGTTGCCGCAGCGGCTGAGTTAGGTGTATGGATGGTGAACGTTCATGCAAGCGGTGGGGCGCGTATGATGAACGCTGCGCGCGAAGCGTTGCAGCCATTTGGCAAAGACGCACCATTGCTGATTGCCGTTACCGTGCTGACCAGTATGGAAGCCTGCGATTTGGCTGATTTGGGTGTTACTGTAACCCCTGCAGAGTATGCAGAACGCCTGGCGCGTCTGACGCAAAATTGCGGTCTGGACGGGGTAGTTTGCTCGGCGCACGAAGCGGTGCGTTTCAAAAGTGAACTGGGCCAGGCATTTAAATTGGTTACACCGGGCATTCGTCCGGCAGGCAGTGATGCGGGCGATCAGCGTCGCATTATGACACCATTACAGGCGCAAACCGCAGGGGTAGATTTTATGGTAATCGGGCGTCCGATCACCCAATCTGCAAATCCAGCGGAAACGTTGCGTGAAATTCGTGCGTCATTACTTTCCGTAAATGAATAACAGAGGCTTCCTATGAAAGACGATAACAGCCGTTTAGTGTATTCAACAGAAAGTGGCCGCATTGATGAACCAAAACTGGCACCGGTTCGCCCGAAAAGGGATGGTGTGGTGCGCATTCAGCGTCAAACCAGCGGGCGCAAGGGTAAAGGTGTGTGTCTTATCACCGGTATCGATGCTGATGATGCACAATTAACTGCGTTAGCCGCCGAACTCAAAAAAAAATGCGGTTGCGGGGGCTCATTAAAAGATGGAGTTATTGAGATTCAGGGCGATAAACGCGATCTCATTAAATCGCTGCTGGAAGCGAAAGGCATGAAAGTAAAATTAGCTGGCGGTTGAATGCGTTAGTAAATCCCAGAAAGAATCAGGCCACGGTAAATCTACCGTGGCCTTTTATTATGACTGCTGAAAGTCAGACCTGAATAATACAGCTTTTATAATTGATCAAGCGATTAACGCTTTTTTGGTATCAGGCTTTATTTGCCTACCTGATGGCCGATAACACCACCAACAGCGGCACCGCCTAACGTTCCCAGCGTACTACCATCAGTTAATACTGCACCGCCAAGAGCCCCGGCACCAGCACCGATTGCGGTGTTACGGTCTCGTTTAGACCAGTTAGAACACGCGCTCAAAGACGTTGCAACGGTTAACGCCAGCACAACTGCAGCAATTTTTTTGTTATTTAAGGTCATATTACTCTCTCCTGAATGATTGATTCACGGAAATAAGTCTCCTTAAAAGTATAGTGGCTTTGCGCTAACTTAATGGAAACATCCGTGAAACTGCATGACGATATAAGACCTAAAAGATAACGCCAGTGATTATCACTTCCTGTTATATCGCTAATAAATAGTCTAATTTCTACGGCAAATAACAACAGGTAAATAATCTTAAAGGATGGTCAGGATAATTCTGATATGACTATTGCCTGCGGAGGGCGCAGGCAATAAAAAAGAGTTCAGGCTAGCGGAAATTGTTTAACGATATTCAACTGAACACCGCTTTCTTGCAACTGTTGGCTTGCGTTATCGCTAAGACCATCGTCAGTGATCACTCGATTAATACTGGAAATGGGGCCAAGCGTGTAAGGATGCATTGCGCCAAATTTAGTGCTGTCGGTCAGAACAATGGTTTCGCTGCCTTTTTCCAGAACCGTATTGACGACATCAGCGCGCATCATATCGCGGCTGGTAAATCCGGTTTCAGGTAAAAAGCCGTCGATACCGATGAACGCTTTGCTGAAATGCACTTGCTGGATAAATTGACGCGTCAAAGGGCCAACCATGCTTTCGCTTTTTTTCTGGTAGATGCCGCCCAGTAATACCACTTCGCAGTCGGTGTCTTTAAGTAGATGAGCAATGTAGCTGCTGACGGTAATCAGCGTGATTTTTTTCTGCTCGGCAAGGGCGCGAGCCAGCAGGGCATTACAACTGCCATTTTCGATAAAAATCGTTTCGCCATCATTAACAAGTGTTGCGGCGAAATCAGCCAGATGACGTTTCAGCGAATAGTTGTTCATCATCCGAGTTTCAACATCTTCGCTGTCTAACGGAACGGCGTAGCCATGAGCACGTTTCAGGTAACTCTTTTTCTCCAGCAGGTTGAGATCCTGGCGAATAGTTACTTCTGAGACACCGGTTTTTTTAGCGAGATCGGTCACGCTCATGCGGCCCTGATCAATCACCATCTGTAAAATAATTTGTTGTCTGGAGTTCATGTCAGCCAATTTTAGGCGGTGCGTTTCGCACCGCCATGGTTATCAAAGGGTATGTTCTGTACGGGCTATAATATCATCCTGAGCGTCTGGAGATAAGGCAGTAAAGAAAGCAGAGTAACCTGCTACACGCACCACCAGATCACGATATTTATCAGGATGTTGTTTGGCATCTAACAACGTTTCACGGGAAACAATGTTGTACTGCACATGCCAGCCTTTATGCGCCTCAAAGAAAGTCCGCAGCATAAACATCAGTTTCTCACGGTCGCGTGGGTTATCAAGTGTGGCCGGATTCAGTTTCTGATTCAGTAACACGCCGCCCAGAATCTTGCTGGTTGGCAATTTACCTACAGAGCTAATCACCGCAGTTGGGCCAAGACGGTCAGTCCCGGAGGCCGGGCTTGCACCTTCTGCCAGCGGGGTTGTGGCTTTACGTCCGTCCGGCGTTGCCATTGTTGCTGCCCCGAAAGGCACGTTCGCAGAAATGGATGAGGTGCCCGCGTAATAGGTACCGCCGATAGGGCCACGACCAAAACGAGTATTGTGATATTGCTTCAGCTCATCAATATACGTTTGGTAAGCGCGAGCCAGCAGCAAGTCGACGTCATCTTCATCGTTACCATATTTTGGCGCGTTGTTGATCAAACGCTGGCGCAACTGTTCGCCGGTCAAACCATCGAAATCGTTAGCCAGCGCTTCGGCTAATTGCTGTTGGCCGATTGCACCTTGCTCAAATACCAGTTTTTTCACCGCCGCCAGGCTGTTGCCGAGGTTTGCGATGCCGACCTGTAGGCCGGAAACCCAATCATATTTTGCGCCGCCTTGCTTGATGCTCTTCCCGCGTTCAATGCAGTCATCCACCAGTGCAGAGCACAAAATATCGTGGGCATTTTCTTCAAGAACCGTATCCACTACACATTCAATTTCGATAGATTTTTGCGTGTAGTAGCGAATCTGGGTGTCCCAGGCCTTCATAACATCATCAAACTGCGAGAAATTACCTGCGGACAACGCATGTTTCTGCGGCAGGAATACTTTTCCGCTGGTCGCATCGCGGCCATGTTCAAGGGCTGCGAGCATGACACGTGCAAAGTTAATGAAGCTCATGCCGGTACAGCGATAGCCCCATTTACCGCCAACGGCAGTTTCGATGCAGCCGATAGCCGCGTAGTCATAAGCATCTTCGCGGCTGATACCCAGTTTAATAAACTCGTCGATAACGATTTCATCGTTGTTAAATGCTGGCATCCCGAAACCACAGCGGATCACCTGCACGCAAGCATCCAGGAAGTCATTACTCATACCCGCATGGTAACGCACGCTCAGATTTGGCTGCGTGGATCGTAGCTGACCGCAAGACTCAAGAATGGCGTAGGAAAGCGGATTCACCGCATCAACGGCTTCGCCATTCACCATCGTTTGGCCGCCAATTGTCACGTTTTGATATAGCGGGCTACCGGCTGAGGCTTTTGAGTGAGAGCCTGAGCGAATCTTGTTAACTTCCAGTAATTTCAACCAGCAGCTTTGCAGCAACTCGATAGCCTGTTCGCGGCCAAGAGTTTGCTCGAGTTCAACATCACGGCGATACCAGGGATAGAGATATTGATCGAGGCGACCAAAGGACACTGAGTGCCCGTTAGATTCAATCTGTAACACTAACTGTACAAAATAGCTTAACTGCAAGGCCTGCCAGAATGAGGTCGGTTTATGGTGGGCAATATGCTCGCAGTTCTCAGCCATCGCTAACAACTCGTCACGGCGAGCTACGCGTGTTTCATTGCTCGCCATCTCTTTCGCAAGTGCCGCGTAACGCAGAATATGGTCGCTTAACGCCACAAAGGTAATATCGATAGCTTTAAGGAATTGTTCTTTATGCAAATCCTCCCAATCGCTCAGATGCAGACGTGAACGGCGCTCTGCCACTTTTGCCCGCAGACCATCAAGCCCTAATTCCAGCAGTAAAGGGAAATTAACCGCCAGATGCGCATCGCCAGAGGTCATATTCCCTTCGGCTTTAATAATCCCGCTCGCCAGCAGCTCTTTTTGCTCATCAGTGAACATACCGTAGCAACGGTCTTGCACGGTCTGACCACGCCACCACGGGCAGACTTCGTGCATCACGGCTTTATCCGCTACTGAAATAGAGAAGCCTGCGCCGGGGCGGTCGCCCAATTCATCGATCTCCGTTTCAATCCAGCCAACGGTATATTCCGGGAAGAAAGGGGCACCGCGAACGTGGCTGGCCTGGTTACCCACGATCAGCTCATCATGCTTAATCCAGATGGTGCGTTGTGCCAGGTGATGGGCGAGGGCAAGCGCACGGCGCACCGGCAACGGCTTATCCTGATGCTGTTGATAAATTGCGGTGTAGTGTTGTGCGCGCTCGGTACACACCGGCGGCTTAACAATATGAATCAACGCCTCTTTATGATCGTTGATGCGTTGGCTTAACGTGTTCAGATTCAGTTGGGTCATCGGTCTATCCTCTTATCCAGGCGGTCATCCCTTTTTGGCTTGCATACTGCTCAGCAAATTGCAGCAGTTCTGGCGCATCAAGGGGTTGGTGCGCGGCCAGATAAGGGAGATTCAGGAGTTTGTATTTGTTGATACCTAAGGTGTGGTAAGGCAGAAAATGAATGGCTTTCACGCCAATTTCGTCGGCGGCAAAATCGCTGATCGCGCGAATGGATTGCTCATCAGCATTAAAATCTGGGATTAGCGGCACGCGAATCGTCATTTCTACGTTTTTGGCCGCCAGCTTGCGGAAGTTATCCATCACGCGCTCGGCGTTGCCGTCGGTCCATTGTTTGAAACGCTGCGCATCAACATGCTTTAGATCTGCGAGCAGCAAATCAAGATGATCAATTGACGATTCGATATATTTCCATGGCACATGCAGGCAAGACTCTACGGCAGTGTGAATGCCGGCATCTTTGCTTTTCCGCAACAGTTGCTCAGCTATCTCTGGCTGCATAAACGGTTCGCCGCCCGAAAGTGTAATGCCGCCGCCGCTGCGGTCGTAAAAAGGCTTATCACGCAATACCTTTTGCATGATGGCATCCACGCTTTGCGCTTCGCCGCAGACCGTCAAGGCCTGAGTGGGGCAGCATTCTGCTAGCGCGGCCATGTCGTCAGACACCAATTTTTCACGAGCGATAACCAGGTCGTTATTTATACGGCTAATTGCGTGAGGTGCGGCCTGCGGGCATAGCTCGCAGCCTGCAAGACATAAGCGCTCATCAAACAGCACATCCTGGCTACGCGCGCGGCTTTCCGGGTTCTGGCACCAGCGGCAACCTAGAGAACACCCTTTAAGGAACACCACGGTACGGATGCCAGGGCCATCATGTGTTGAGTAACGTTGAATATTAAATAGCATAAGTCCGCCTTAATCTTCTTTCGTAAATTAGATTACTTTCGAATGAAAGTTTTATTGATTTTGATCAGATAAAGAACAGACAGTGACGTTATGATGACGGCAATGAGATCGAGGATTAATTTGGAGAACTTATGGAACTGTATTTAGACACTGCTGACGTTGCCGCAGTTAAGCGCCTGGCGCGTGTTTTACCTTTACAAGGCGTCACCACAAATCCCTCCATCGTGGCAAAAGCGGGTATTTCTTTATGGGAAGTTTTGCCCGCTTTGCAGGATGTGTTAGACGGTGAGGGTAAATTATTCGCTCAGGTTATTGCTGCGCAGGCGGATGAAATGGTGAAAGAGGCAGAACTGTTGGTTAAGCGTGTCCCGGGTCTGGTCGTAAAAGTCCCAACCACTGTTGAAGGCCTGGCGGCTATGAAACAGTTAAAAGTACTGGGTGTTCCAACGCTCGGTACAGCGGTTTATGGTGCTGCACAAGGTTTATTGGCGGCATTGGCTGGGGCAGAATACGTGGCACCGTATGTAAACCGCCTGGATGCGCAGGGCGGAGACGGTATTCAAATGGTGCAGGACTTACAGCAATTGCTGACGCTGCATGCGCCGCAATCCAAAGTGCTGGCCGCCAGTTTCCGTACGCCTCACCAGGCAATGTCATGCCTGTTGGCGGGCTGTGAAGCCATCACTTTACCGGTTGATGTTACCGAACAACTGCTGACTACACCGGCTGTGACCGCAGCCATTGCGACCTTTGAGAAAGACTGGCAGGGCGCATTTGGTTCTTTAACGCTGTAA
This sequence comes from Buttiauxella gaviniae, assembly GCF_040786275.1. Classification (NCBI taxonomy): domain Bacteria; kingdom Pseudomonadati; phylum Pseudomonadota; class Gammaproteobacteria; order Enterobacterales; family Enterobacteriaceae; genus Buttiauxella; species Buttiauxella gaviniae. The sequence continues at coordinate 4,144,554 of NZ_JBFMVT010000002.1, forward strand.
AACTGAACCGGTTTTCACCGGTGTCAGATTCAAATCTCCCAGGGCGACTTTTTTAAGTCGCCTTTCTTTTCTTCTTCGCTGCTGGCAATGCTCAACAATTCTGCTTTTAAAATTTCCAGATTATTAATGGCTGACGCGTGATCGCCTCCCACCAGAATATCCAGCACGGTATCAATTCGTTTTGCGAGTTGCAGAGGGTCTACTGAAGGCATAGCGCATCCTGTTTTTTTTCAAAAAAAGTGATGTTCATAATGCAAAAAAAGGAGGGGAAAGAGAAGGCGGCGAAGCGAATTTTTAACCTTACGCATCAATCAATTATTGAACAACATATAAGTAATAATTATTAAATGCCTCCATACATTCTTCCAATAGCGGTAGTGGATTAGTCTGATCCTGCGTGTAACGCGCTTTCATAACATGAGGATAAGATAATGACAGTAATTAACCAACAGACCTGCAAATTGTTCACGGATACTACACGATTCACACAACTGTCAGGCTACTACGAGGCAGAACGCCGCACCGTATGGATGATGTTAAGAGCGCAACCCCGTCCTTGCTTCAATCACAAACTGATCGAAGAAATTATGAACCTACGGTATCTGGTTCAACAGGAGGGATTTGTGGTTGATTTTTGGGTGACAGGTTCTCTAGTGCAGGGGATGTATAACACCGGTGGCGATCTGGGCTTTTTCGTGGAATCTATTCAGCAAGGGCGGCGCGAGGCACTTCGCGCCTATGCCCGGGCGTGTGTAGATTGTGTCCATGCTGCCTCCAGAGGGTTTGATAGCGGCGCAATCAGCCTTGCTATGGTTGAAGGAAGCGCATTAGGTGGGGGCTTTGAAGCGGCGCTAGCACATCACTTTGTGCTGGCACAGCGCGACGCTCGCATGGGGTTCCCGGAAATCGCGTTTAACCTGTTCCCGGGAATGGGGGCATATTCCCTGGTGGCTCGCCGTTCAGGCATGAAGCTTGCGGAGGAGTTGATTTACAAAGGAGAGTCACACACTGCAGAGTGGTACGAGCAATTTGGCCTGGTGGATCAGCTTTTTGAGCCGGGCCAGGGCTACATTGCAACGCGTACCTTCATTGATACCTTACAACCCAAACTCAATGGTGTGAGAGCAATGCTGCGTGCCCGCCAGCGTGTTCTTCAGTTACCCCGCTCTGAATTAATGGATATTACTGAAGACTGGGTTGATGCAGCTTTTTGCCTTGAAGCTAAGGATATCGCTTACATGGAAAGATTAGTGCTTTTACAAAACCGCCACACCGCGACGGCTTTGCGTAAGGCCAGTTAACGCGCCGTTCTTGCCTGATAACGTTTTAGCCAACGCTCGAATACGGCTGCGGGCATTGGTTTAGCAAATAAATAACCCTGCCGTTCGTTGACGCCATTCTTAGTAAGAAAGGCGTCTTCTTTTTGATTTTCAACACCTTCGGCAATGACCTGTAAATTCAGCGCTTGCGCAACAGCCACAATGGCCCGTACCAGAGATTGAGAGACCGATTGCTTATGAATATCACGCACGAAACTTTGGTCGAGTTTAATGGCATCGATTGGGAAGCGAGCGAGTTGTGAAAGCGATGAATATCCGGTCCCGAAGTCATCCAAATGGACTTGTGCACCAAGGCGGCTGAATTGCTGAATAACGGAAAGGGCGAGCTCCTCGTTTTCAATTAGACAGCTTTCTGTGAGTTCAACGTCAATCGGGCAGTATTCAAAATTGAGATCTTTCAGAGCCTGCTTGAGATCGCTGAATATTGTTTGGTCGGCCAACTGGCGGGCAGAAACGTTTACCGCAACGCGTAAATTAATTCCTTTGTCGCGCCATTTTGCCACCTGCTGAACCACGCTTAGCATCACCCAACGACCCAGGGGAACAATCAAACCGGACTCTTCGGCATAAGAGATAAAATCGAGCGGGGGAATCAGACCGCGTTCTGGAGATTGCCAACGAACCAGCGCCTCGAGGCTTCTGACTTCCCCGCGCCAGGTCATTTTCGGCTGATAGTGAATCACCAGTTGGTCGTTTTCCAGGGCTTTACGCAAGTTGGTATCAAGCCAAAGATATTCAAAGACGCGCTGGTTCATTTCCGGGGAGAAGACGCAAAACTTGCCGCGACCGCTCTCTTTTGCGGTATACATCGCGGTATCTGCATTGCGGATTACGCTTTCACGGTCTTCACCGTGCTGTGGAGCCAGCGAAATACCTAATGAACAGCCGGTATAAACTTCAATTAAACCGATGCGGAAAGGTTGTTTAAGACGCGTCAAAATTCGTGAAGACATCGCTTCCAGCGTAGCCTGCGAAGTATCCGTCGCTAAAACAATAAACTCATCGCCGCCAAGACGCGCCAGAATTTGCCCTTCATCCAGACAGCTTAAAATTGCCAGCGACACTGCCTGCAAGAGTTGGTCACCGAACATATGGCCGTAGGCGTCGTTCACTTTTTTAAAGTTGTCGAGGTCGAGATAGACAATACCAACCTGCGTTTCAGCGCGATTTTCAATCGCCGCAGTAATCAAATCATTGATGGCATTGCGATTGGGAAGGCCGGTGATGGTATCCGTATTCGCCAGTACGCGCAGGCGCTCCTGAGCGCGGCGTTCCTCGGTAATATCTGTACCAGAACAGATCAGATAAATTTCGTTTTTACCGCTGCCGCTATGGACGAATTTATTGCGAAAAAGGAATAGACGCTGGCCTTTACGGGTTTTTATCCAGCGTTCGACCTCATAAGAATTCCCGTTTCGGAAGAAGCCGCTGATATTGCGTTTTGAGGCCGCCGCTTCACTGCGGCTCATAAACAATTTAAAAACGTTCTGACCAATAACTTCTTGTTCTTTAAGGCCTGTATACTCTTCGCTGAGACGATTAAAGCGCTGAATATTCCCTAGTCGGTCAAGAATGACGATAACGGAATTCGCCTCAGAAACGACTTGTTCTGCAAAAGAGAGCCCTTGAACTAAATCTCGCGCTACGGAAGGCGTGTCATTCCAGGCTGATGCCGAACCTGCCCACTCTTTTTTCGATACCTTGCGTCCCACCAAATGCACTGAAACTTCATTGCCAAACAGTGAAATTGACATGGTTACGCTTGAAGTGATTACCGTCATTTCGCGAATCTGATCGGCCTGGTCCGGGTTAAGGGCGACAACCTGGCTGGTATCCGAACTTTCGCTAGCTGCAAGTTGCAAAGCGTTACTGTCGCTCGGCAAACGCCAATACGGACTGGTTGTCCCTAAATAACGGTAGAGCAGATTTTGCTCCAAATCGTCTTTCATGCTCTCTCCTGAACCGGGGCGCCGACATAGCGTGTCAGTCTGTTATATATATTAGCAACATAACACCGATCTGAAAGCGGCAACGGTGAGTAAAAGACATTGTTTTTGCAGAAGATGTGCGAAATCTGAATCTTCGCAGTTAGATTTGCCGTTTTTCTGAGGTGTTAGCAAGCAAAAACCGATTTATACCGCTAATCATTTCCATTATGTGATTATTTACTCAAATCAATGGCGCTAAAAAAAGCATAAAAAAAAGCTGAACTCGGGGTTCAGCTTTTTAATCATCGTTTCAAACTTAACGTTAGATTGCCGGACGAGCAATAACGCTCCGGGTTTCCATGCGAACTTCCGCGATGGTCACATCAATCACATCGGTCACTTTGAAGGCCACTTCGCCTTTGATTTGCACGGTACCCAGTTCCTGACTGCAAACCATCTCATCGCGTACTGAGTGAATGAATGGGGCAGGGATAAAGGCTACTGCGCCGTTATCTACCAGGCGCACACGCATCCCGCCACGGCTTACATCAATGATTTCCGCTGCAAAACGTGTATCTGTACCCGCTTTATCTTGCAGGAAGCGGGCATACAACCAGTCGCCGACATCGCGTTCAGCCATGCGGTTCAGGCGGCGGCGCTCTGCCATTTGCACGGTGATGTCGTCTTGTGGACGAGTTGCGGTTTCACCTTTGATGATCGCTTTAAGCAGACGATGGTTGATCATATCGCCATACTTACGAATTGGCGAAGTCCATGTCGCATAGGCTTCAAGCCCCAGACCGTAATGCGGGCCCGGTTCGGTGCTAATTTCAGCAAAGGACTGATAACGGCGAATGCGGCTATCGAGGAAACCGGTTGGCTGGGCATCAAGTTCACGGCGAAGTTTGCAGAAACCGTTTAGAGTCAGCACTTCTTGCGCATTCACATCGAGGCCATGGCCTTGCAGCATGGTCGCCAGTTGCTCGATATTTGATGGGTCAAAACCGGTATGAACGTTGTAAACGCCGAAGCCCAGTTTTTCACGCAGCACAATCGCCGCGCAGACGTTAGCGGCAATCATGGATTCTTCAACGATGCGGTTAGCAATACGGCGTGGTTCTGAAACAATATCCAGCACTTCGCCTTTTTCACCCAGAACAAAGCGATAATCAGGGCGGTCTTTAAATACCAACGCATGGGTACGACGCCAGTCTGCACGATTCTGGCAAACGCGTTCCAGCAGGCGAATTTGCTTCGCGATAGCTTCGCTCGGTGGCTGCCAGCCGCCTTTTTCTTCCAGCCAGTCGGATACATCGTCATAGGCCAGTTTGGCTTTTGATTCGATGGTCGCCACAAAGAAGTTAATTTCGTCTTCAATGCTGCCGTCTTGCGCAATGGTCATCCGACAAGCAACCACCGGGCGCGTGACATTGGGACGCAATGAACACAGGTCATCAGACAGTTCACGCGGCAGCATCGGGATGTTAAAGCCCGGCAGATAGTTGGTGAAGGCGCGAACTTTGGCGATACCGTCAAGTTTGCTGTCTTGTGCAATCCACGCGGTAGGGTCGGCAATAGCAACCGTCAGTTGCAGTTTGCCATCGGCAAGCTCTTCAACATACAGCGCATCATCCATATCTTCCGTGCTGGCGCTGTCGATGGTGACGAAATCCAGGGCGGTTAAATCTTCACGCTCCAGGCCTTCGTCCAACATTTCAGTCGCAACGCCGTCTGGCGCTTCACGCTCAAGATTATGGCGTGACAGTGTCACCCACCACGGCGCTAAGTGATCGTCGCCAAAAGTGATGAACTGCGTCAGTTCAGCATAGAAAGCCCGGTCGCCTTTCAGCGGATGGCGCTTCATTTCGGCTACTGCCCAGTCACCGTTCTGGAAATCATGCGTAACATTACGATCGGCACGACACTGAATGGCATCTTTTAATAGCGGGTGATCCGGCACAATAGACAGGCGGTCATCTTTACGTTGTACACGGCCAACAAACCGGCTGAGGAACGGTTCGATAAGCTCTTCTGGCTCAGCGGTTTCGCGGTCCTTGTCGGTATGAATCACCGCGCTCACGCGGTCGCCGTGCATCACTTTTTTCATCTGCGGAGGCGGAATAAAGTAGCTTTTCTGAGAATCCACTTCGAGGAAGCCAAAGCCTTTTTCCGTACCTTTTACCACGCCTTCAACGCGCGGAGTCTGGGAATGCAGTTGCTGTTTAAGCTGCGCGAGCAGCGGGTTATCCTGGAACATATTTTTTAGTTTTCGTGGCCAAAAGAGCGGCTGACAGTTTTACGCGAAACGCCCCTTTGCGGCAAGCGCTGTTTGCCGTAAAAACGCGGGCGGGGTCATGTTCAGCAGGCATTACCAAGCCCGATTTTCAGGCGGTTTACCCAACCATTCAGGCCTGCACTGACCAACAAACCCAACGCTTCGTTGGTGCTAAAACCCTGCTCTAATAAGGGTTGAAGCTGGGCGGCGCTGAAACTGCCGGGCGCACGAGTTAACACGCGGACAGCCTGAATAATTGCTCGTTCCCGAGGGTGATTATGACTCCACGCCTGTAATGCTCTTTCACCATTGCGAATTGCCTCTGGTAAAGAACTGTCGCCGCGCCAGGCGTGAGCTGCATCGCTGAAACAGCTCACGCTGCCGTTGATGCGAGCGGTTAACAGATTTACCAGTAGACTTTCGTCGCTGGCCTGTGCAAGTGGTGGCAGCAAAATATTCGTTAACAGGCTTAAAATCCGCAGCGCATCGGCATCGTGGGCCAGAACCCATCCCATCTCGTGCAAAACAGGCTGCTTTTGGCTTTCGTTAAGCACTTCAAGTTGCCACGTGTTGGCGTAGCGTTGTTCAACCGCGGGCAAGCCCGTTTGCCAGCTTTTATCGCCTTCAAGGAATAACTCCGCGCTGGCGTCTTGCTGCGTATCAAGCCCCGGAAGCCAGCGCACAGGTAACCCCTGTAGCGCCTGAAAAACGGCGATTACGCGGGCCTGAAAGCCGATAAAACCAATCAGTTGATTGAAGGTGACGATGTCATTGACCGAAAGCGCGACTTCATCAAGCTGCTGGCGCGAAACATCATCGATTAAAGTCGGTTGGCTCGCCAGTTGGCGGGCGTACTGGGTAATTTGTGTCAGGCGGCGGTTGCTTTCGCGCGAAGAGTCAGGCCCCGGCTGTGGGGCGAGACGGGCGGCGTAGTGATTGCACAGGCGCTGTACGCCGTAGACTTGCGCAACAGTAAGCGCCGTACTCAAGCGGTCATAGCTGCTGAGCGTGTGTAACCGCGTCACGGGCGTATTTTCTGGTAATAAAGCGTTACTGGCATCGCGGGCAATACAAAGCCAGGCTGATTCTGTTTTGCGCAGGTCGGCACTAAGTTCTAAATCGAGTAAAAACCGGTCGTCGAGGAACGCGGCCTCGGGAACTAACGGTAACACTGCGGCTTCACTGCGACTGGATTGGGTTTCGTGGTACCAGTGGCTTTTGCCAGAAATTCGGCGTTGTTCCATGGTCGTTCCTTGGTCAAAGAGTTTACAAGCCCGGAAGTAACACCTGACGGCCTGGTTCGCTGCTTTATCCTGGCGTAACCACGAAGGGTGATAAAAGAATGATAGGTGATAATAAATATCTAAAGGGTATATGGGGAGGGAAAACAGAGAGATAACGGGGCAGGCTGATGCCTACCCACGTTGTGAACTGAATTAGTCTTTCAGTTCCAGTTCGTTCATTGCAGCGATGCTGAAACCGCCATCAACGTGCAGAACTTCACCGGAAACACCGGCAGACAGGTCTGAACACAGGAACGCTGCGGAGTTACCCACATCTTCAATGGTCACGGTACGACGAATCGGGGTTACCGCTTCGCAATGTGAAAGCATTTTACGGAAATCTTTAATGCCAGATGCTGCCAGGGTACGGATTGGACCCGCAGAAATGGCGTTAACACGCACGCCTTCTGGACCCATCGCGTTCGCCATGTAACGTACGTTAGCTTCCAGAGAGGCTTTAGCCAGACCCATAACGTTGTAGTTAGGGATAGCGCGCTCAGCACCCAGGTAAGAGAGCGTCAGCAGCGCAGAACCTGGGTTCAGCATTTCGCGGCAAACTTTTGCCATCGCAACAAAGCTGTAAGAGCTGATATCGTGAGCAATTTTGAAGCCTTCACGGGTAACCGCATTCACGTAGTCGCCGTCTAACTGGTCACCAGGTGCGAAACCGATAGAGTGAACGAAACCGTCAAACTTCGGCCAGGTTTTAGCCAGCTCAGCAAACATTGCATCGATGCTCGCGTCTTCTGCTACGTCGCAAGGCAGAACCAGGCTTGAACCCAGATCGGCTGCGAAGCCTTCAACACGGCCTTTCAGTTTTTCATTCTGGTAAGTGAAAGCCAGTTCAGCACCTTCACGGTGCATCGCCTGTGCGATACCGTAGGCAATGGAGAGTTTACTGGCGACGCCAGTGATCAGAATGCGTTTACCGGTAAGAAAACCCATAGCTTTGAATCCTTATAGTTTCTGCTAATTTTATGACTTGATAATCATTCAGTTACGATTGATTTGTCACAATTTTTCAACACGAAAGTGAAATTATATCCCACTCCGCGCCTGTTGTGTCACGTTATTTTTCCGGGCGCGTTTGACTGGTTATCACATCGCCAGAGGTCGGAACAGCTACGCGCCGGAACGCCCGATGAACCGAAGTCGGCGAAGTTTAAAAAACTCGCTTAATTAACGGTCTTTGCGCCACGCATCTGCGGTCAACGCCTCGCCAAAGTGGCTGGCAATCAATCGCTTAGTGAGATCGTGAAGCGGGGAGGCGAGCACATCCGCCGTACTGCCGCGTTCCACTACCTCGCCCTGATGCATCACCATCACCTGATCGCTGATGTGTTTCATCATGCCGATGTGCTGCGTCACATAGATGTAGGAGATACCCTGTTTTTCCTGAAGCTCGAGCATTAAATTAATCAGTTGCGAGCGCATCGACATATCAAGAGAGGCCAACGCCTCATCGGCGATAATCACTTTTGGCCGCAGGATTAACGCACGTGCCAGGCCCAGACGCTGCTTTTGCCCGGGCGCAAGCATATGCGGGTAATAGCTTGCGTGATCGGGAAGCAACCCGACCATTCGCAGCGTCTCGACTATCTGCTTTTGCCGTGCTTCCGGCTCAAGGTCTGTGTTCAGACGCAGCGGGAAATCGAGGATCTGCGAGATGCGTTGGCGAGGATTAAGCGAAGTGCTTGGATCCTGGAAAATCATACGAATGTGCTGGCTACGGTAGGTATAATCCCCGAAGTGCAGCAAATGGTCGTTAATCACCACATCGCCGGTTGTCGGTTCCACCATCCCCGCCAGCATCTTCGCAAGCGTTGATTTGCCTGAGCCGTTTTCACCAATAATCGCCAGCGTCTGCTTTTCACGCAGGGTAAAACTCAAAGGCTTTACCGCGTCGACGTGCTGGCGGCGAAACATGCCGGTTCGGTAGCGAAACGTTTTACTTAAATTACGCACTTCTAGCAACGTTTCGACCATTACTGACTCTCCATATTCAGCGGGAAGTGGCAGGCGTAAAGATGGTTTTTTGCCCCGGTCAGGCGCGGCGTTTCGATACATTCCCGCTGCGCGTAAGGGCAGCGCGGCCCGAGTCGGCATCCCATCGGCAACTGTTCCAGTAATGGAATGGCGCCCGGCATAGTATTCAGGCGGCTTTTATGGGGCATAGGGCTGCCAAAGTCAGGAATAGCGCGGATAAGCGCTTGGGTGTAAGGGTGGTGCGGCGTGGCGATAAGTTCTTCGCTGGTCGCGCTTTCCACCGTTTGCCCGCAGTACATCACGTTAATTTTATCCGCCCACTGGCTCAACATCTGCAAGTCGTGGCTGATAAGCAAAATGGTGGTGTTGTTGTACTGATTAAGGCGCGTCAGCAATTTGAAAATTTGTAATTGGGTGGTCGGTTCCATCGCGTTGGTGGGTTCATCGGCAATCAACAAACGCGGCTGGTTCGCCAGGGCAATGGCGATCATGACTTTCTGGCACTCACCGTCGGTGAGCTCATAAGGGTAACTGCGCATCGCATCTTTATGATCTTTTATCCCGACGCGGTGAAGCAGTTCAATGGCACGGCGTTTTCGCCAGCCAAAACGCTTCCACCAGCGGCCTTTATAGGTCCAGCCAGGAATATTTTGCATCAACTGGCGGCCAACACGTTCTGACGGATCAAGACACGACTGCGGTTCCTGGAAAATCATGGAAACGTTATGGCCGACCAGGCGGCGTCGCTCGCGACTGCTCAAACGGAGCAAATCAATGTCAGCAAAACGCATGCGGTCTGCGGTCACTCGCCAGTTATCTTTGGTGACGCCACAAATCGCTTTGGCAATCAGGCTTTTCCCAGAGCCAGACTCGCCCACAAGCCCGCGAATTTCCCCTTCATTCAGAGTCATACTGACGCGATCGACAGCTTTGACCCAGCCTTCGGAGGTCATAAACTCGATGGTGAGATTTCGAATATCAAGTAATGGCATTATTGCACCCCCGCGTTGATTGCGCGGCGTAGACCGTCGCCCAGCAGGTTGACCAGTAATACACTGATCATGATAGCCACTCCGGGCAACATTACTGTCCACGGAGCGACATAAATAAGCTCCAGTGCATCACCCAACATCGCGCCCCATTCCGGTGACGGAAGCTGCGCGCCTAAATCCAAAAAGCCCAGCGCGGCGATATCCAGAATGGCCATTGATAGCGCTCGCGTTACTTCTGTTATCAGCGTGGCGGCGGTATTGGGCATGACCGCAAACCACAAAATATTCAGCGTTGAAGCGCCATCCAGCCGGGCGGCAATAACATAATCTTTTTCTAGTTCATCGTGCACCGCGCTATAGACCGAACGCACCATGCGCGGTAACAACGCGAGCCATACTGCAAACATGGCGTGAACCAGGTGCGGGCCAACAAACGCCACCACGATGATTGCCAGCAAAAGAGAAGGGATAGACAGCAGGGTATCAAGAATATGATTAAGCACCGCCGAGCGTAATCCGTGTGTGGCCCCGGCCATAACGCCCAGAACCACACCAAACACCGTAGCCGCAAAGGTCACTACAAACGCGCCGCCAACGGTGGGCGCTGCGCCGCTAAGCATGCGGCTTAATACATCGCGCCCCAGATCGTCCGTTCCCAGGAAGAATGAAACATCGCCGTAGCGCGACCAGGAAGGCGGGAGCAACTGGTAACCCAAGAATTGCTGATCGATACCATAAGGCGCGAACACGCCGCCAAATACGCACAGCAGCACTAAAGCCCCGCAGCCGTAAAGGCCGATCATTGCCGTTGTATCGCCGTAAAATTTACGCCAGGTCAGGCGCAGCGTGCTCGGCGGGCGCTTCTCGCGATAGACGCTATCGTAAGGCATACCATTCCTTATGTGTCAGTGGGTTTGCCATGGCACCCAAAATATCGGAGATAACGTTCACAATGATCACCAGCGAACCGATGACCATTACGCCGGCAGAAATTGCCGTGTAATCTTGTTGACGAATCGCGTTGATAAGCCAACGGCCAAGCCCAGGCCAACTAAAGACCACTTCTGTAATCATCGCCAGCGTCAGCATGGTGGAAAATTGCAGACCGAGACGTGGAATAACCGGTGGGAGGGCGTTATGTAAAACATGGCGGTGCAAAATCGTCAGGCGCGATAATCCGCGCGTTGCCGCCGCCTTAATGTAGTTTTGATCAAACACTTCGATAGTGCTGAGACGCATTAAACGCACCACTTCGGTGGTGGGGGCGACGGCCAGCGCAACCACCGGTAACACCATATGGCGTACAGCGCTGATGATCATCTCTTCGCGATACGGAGAGTCAGATAACCAGGCGTCTACCAGCGCAAAGCCGGTTACTGACTTCACTTCATAGAGCAGATCAAAACGCCCGGATACCGGCAGCCAGCCCAAGGTCAGCGAGAAAAACATCGTCAGAAGCAGGGCGAACCAGAAAACCGGAATCGAGAAACCGACCAGCGCCAGGGCACTGATCAGCTTATCCTGCCATTTATTGCGCATGATCCCCGCCAGCATCCCCACAGGAATACCAATCAATAAGGCCAGGCCAAATGCCAGAATGCACAGTTCCATGGTGGCCGGGAAAACCACGCGTAACTGTTCGTTTATCGACTGGCCGTTGATACTTGAAACGCCAAAATCCCAGTGCAGAATGCCTTCAAACCAAAACACCAGCGCATTCCACAATGAGGCACCCTGCAGCGGCGCATGCGGAGTAAAATAGTTGAGACTAAAACTGATAAAACCCAGGAAAAACAGCGTTACCAGCAGGAGAAGCAGACGGCGCAAGGTGTAAATGATCATGGTTTTTTCACCTCAACATTCTCACGGGAAACTCCCGCAAACGATGCGTTACCAAACGGACTCAGCACCAGCCCTTTAATGTCGTAGCGATAGGCTTGCAGGCGTAGCGAAGAAGCGAGCGGGAGCACCGGCAACTGATCCGCCAGAATATCCTGCGCTTCATGGTACGCCTCGATGCGCGAGGCCAGTTGCTGGGAAGAGAGCGCTTTTTGCAGCACTTCATCAAAATTGTGATCGCACCAGCGAGCATAGTTGGTCTGGGAACGAATCGCCGCGCAGCTTAACATCGGGCGGAAGAAACTATCCGGATCGTTACTGTCAGTGGCCCAGCCCGCGAGGGTCAAATCGTGGTTCATGTCCATCAAACGCGCTTCCTGGAAGCGGCCTTCAACAGGAACAATAATCACTTTAACCCCAATTTGTGCCATATCGGCCTGAATCAGCTCCGCCGTTTTCAGCGGGCTTGGGTTCCACGCCTCGGAGCTGGTTGGTACCCACAGGCGCAATTCCAGATTATTTAGCCCCAGCGCTTTTAATTGCTGACGGGCTTTTTCTGGATTGTATTCGGTAATTTTAGATTCGCTGTCATACGCCCACGAAGCGCGGGGCAGAATAGACGCGGCCGTTTCTGCGGTGCCGTAATAAATGGACTGCATCAAACGCTGGTTATTAATCGCCAGGGCCAGTGCATGGCGCACAGCCGGGTTATTTAGCGGCGCTTTATTGGTATTAAACGCCAGATAAGCGATGTTCATGCCCGGGCGCAAAGTGAGGCGTAAACGCGGGTCATCTCGTAAAATGGTGAGCTGGCTGGCGGCAGGATAGGCCAGAACATCGCATTCACCGGTGAGCAGTTTGGATAAACGCCCGGTGCCGCCGGAACCCAGATCCAGAACGACCTGCGGCATTAACGGCACACCGCGCCAGAAATGCGGATGGCGGGCGAGACGAATATATTGCCCTGCCCGGTATTCGCTAATCTGGAACGGGCCGGTTCCCACAGGCTGGCGGTCCATCAATTCCTGGCGGTCGGCTTTGGTTAATTGCGCCGCGTACTCCGCCGACATCACTGATGCGTAATGCGTGGCCATGTGCCACAGGAAAGAGGCATCCGGTTTTTCAAGACGGAATTCGACGGTGTTGTTATCAAGTTTACGAACACTTTTTACGGATTCGGGGAATTGAAGGCTGTCAAAATAAGGGTAGTTGCCGCCGTTGACGCTATGCCACGGATGCTTGCGATCGAATACGCGTTGGAAGCTGAATACCACATCATCGGCATTCAGGGCACGCGTTGGTTTAAACCATGGCGTGGTCTGGAACTGAACGTTTGAGCGCAGATGGAAACGGTAAGTTGCGCCGTTATCCAGCACTTCCCAGCTTTCAGCCAGCTCAGGTACCAGGCGATAAGTATAGGGATCGACGTCCAATAACCGGTCATACAACTGTGCGGCAAGGGTGTCCACAATCAAACCACCGCTCGCCATCTGCGGATTAAAGGTATTGACCTGACCGTTGACACAATAAACAAATCCGCTGTTACGGATATCAGCTGGTTTTTCAACGGGTGATGCAGCCAGTGCTGCGCCACTCAGGCAACTGAACGCCAGTAACAGGGAGGAGACAATTCCGCGCATAAGTTTTTGAGTTTTCTCGGGTGATAGGCAAAGTGTATCGCACTCTTGAGGGCTTCCCAAAATATGTCAGGCTATTTTGCTTTTTTTATAAACAAAGCCTGCAAAAAAGGCAGGGAATTGCTGTTTTTTACACCGTTTCTGGAAACCCATTGATATTCAAAAGGGGTAGAACGCGTCTATTCCGCCTGAGAAACCTGATGTTTTTTTAGCAATGCACGCAATTGGTGATAGGTCAGCCCCAGCAAATCAGCGGCCTTACGTTGATTGTATTTTGCCTGGGCCAAACTTTGCTCCACCAGCATTTTCTCCTGCGTATTTTGCCAGGCGCGTAAATCCATGGGTAACGCCAACTGCGACGGTTCTTGACCCTCCAGAGGCGCAGGCTTGCGCGCAAAAGGGTCGAGGATCACTTCATCAACCGGCTCTTCGCTGGTGCCATGACGGTAAACCGAACGTTCCACCACGTTTTTTAACTCACGAATATTGCCCGGCCAGCCGTAATTCAAAAGAGTTAGCTGCGCCTCCTCGGTAAAGCCGGGGAAGAAAGGGAGGCCTAATTCGCGGCACATGGTGATCGCAAAATGCTCCGCCATTAGCATGATGTCGGGCTGGCGCTCGCGCAGCGGGGGCAGTTTCACTACGTCGAATGCGAGGCGGTCGAGCAAATCCGCACGGAATTTCCCTTCTTCAGCCAGTTTTGGTAAATCCGCATTGGTTGCGCAAACCAGCCGCACGTTAACCTGCAATGGCTGGCTGCCGCCCACGCGCTCAAGCTCACCGTATTCCACCACGCGCAGCAGTTTTTCCTGCACCATCATCGGTGCGGTTGCCAGTTCATCCAGAAACAGTGTGCCGCCATCGGCACGTTCAAAACGCCCTGGGTGGCGTTTTTGCGCCCCGGTAAACGCTCCGGCTTCATGCCCAAAAAGCTCTGAATCAAGCAGGTTATCATTGAGCGCGGCGCAGTTAAGGGAGATAAACGGCCCTTGCCATCGGCGGGAAAGGAAATGTAGACGGTTAGCAATCAGCTCTTTACCCGTCCCGCGTTCGCCAATCACCAGCACGGGTTTTTCGAGAGGAGCCAGACGAGAAACTTGCTCCAGAACTTCCAGAAAACTGTTTGCTTCGCCAATTAAGTTATCTTTGCTCTCAACCATGATGAAATTAACCAATAGTTAGTGAATATCACCACTATAAACGCTTCAGAAACTGAGTCAAATTTAATCATTTCCTTTAAAATCAACATAATAAAAAGTTGGCATACCGCTTGCAATATTAATTCCGTGCGAGGTGCCTGGCACCTGAAATAATGACTAAGAGGATTGAATTATGGGTATTTTTTCTCGTTTTGCCGACATCGTGAATGCCAACATCAACTCACTGCTTGAGAAAGCGGAAGATCCGCAGAAGCTGGTACGTCTGATGATTCAGGAAATGGAAGACACATTAGTAGAAGTGCGCTCCACTTCCGCACGTGCGCTGGCTGAAAAGAAACAGCTTTCACGCCGTGTAGAACAAGCGACCGCTCAGCAGGCCGAATGGCAGGAAAAAGCGGAGCTGGCACTGCGTAAAGATAAAGAAGATCTGGCGCGTGCTGCCTTAATTGAAAAACAGAAAATGACTGACATGATCGCCACACTGGAAGATGAAGTGGTCCATGTCGATGAAACCCTGGCGCGTATGAAAAAAGAGATTGGTGAGCTTGAGAACAAACTCAGCGAAACCCGCGCGCGCCAGCAGGCTTTAACTCTGCGTCACCAGGCGGCTTCTTCTTCACGCGACGTTCGCCGCCAGTTGGATAGCGGAAAAATCGACGAAGCGATGGCGCGTTTTGAATCCTTCGAACGCCGTATCGACCAGATGGAATCCGAAGCGGAAAGCCACAGCTTTGGCAAGCAGAAAAACCTTGATTCACAGTTTGCTGAATTGAAAGCCGACGATGAAATCAGCGAACAACTGGCTGCGCTGAAAGCTAAAATGAACACCCAGGATCGTGGGTAATTAACTCGGCTACGGCGTCCGACGTGGCGCCGTAGCCAAGCTGACTTGTAAGGAGTACACATGAGCGCGCTTTTTCTTGCCATTCCGTTAACGATTTTTGTGTTGTTTGTCGCCCCCATCTGGCTTTGGTTGCACTACAACAACCGTGCCGCGAATGGCGGGCAGCTATCTCAGGCCGAACAACAGCGGCTGGCACAGTTGACTGATGAAGCACGCCGTATGCGTGAACGTATTCAGGCGTTGGAGCAGATCCTTGATGCAGAACATCCGAACTGGAGAGATAAATAATGGTCAATTCAATTTCCGGTCGTAAATTGTGGCGTATCCCTGAAAAGGGAATGGTGAAGGGCGTTTGCGCCGGTATTGCGCAATACCTTGATGTACCGGTAAAACTGGTACGCTTGATTACCGTTTTAGCGATGATTTTTGGCCTGTTCTTCTTTGTGCTGGTGGCCTACATCGCCCTGACTTTTATTCTTGATCCTATGCCTGCGGGTGCCGATCAGGGAAAGATGGAACCTTCCAGCCGCGATCTCCTTAACGAAGTGGATGCCGAGCTGGCCGCGGGTGAACAGCGTTTACGTTCCATGGAACGCTATATAACGTCAGATACTTTCACATTGCGTAGCAGGTTTCGTCAGCTTTGACCCCATCCAACCTACCCTTGCCTTGTGGAGGACTTAACTGCTCGCTTCCCTGGTAAGGGGGAGGGCAGGGGGAGCTGAACCAGACTTATTAACAACACGTGACCCATTCCCAGGAGAAACCATGTCCAAATTCCAGACAGCGGCTAACAAGGCTAAACCGGGCCTGAAAATTGTCGGTAAATTAGTTTTACTGACCGCCCTGCGTTATGGCCCGGCAGGCGTCGCGGGTTGGGCGGTGAAATCCGTGGCTCGACGCCCGTTGAAAATGTTACTCGCGTTGACGCTTGAGCCGATGCTGGCACGCGTTCTACGAAAAATCTCACTGCGTTACAACGGAACCTCTTCCAGATAACCCCTTTTGTGCCAGCAGCGGAAATTTTGCTGCTGTGTTTTATTGCCTCGTTTCATATAAATTTGCGGTACCTCACAAATATCTAGATTGAGGTGCCGCATTTCTCTTTTTTATCGCTTAACCCCGTTTCCTAACGTTGACAGAAAAATAAGTCGGGAGTAGTCTCGCTTTCCGTGGTACCGCTCCCATGGAAAAGTGAAAATGAAAAAAATTATAGAGTTGCTCTCGGTTATTTATGACAATCAGTTAGATGAATCCGTTACGAACGCTTTTATTTCCAGAGTCGAGAAGGTTAAACATACGGTTACAAAAACTCGAAAGCAGGGCTGGGATGAAACTGATGTTGTACTTATAACCTACGCCGATCAATTCCAGCAAAAAAATGAGAAAACCTTAAAAACGTTAGGCGATTTTTATAACCGCTGGTTGAACAACAGTTTCTCTCATATCCATTTATTGCCTTTTTATCCATGGTCGTCAGACGATGGATTTTCCGTCATTGATTATCATCAGGTCGACCCCGCGTGTGGTGACTGGCAAGATATTGCCCGCTTAAATAATTCCACTAGATTGATGTTTGACTTTGTCTGCAATCATATTTCAGCGAAAAGCCACTGGTTTGAACAATACCTGGCTGGAAACCCTGAATATCAGAATTTCTTTATTGAAGTTGACCCCAGGACGGATTTATCAGCGGTTACTCGTCCACGTGCATTACCTTTACTTTCGCCATTTACGCTGGCTGATGGCTCTCAACAATATATCTGGACAACATTTAGCGACGATCAAATTGACCTTAACTTTGCCAACCCGCAGGTGCTGCTGGCGATGGTCGATGTGCTGCTGCATTACCTGAAAGAAGGGGCAGATTATATTCGTCTCGATGCCGTGGGTTATATGTGGAAAACCATCGGAACGAACTGTATCCACCTTGAAAAAACGCATCAACTGGTAAAATTGTTCCGCGCTGTAGTGGATGAAGTCGCACCAGGAACGGTATTAATTACTGAGACCAATGTCCCGCATAAAGACAACATCTCCTATCTGGGCAACGGGTACGACGAAGCTCAAATGGTGTATCAGTTCCCACTTCCGCCGCTGGTTCTCCATGCCATCCACACGGGTTCTGCTCGAGTATTAAGCCAGTGGGCGGCTTCCCTGGCTGAGGTAAAAAACGGCAAGACCACCTGGTTTAACTTCCTTGCTTCACATGACGGTATTGGCCTTAATCCATTACGCGGAATTTTGCCAGAAGAAGATATTTTGCACCTGGTGAATCAGCTTCAGGAAGAAGGAGCCTTGGTTAACTGGAAAAATAACCCTGATGGCACGCGCAGCCCGTATGAAATAAACGTCACCTATATGGATGCGTTAAACCGCCGTGATAGCAGCGATGAAGAACGGTTAGCAAGATTTTTCCTCGCTCATGCTATTTTACTGGCGTTCCCTGGCGTACCTGCAATTTATGTACAAAGTATTCTGGGTTCACGTAATGATTATAATGGTGTGGAACGGTTGGACTATAACCGCGCCATTAACCGTCAGAAATATGACCTGCATGAAATTGAAACTCAGCTTTCGGGTGAAAGCAGATTACGCGGGCGGGTATATCAGAAATTATCTCACTTGATTAATGTTCGTAAAAAACATGCTGCATTCCATCCTGATAGTGATTTTATTCCGGAATCTATTAACGATAACGTGCTCGTGATCAAACGGCGTTCAGAGAATGGAAAGTCTGTTATGGCGCTATTTAATCTTAGTGCTCAACAACAGTCCGCTATGCTACCAGTAAATAATTATGAAGATTTAATTTCTGGGGCGCACATTAATGGAAGTCAATCTTACGATATGCAGCCTTATCAAGTGTTATGGCTTAGCTACTAATATAAGGGAATAAAAAATGAAAACGTCAAAAACGGTGCTGTTATCAGCACTGGTAGCCGCTGCTTTGCTCTCAGGATGTAAACAAGACGACGCGCAGCAGGTCACTATTGAGTTTATGCATTCCTCCGTTGAACAGGAACGTCAGGCTGTCATCACTAAGTTGATCGAACGTTTCAGCAAGGAAAACCCGCAAATCGTTGTAAAACAGGTTCCGGTGGAAGAGGACGCCTACAACACCAAAGTGATTACGCTTGCTCGGTCTGGTGCCTTACCGGAAGTCATTGAAGTTAGTCACGATTACGCCACAGTCATGGATAAAGAGCAGCTTATCGACAGGGATGCTATCAAAACGGTGATTGCAGGCGTCGGGGAGAGCAGCTTCTACGATGGCATTTTACGCGTAGTGCGCACCGAAGACGGCAATGCCTACACCGGGGCGCCAATCAGCGCCTGGCTTGGCGGCATCTGGTATCGCAAATCAGCCCTGGCAAAAGCGGGTGTGAGCGAGCCTAAAAACTGGACTGAATTGCTTAATGCCGCACGCGCGATGACCGACACAGGCAATAAAAAATACGGTATTGCGCTACCTACCGCTGAAAGCGTCATGACGGAGCAAACTTTTTCGCAGTTCGCGCTTTCTAACGGGGCTAACGTTTTCGACGCGGCGGGCAAAGTCACGGTAAATTCCCCGGAAATGCTCGCGTCTCTCAACTACTACCGCGACCTTGCGCAGTACACCATGCCGGGCTCCAACGATGTCATGGAAATTAAAGATGCCTTTATGAATGGCACCGCGCCGATGGCCGTTTATTCAACGTACATCCTGCCAGCTTTCTACGCCGATGGTTCCCCGCAAGATCTCGGCTTTGTTGTCCCAACGGAAAAATCTCCGGCGGTGTACGGCATGATCACCTCGCTAACCATAACCTCCGGTCAAAGCAAAGAAGAGACCGACGCGGCGCAGAAATTTGTCTCGTTTATGGAGCAGGCACAGAACTCTGCTGACTGGGTGATGATGTCGCCTGGGGCTGCATTACCGGTCACCAAAGCCGTGGTACAAACCGCAACCTATAAAGACAATCCGGTGATCAAAGCCTTTGGAACGCTGCCGGCGGAGTTGATTGCGCAATTCCCTAACGTCCAGGTGTTTGGTTCCGTGGGTGAGAAAAACTTTACCCGCATGGGCGATATCACCGGTTCAGCCATTTTAAGTGAAATGGTTAATCAGGTGACGGTAGGGAAGCAGCCGACCGGCCCGGCGCTGGATAAGAGCCAGGCCCGTATCGTTGATTTGATGAAACAACACTGAATCACAGGATAAGTCATTATGAAGAAGTGGTTCTCAGGCCGCTCTGACATGCCATTCGCCATGATGCTACTCGCCCCCAGCCTATTGCTGCTGGGGGGATTAGTGGCCTGGCCGATGCTGTCGAACATCGAAATCAGTTTTCTGCGTTTGCCGCTAAACCCGAATATCAGCTCGCGGTTTATCGGCCTGGAAAACTACATCAACATCCTCACTGACGCTGCCTTCTGGCAATCGTTGTGGACGACATTCTGGTACACCGCGCTGGTGGTTATCGGCAGTACCGGTCTGGGGCTCGGCGTCGCGCTCTTTTTCAACCGCGAATTCCGCCTGCGTAAAACGGCCCGTTCACTGGTGATCCTTTCTTACGTCACACCCTCTATCTCGCTGGTGTTTGCGTGGAAATACATGTTCAACAGCGGGTACGGCATCGTGAATTACTTGGGTGTAGACGTTATGCACCTGTTCGATGAAGCGCCGCTGTGGTTTGACAATCCCGGCAGCAGCTTCTTCCTGGTGGTGCTGTTCGCCATCTGGCGTTACTTCCCGTATGCCTTTATCTCGTTTCTGGCGATTTTGCAGACTATCGATAAATCGCTCTACGAAGCGGCAGAAATGGACGGCGCGAACGGCTGGCAGAAATTCAAAATCGTTACGCTCCCGGCCATTATGCCGGTGCTGGCGACGGTGGTGACGCTGCGCACCATCTGGATGTTCTACATGTTTGCCGACGTCTGGTTGCTGACCACCAAAGTGAATATTCTCGGCGTCTATCTCTATAAAACGGCCTTTGCCTTTAATGACTTAGGAAAAGCGGCTGCGATCTCTGTGGTGCTATTTGTCATCATCTTCGCCGTCATCCTGCTGACCAGAAAACGGGTGAATCTCAAATGACTGCAAAAAACCGCAAACTGCTTGGGCGCGTGGGCTTTTACCTGGGGCTGGGGCTGTTCCTGGTGGTCACCTTATTCCCGTTCTTCGTCATGCTGATGACATCGTTCAAAAGCCCGCGCGAGGCGATCTCCCTGCATCCGACCATCTTCCCGCAGGAGTGGACACTGGCGCATTACATCGACATTTTTAACCCAACCATTTTCCCGTTTTTGACCTATTTCAAAAACAGCATGGTGGTGTCGTTAACGTCTTCCGCAATCGCCGTGTTGATTGGCATTCTCGGGGCGTATGCGCTGTCGAAGCTGCGCTTTAAAGGGCGGATGACCATCAACGCCAGTTTCTACGCGGTGTACATGTTCTCCGGGATTTTACTGGTAGTGCCGCTGTTCAAAATCATCACCGCGCTGGGCATCTATGACACGGAGCTGGCGCTGATCATCACCATGGTGACGCAAACCCTACCGACGGCGGTGTTTATGCTGAAAAGCTACTTCGACACCATCCCTGACGAAATCGAAGAAGCGGCCATGATGGACGGTTTAAACCGCCTGCAAATCATCTTCTACATCACCGTACCGCTGGCGATTTCTGGCCTTGTTTCGGTGTTCGTCTACTGCTTTATGGTGGCGTGGAATGACTATCTCTTTGCCTCGATTTTCCTCTCCAGTTCAGCGAACTTCACGCTGCCAGTGGGCCTGAGCACGCTGTTCAGCACACCTGACTATGTGTGGGGAAGAATGATGGCGGCCTCATTAGTCACGGCATTGCCTGTCGTGGTGATGTATGCGCTTTCCGAACGCTTTATTAAAAGCGGGCTTACGGCGGGTGGCGTTAAGGGTTAATCAATTCATCAATGTCGGGTGGCGCTGCGCTTACCCGACCTACAAAAGGTTACGAGCCGGGTTTTGTCGGATGAAGATGTGTTTAGTCGACCAACAAGGCTACGAATCGGGTTTGTAGGGTGGATAAGCGCAGCGCCATCCACCGAAAAAATATCAATGGAGTAACAAATGAAAAAACTTATAGCAACAGCCCCGCGCGTCGCGGCATTAGTGGAATACGAAGACAGGCCGGTTGCGGCGCATGAAGTGAAAATCAAAGTGGCGTTTGGCGCACCGAAACACGGCACCGAAGTGGTCGATTTCCGCGCCGCCAGCCCGTTTATTGACGAAGAATTTAATACCGAATGGAACATGTTTGTCCCGCGCCCAGAAGGTGCTGCCCGTGGGATTGAGTTCGGCAAGTTCCAACTTGGCAATATGGTGGTGGGCGAGGTTATCGAAAAAGGTGACAATGTCACTGAGTATCAACTTGGGGATCTGGTTTGTACCTACGGCCCGCTTCAGGAAACCGTCATTGCTAACGGCGTCAATAACTACAAACTGCGCAAAATGCCAGCCGGTGCAAGCTGGAAAAATGCCGTCTGCTATGACCCTGCCCAGTTCGCCATGAGCGGCGTGCGCGACGGGAATGTGCGCATAGGGGACTTTGTGGTGATCGTCGGCCTCGGCGCGATTGGCCAGATTGCCGTTCAACTGGCGAAAAAGGCAGGGGCATCCATCGTCATTGGTGTTGACCCCATCGCGCACCGCTGTGAAATCGCCACACGCCATGGCGCAGATTTCTGCCTTAACCCAATCGGCACGGACGTGGGCCTGGAAATCAAAAAAATCACCGGCAAAATGGGCGCGGATGTAATTATCGAAACCAGCGGTAATGACCAGGCGCTGCAGGCGGCTCTACGCGGTATTGCCTATGGCGGAACCATCTCCTACGTCGCGTTCGCTAAACCTTTCCACGATTTCAATCTTGGCCGTGAAGCACATTTCAATAACGCGAAAATCATCTTCTCACGCGGCAGCAGCGAACCGAATCCGGATTATCCGCGCTGGGATCGCAAGCGTATCGAGCAAACTTGTTGGGAATTGCTGATGAACGGTTATCTCAATTGCGACGACCTGATTGACCCGGTGGTGAGCTTCCATGAAAGCGCTGAAAGCTACATGAAATATGTCGATCAGCATCCGGATCTGAGCATCAAAATGGGCGTTACTTTCTAACTTAAAGGGATTTTAGAGATGAAAATCGGTACTCAAAATCAGGCGTTCTTTCCAGCAGATATTCTGGAAAAATTTAAATACATCAAAGCAATGGGTTTTGATGGGTTCGAAATCGACGGCAAATTACTGGTCGAAAACGTGGCGGCAGTCAAAGCGGCCATCGCCGAAACGGGCCTGCCTGTCACAACCGCCTGCGGCGGTTACGATGGCTGGATTGGTGACTTTATCGAAGAACGCCGTCTGAATGGCCTGCAACAAATCACCCGTATTCTGGAAGCGTTAGCCGAAGTTGGCGGCAAAGGCATCGTAGTGCCTGCGGCGTGGGGCATGTTTACTTATCGTCTTCCGCCAATGACCTCACCACGCAGCCAGGCGGGCGACCGCAAAGCCGTCAGCGATTCTTTACGCTATCTGGATGAAGTGGCAGCCCGCACCGGTACCACGGTTTATCTCGAACCGCTTAACCGTTACCAGGATCACATGATCAACACCCTGTCAGACGCGCGCGCTTACATTGAAGAAAATCAGTTAAAGCATACGCAAATCATCGGTGATTTCTATCACATGAATATTGAAGAAGATGACATCAGCACTGCGTTTCATATGAACCGCGATCTGCTGGGCCATGTGCACATTGCGGATAACCATCGTTACCAGCCGGGCAGCGGCAGCATTGATTTTAAAAAGCATTTCGACCAGTTGCGCGCCGATGGCTATGACGGTTACATCGTTTATGAAGGCCGTATTCGCGCGGAAGATCCGGCGGCGGCGTATCAGCAATCGCTGCAATTTTTACGTACCTGCTAAGAGGCAACGTGAGATGAGTCGAAAACTCAGGGTGGCGATTATCGGTGGCGGCCAGGTCGCAGAAACCGTGCATGCGTCGTATTACCTGACAAGGAATGAACTGGACGTGGTGGCTGTCGTAGACAGCCATACAGAGCGTGCGCAATCGCTGGCAAACCGGCTCGGCATTCCCCATGCCTTTAGTGACGCGGCGGAAATGTACCGCCAGTGCCAGCCGGACATCGTCAGCGTGTGTACACCAAACCGCTTCCATCATGAGCATGTTTTACAGGCGCTGGAAAACGGCTGCCATGTGATGTGCGAAAAACCACCAGCGATGACGCCGGAACAGGCCGCAGAAATGCGCGATGCGGCGCGGCTTGCGGGCAAAGTGCTGGCCTACGATTTCCATCACCGTTTTGCCTGCGACACGCAGTTTTTACGCGATCAGGTCGTAGCCGGTGTGCTAGGGGAAATTTACGTCACGAATGCGAAAGCGCTTCGTCGCTGCGGCGTTCCCGGCTGGGGTGTTTTCACCAATAAAGAGTTGCAGGGCGGCGGGCCGCTGATCGATATCGGCATCCACATGCTGGATGCAGCCATGTACGTGCTGGGATTCCCGGCGGTAAAACGGGTATCAGCCCACGCTTTCCAGAAGCTCGGTAATCGTAAAAACAGCGGTCAGTTTGGTGAATGGGACCCCAAAACCTTCACCGTTGAAGACGCGCTGTTTGCCACCGTTGAGTTTCATAATGGCGGGATTTTGCGCCTTGAAACCTCCTTTGCGTTAAACATCCCGCAACAGTCGGTGATGAACGTGGAGTTTTGCGGAATTGAAGCCGGGGCGACGCTGTTCCCGGCTCATATTTATAAAGATGAAGCAGGGCAATTAGTGACGTTGTCACAAAAAGAAACCGCTGATAATAATCGCCATTTCAAAAGTATGCAGGCGTTTGTCGATCATGTGCTGGGCGCACCGGTAAGTATTGCCGATGGCGAACAAGGCTACCTGATTCAGCAACTGGTCGCCGCTATTTACCTGGCGGCGGAACGTGGGGAGAGCGTCGAGCTATGAACACACTCACACGCCTGAATGAACCACAGTTCAGCCCGCATACGCTGAATAAATACGCCACGCTGATGGCCGCCGGAAACGGTTATCTCGGGATCCGCGCCTGCCACGAAGAAGCATACACCGATCAAACCCGTGGCATGTATCTGGCGGGGTTTTATCACCGCGCCTCGGCTACAGAGACAACCGAGCTGGTGAACCTGCCGGATGTGCTGCAAATGCGCATCGAGTTGGATGGTGAAATATTCACGCTGCTTTCCGGCTCGGTTGTTGATTACCAGCGCGAGTTAGATTTTGCCAGCGGTGAACTGCGCCGCTGCCTGGTGTGGCGTGCACCAAACGGCAAACGCTACCAGATTGAATGCCTGCGCTTTTTATCGGCGGTTCAGCTTTCGCTGCTTTGCTCGCGCATTGCCATCACGCCGCTTGATGATGAGGCGGACGTGACCATCAGCACCGGCATCGACGCGACACAAACTAACTCAGGCCGCCAGCATCTGGATGAAACCAGCGTCCGCGTATTCGAGCAGCGCTATTTGCAGGGCTGCTACCGAACGCTGGACGGCAGCAACGAAGTGGTGATCAGCAGTTTCTGTGCCGTGCCAGCTAACGCCAGCAATAGCTTCTATGCCAAAAACCGCCGCCTGACGCAGCACTGTAGCGGGCGCGTCGCTAAAGGTGAGGCATTTGTCCTTGTGAAAACCAGTTGGATCTCCAGCTCGCTTGATAAAGATTACCGTGCAGAGCGCTGGAGTGAACGTTCGCTGGATAATTTGATGACCTGTATCGAACGCGGTTACGAACAGTTGCTGGCGGAATCCGCCGAACGCTGGGCGCAAATGTGGCAGCGCAGCCGCGTTGTCGTTGAGAGTAAAAATCCGCAGGATCAGCAGGCGCTGGATTTCGCGCTCTATCATCTTTTTGCCATGACCCCAACTCATAACGAACGGTGCAGCATTGCCGCCAAAGGGCTGACAGGTGAAGGTTATAAAGGCCACATCTTCTGGGATACCGAAGTTTTCTTGCTGCCATTCCATTTGATGACGCAGCCGGAAGTCGCCCGCCAGTTGTTGAGCTATCGCTGGCATAACCTTGCCGGTGCTCAGGCGAAAGCGCAGAAAAATGGCTGGCAGGGCGCGTTATTCCCTTGGGAAAGCGCCTGGTCCGGAGAAGAAGAAACCCCTGAATTTGCGGCGATTAACATCCGCACCGGGCTGCGCCAGAAGGTGGCCTCGGCTGCGGCTGAACACCATCTGGTGGCGGATATTGCCTGGGCTGTGGACGCCTATTATCAGGCAACGGGTGACGAAAACTTTATGCAACAGCGCGGTATCACTCTGTTGAGAGAAACCGCACGTTTCTGGATAAGCCGCGCTGTGGAAGTCGACGGCAAGCTGGAACTGCATGATGTTATCGGCCCGGATGAGTACACCGAGCATATCAACAACAACGCTTACACCAACTATCTGGCGTTTCACAATGTGGAACTGGCGCTGCGGCACGCTTCACAAGATCAGGACTTTAAACGCCAGGCAGAAGATTTCCTGCAACGTCTTTGGTTGCCGCAGCCCGACCACCAACAAGTTCTCGAGCAGGACGATACTTTCTTCAGCAAACCGACTATCGATCTCAGCCGCTACAAAACGCAGCAGGGCACACAGGCGATTTTGCTTGATTACGCCCGCGCCGAAGTCAACGAGATGCAGATCCTCAAGCAGGCCGATGTGGTGATGCTGGCTTACATGCTGCCGTGGCTGTTTACGCCGGAACAACTGGAAGCCAATCTCGATTATTACGAGCCGCGCACCATCCATGATTCGTCGCTCAGTAAAGCGATTCACGGGATTGTGGCTGCCCGTTGCCATCGCTTAGAACAGGCCTATCAATTCTGGCAGCAGGCGTGTCTTATCGATCTGGGTGATGAACCGCACAGTTGCGACGACGGCATTCATGCGGCCGCAACGGGGGCGATTTGGCTGGGTGCCGTGCAAGGTTTTGTGGGTTTGACCGTGGAGAAAGGGGAACTGCATCTGACCCCACGCCTGCCGCAAGAGTGGCGCTCGGTTTCCTTCCCGTTTTGTTGGCAAGGTGAACGTCTACAACTGACGGTCACGCATCAGCAAATTACCCTCCGTAAAGCCTCAGTCAGGCCGATGACAATCTGGATTGAACAGGAGCGCGTTGTGATAACCGAGGCTGAATTTTGCACGCCTGTTACTGGGAGCGGTACCACAAAAGAGGTGAGCCAATGACTCCCCAGGCGGTAATTTTTGATTTAGACGGCGTGGTGACGGATACCGCGCATCTGCACTTTCTTGCCTGGCGGCAGATTGCTCGTGAGATAGATATCGACATTGACGAGCAGATAAACGAACAGCTCAAAGGCATTAGCCGTATGGACTCGCTGGAGCGGATTTTACGCTACGGCGGGGCGGAACAACGCTTTAGTCAGCATCAGAAACAGATTCTGGCAGAACGTAAAAACACCCTGTATGTGGAATCGCTAAAACAGCTTAATCCGGACTCTGTTTTACCGGGGATTGCGGCTCTGCTCGCAGAACTGCACGGTGCAAATATCCCTGTAGGTCTGGCCTCTGTTTCACTTAATGCGCCGCGAATTTTGGATGCGTTAGGGCTTACACATCAGTTTGATTATTGCGCGGATGCAAACCTGATTAAGCGCTCAAAGCCTGATCCAGAGATTTTCCTGGCTGCGTGCGCCGGTCTTGGCGTGCAGCCTGAAAATTGCATCGGCATAGAAGATGCCCAGGCGGGTATCGCGGCGATTAATGCCAGCGGAATGTTGTCGGTGGGGATTGGTTTGCAGCTCCAGGATGCAGATTTACGGCTGCCTTCCACGGCCTCGCTTTCCTGGCCGCTTCTGCAAACGGTAAAACGTAATTAAAGGACAAAGCAATGGCACACCTTTCGTTGCAGCATATTCAAAAGATTTATAACAATCAGGTTCATGTGGTGAAAGATTTCACCCTCGAAATTGAAGATAAAGAATTTATTGTATTTGTGGGCCCGTCGGGCTGCGGCAAGTCAACGACATTACGCATGATTGCCGGGCTTGAAGAGATTAGCGCGGGCGAATTGTTAATTGACGGCGTGTGTATGAACGACGTTCCGGCCAAATCGCGCGGTATCGCGATGGTGTTCCAGAACTACGCGCTCTACCCGCATATGTCGGTGTACGACAATATGGCGTTTGGCCTGAAAATGCAGAAACTGGACGCGCAAGTGATCGACGAACGCGTGCAGTGGGCGGCCTCCATTCTGGGGCTGAAAACCTATCTCGACCGGCGTCCAGCGGCGCTCTCCGGCGGCCAGCGCCAACGCGTGGCGTTGGGACGCGCGATTGTACGTGAAGCGGGCGTCTTTCTGATGGATGAACCGCTTTCTAACCTGGATGCGCGGCTGCGCGTTCAAATGCGCGCGGAAATCAGCAAACTGCACCAGAAATTGAACACCACCATGATCTACGTAACGCACGATCAAACCGAGGCTATGACCATGGCGACGCGCATTGTGATCATGAAAGATGGCGTGATCCAGCAGGTCGGCGCTCCGAAGACGGTTTATAATCATCCTGCCAATATTTTTGTTGCCGGATTTATTGGCTCACCCTCGATGAACTTTATTCGCGGTACCTTTGATAACGGCTATTTCGTTACCGAAACACTTAAATTGCCGTTACCAGAACATAAACTCGCAGCGCTAAATGATCATCAGCATAAACCCGTTATTTTAGGTGTTCGCCCGGAAGATATTCTTGCTGTTTCACAAAGTGAGGGTATTGATGCACATATTACTGTCGCCGA
The DNA here is from genome assembly GCF_040786275.1 of Buttiauxella gaviniae. NCBI lineage: Bacteria > Pseudomonadati > Pseudomonadota > Gammaproteobacteria > Enterobacterales > Enterobacteriaceae > Buttiauxella > Buttiauxella gaviniae. The sequence continues at coordinate 4,172,666 of NZ_JBFMVT010000002.1, forward strand.
ATTAACGGGGGCTGAGTTTATGCTTTACGTCACCGTAGGTGGGCATGAATTAACCGTCAGAGCTAACTCCGACATTGATTATCGAGCGGCACAAAATATTAAAATAGCCTTCGATATGAATAAAAGTCACTTCTTTGATGCTGAAACCGAAATCGCTATTAGTTGATTAATTAATTCTGTACCCCGCCGGGAATTTATTTCCCGGTATTTTTGAGTTGTTATTTTGACAAGGAACATCACCATGAGAAAACTGTTGCAATGCACGGTGCTTATTGCCTGTGCAGGAACCGCCTACGTTCAGGCTGCGGATGATAATACCTGGCACTATAATATCGGTGCTATGTACGAAATCGAAAATGTTGAAGGGCAGGCGGATGACAAAGACGGTTTATATGAACCTTCTGTCTACTTTAATGCAAGCTATGGAGCGTGGACAGTCGCGCTGACGATGTATCAAGAGGGACCTGCTGACTACACTAATTTTACGCGCGGCACCTATTTTAACCGCCCAGAAATGGATATTCGCTACCAGTTTATTGATAACGAAACGGGCTCATTTGGTTTTACCAGTGGTATCCGTAACTATGGTTATCACTTTAAAAATGACGATGGTTCTAACAACGGAACGGCTAATACACAACGTTATAAATTCCAGCCTGACTGGAACATCAATTTTAACAATGCATGGAGTTTCAGCGGCTGGTTGGCCTACTACCGCTTTGATAACGACTTAGACAAAACAGGTTATTCAGATAGCCGCGTCGAAACCGAAACCGGAGTTACCTGGAAAATTAACGAAACCTTTACGCTTCGTACCAACTACTATTTAGAGCGCGGCTTTAATACCGATAGCGATAAAAATAACGGTGAATTTTCCACTCAGGAGATGCGTATTTATCTGCCAATTGCATTAGGCAATACGACGCTGACGCCATATACCCGCCTGGGATTAGATCGCTGGACTAACTGGGACTGGTCAGACGATATCGATCGTGAAGATCATAACTACAATCGCCTTGGTATGCTGTATGCCTACGATTTCCAGAATGGCTTGACGATGACGCTGGAATACGCTTACGAGTGGGAAAACCATAACGAGGGTGCCGATGACACCTTCCACTATGCAGGAATTGGCGTGAATTACGCGTTTTAAGTCGTTTAACATGGCGGGTAAATTTTACCCGCCTATTACGATTAACACTTCAACTTTAAATAACCGAATCAGTCAGACAAAGGGTAGTAGGGATAATGGTGCGTGCGGGTACTCCTTTTCCGAAAATTTTATCAAACAATACCGCACTGCCTACGGCACCTAATTCAAGCGTAGGGACTTCAATGCCGCCCGGCGGAGGGGAAAGTAAAAAACTCAGCATATCGTTACTGTAACCGACAACCGAAAGCTGTTGCGGAATACTAATGCCTTTTTCCTGAGCAACACGGTAAACGCTCATTAATTTTAGGCTGTCCGTGGCAAAAACAGCCTGTGGCAGATTTTTGCCACTTAATAGTTTTTGCGCGGCGGTTAACGCGGTTTCATTAGTATAACCGCCGTCAACAACCCATTCATCAGGCAAGTTAATGCTTTGCTTATTCAGGCAATCTTTAAATCCTGCAAGCCGGTCTACCGAAACGTGATAATCCAGCGGCGCGTGCAGGCAGGCTATTTTTTGATGCCCTTTATTAAGCAGCATTTGAGTCAGGGCTACGCTGTCGTGGTAATTATCGGTATCGACGGAACAAACATGTTTGAATTCCCCGTCGACTTTTCCGATCACTACCACCGGAATAGCGTACTGATCTAATGCTTCAAAAAATGATTCGTCGGTTGGCGAGCTGAGCATAATAATGCCCTTGATCATTTTTTGTTTGATTTTATTGATGCACTTCTGCAGATCTTCTTCGCTATTTTTGGACGTTTGCAAAATGACATCAAAGCCTTCCCGTTCGGCACGCGCGGTAATTGCATGCAGCACTTCGGAGAAAAAGGGATTTCCCGCCGTGGTTTTTGTTGAACGGGTAGAGATAACCATAATAGCGTCAAAGCCCGATGAGGTGAGGGCGCGGGCTAATTTATTAGGTTGATAATTTAACTCTTCAATGGCTTTTAATACCCGCTCCTGCGCTTCAGGGGAAATATTAGTCTGCTTATTCAGAACGCGTGAAACGGTAGATTTGGAAACATTAGCCAAACGGGCAATATCGTAAATGGTGGGCGACATGACTGAGCCGGTCCTGTTCTGCGCCAAAAGATAATGCATATTACTTAACGCTAATGAGACTGTCTATCAACGATATACCCGTACGACTTTTCACGTCGTAAAACGACGCTATTTATTTTGACTATGACAAATGTAAATAGGGTGTAAAATTGTGCAATGCCCTTTGATTTGTCACCCATTACCCCCATTTCTTTCCCACACAGTTGCAACCAGGACGCATATGAACAGAATCAAGAATGAAATAAATGCCCTGATGAACCGTGGCGTGGACAGGCATTTACGTCTTGCCGTAACGGGCCTGAGCCGCAGCGGTAAAACGGCATTTATCACCGCGATGGTGAATCAATTATTGAGCGTGCATAACGGGGCGCGTTTGCCGCTGTTAAGCGCTGTGCGCGAAGAACGCCTGCTGGGCGTGAAGCGTGTGCCGCAACGGGATTTAGGCATTCAACGTTTTACCTACGACGAAGGGCTGGCGCAGCTTTACGGCTCACCGCCGAGTTGGCCGACGCCGACGCGAGGGGTCAGCGAAATGCGTCTGGCCCTGCGTTACCGCTCGAATGATTCGCTCCTGCGGCATTTCAAAGACACCTCAACGCTGTATCTGGAAATTGTCGATTATCCCGGCGAGTGGCTGCTGGATTTGCCGATGCTTGCGCAAAATTACCTGAGCTGGTCACGTCAGATGACCAGTTTGCTCCACGGTGACAGAGACGAATGGTCAGCGGTCTGGCGTAAATTATGCGAAGGGCTGGACCCGCTCGCACCGGCGGATGAAAACCGTCTTGCGGCAATCTCAGAGGCGTGGACGGATTATCTGCTGCGCTGCAAGCGTGAAGGGTTGCACTTTATCCAGCCAGGCCGATTTGTGTTACCGGGGGATATGGCGGGCGCTCCGGCGCTGCAATTCTTCCCGTGGCCGGATGTCGATGCCGTGGGTGAATCGAAACTGGCTCAGGCCGATAAAACCACCAATATCGGCATGCTGCGGGCGCGATTTGATTATTACTGCGAGAAAGTGGTGAAGGGGTTCTATAAAAATCACTTCCTGCGTTTCGATCGCCAGATTGTGCTGGTGGACTGCCTGCAACCGCTAAACAGCGGCCCGCAGGCGTTTAATGACATGCGGCTTGCGCTGACGCAACTGATGCAAAGTTTCCATTACGGCCAACGAACCCTGTTCCGCCGCCTGTTTTCGCCGGTTATCGATAAGCTGTTATTCGCCGCAACCAAAGCCGACCATGTGACTGTCGATCAACATGCAAATATGGTGGCGCTGCTGCAACAACTGGTGCAGGACGCGTGGCAAAACGCCGCCTTTGAAGGTATCGATATGGATTGTATGGGCCTGGCATCGGTGCAGGCGACACAAAGCGGCCTGGTCGACGTGAAAGGCGAGCAAATTCCGGCCCTGCGCGGGAACCGCCTGACCGATGGCGTGCCGCTGACGGTTTACCCCGGCGAGGTGCCTGCGCGTTTACCAGGCAGCGCCTTTTGGGAGAAACAAGGTTTTCAGTTTGAGCAGTTCCGCCCGCAGGTAATGGATGTGGACAGACCGATGCCGCATATTCGGCTGGATGCGGCGCTGGAGTTTTTAATAGGGGATAAATTGCGATGAACGAGCCACTAAAACCGCGTATCGACTTCGCGCAACCGCTGGATGTGGAAAAAGAACCGGTCTACAAAGGCCCGCTTGCCTTTAGCGAACCGGAGGCAGAAAAATTTACCCCAGCGCTTAACTCGCCAGATGAAATAGACGATGACGGGCAGGCGGAAGCCGTCATTGAAGCCGCGCTCCACCCTAAACGCAGCCTGTGGCGACGAATGGTTCAGGTTGGGCTTGGGCTGTTCGGCGTAAGCGTGGTGGCGCAAGGCATCCAGTGGACGCATAACGCGTTTGTCACCCAGGATTGGATTGCGCTCGGTGGCGGTGTGGCGGGTGGTTTGATTATTGCCGCAGGCGTGGGGTCGGTGGCAACCGAGTGGCGTCGTTTATGGCGTTTGCGTCAACGTGCAGAAGAACGCGATGAAGCTCGTGATTTAATGAATAGTCACGGCATAGGTAAAGGCCGCGCATTTTGCGAAAAACTCGCACGCCAGGCCGGGCTGGATCATGGGCATCCCGCTCTGCAACGCTGGTATGCCGCCATTCATGAAACGCAAAATGACCGTGAAATCGTCGAGCTTTATGCGCGTTTGGTTCAACCGGTGATGGATAACCAGGCGCGGCGGGAAATCAGCCGATCCGCCGCAGAATCTACCCTAATGATCGCTGTAAGCCCGCTGGCCGTGGTGGATATGGCGTTTATCGCCTGGCGCAATTTACGCCTGATAAACCGTATTGCGACGATTTACGGCATTGAACTGGGCTATTACAGCCGCATTCGTCTGTTCCGTCTGGTGCTGCTGAATATCGCTTTTGCCGGTGCGAGCGAACTGGTGCGTGAAGTGGGGATGGACTGGATTGGCCAGGATCTTGCCGCGCGGCTTTCCACACGCGCTGCGCAGGGCATCGGCGCCGGGTTGTTAACCGCACGACTGGGGATTAAGGCGATGGAGCTTTGCCGCCCGCTGCCGTGGATTGAGAACGATAAACCCCGTCTGGGCGATTTCCGTAAACAGCTTTTGGTTCAGCTCAAAGAGACAATGAGCAAAAGCAAAACGAAGCCCGCAGAGTGACACGCTGGCAATGCCGTGATCCGTCAGGTTTACGGTATTGCCCCAAATCATCGTGTTATCTGTCAACTTTTCTTCACACATCTCTTCTGACCGTCCACTATCTGGAGTATCATCACTCCACCCAATTACTCAGCTTTTTGCATTTGAAGGACACCTGCATGCGTCTGGAAGTCTTTTGCCAGGACCGCCTTGGTCTGACTCGAGAATTACTTGATTTACTCGTGCTGCGTAGTATCGATTTGCGAGGTATCGAAATTGATCCCATTGGGCGAATCTACCTGAATTTTTCTACTCTGGATTTCGACACATTCAGCAGCTTGATGGCTGAAATTCGTCGCATTCCGGGGGTAACGGATGTGCGTACCGTGCCGTGGATGCCTTCCGAACGCGAGCATCGTGCGCTCAGCGCTTTGCTTGAAGCGCTGCCAGAGCCGGTGCTTTCGCTGGATATGAAAAGCAAAGTGGAGCTGGCAAACCCGGCGAGCTGCGCGTTGTTCGGTCAAAACGAAGACAAACTGCGTAACCATAACGCTGCAAGCCTGGTGAACGGTTTTAACTTTATGCGCTGGCTGGAAAGTGCGCCGGTGGAATCCCATACCGAACACGTGGTGATTAACGGGCAGAATTTCCTGATGGAAATCACCCCGGTGCATCTGGACGGTGAGAACGAAGAGTCGTCGTTAGTGGGGGCGGTCGTGATGCTGCGTTCCACGGTGCGAATGGGCCGCCAACTGCAAAATCTTTCTAACACCGACGTGGGCGCTTTCAGCCAGATTGTTGCCGTCAGCCCGAAAATGCGTCATGTGGTCGATCAAGCCCATAAACTGGCGATGTTAAATGCGCCGCTGTTGATTGTGGGCGATACCGGAACGGGTAAAGATTTGCTGGCACACGCCTGCCATTTAGGTAGTCCGCGTGCGCAAAAACCGTATCTTGCGCTGAACTGCGGTTCGATGCCGGACGACGTTGTTGAAAGCGAGCTGTTTGGCCATGCGCCGGGCGCATACGCGAATGCCGTTGAAGGTAAGAAAGGTTTCTTCGAGCAGGCCAACGGCGGTTCTGTTCTGCTGGATGAAATTGGTGAAATGTCTCCACGCATGCAGACCAAACTGCTGCGTTTCCTCAATGACGGGACGTTCCGCCGCGTAGGTGAAGAGCATGAAGTTCACGTGGATGTGCGCGTGATTTGCGCCACTCAAAAGAACCTGATTGAGATGGTGCAAAAAGGCGAGTTCCGCGAAGACCTCTATTATCGCCTGAACGTACTGACGTTGAATTTGCCGCCGCTGCGCGACCGTCCGCAAGACATTATGCCGCTGACCGAACTGTTCGTTGCACGTTTTGCCGATGAGCAGGGCGTTCCACGTCCGAAATTGGCGAATGATTTGAGCAATGTGCTTACGCGTTACGGTTGGCCTGGCAACGTGCGTCAGTTGAAAAATGCGATTTACCGCGCATTAACGCAACTGGAAGGTTACGAACTGCGCCCGCAAGATATTCTGCTGCCTGATTTTGACACTGCAAGTCTGGTAGTGGGCGAAGAGGCGATGGAAGGGTCGCTGGATGATATTACCAGCCGCTTTGAGCGCTCGGTGCTGACGCAACTTTATCGGACTTATCCAAGCACGCGTAAACTGGCTAAACGTCTTGGCGTTTCGCACACCGCGATTGCGAATAAATTACGTGAATATGGCCTGAGCCAGCGTAAAACAGAAGAGTAACAATGCGAAATGCCCCCGGTTTAAGGGGGCATTTTTAATTAAGCCTGAAGGGCTTCCAGGGCTGCGGCATAATCCGGCTCGTTAGTAATTTCATTCACTAACTGGCTGAATACCACTTCATTTTTCTCATTGATAACCACAACTGCGCGGGCAGTCAGGCCTTTCAGTGCGCCTTCAGAAATACCTACGCCATAAGCCTGTTGGAATTCTGGGTTACGCAGAGTAGAGAGCGTGACCACATTGCTCAGACCTTCTGCGCCGCAGAAGCGAGACTGGGCAAATGGCAGATCCGCAGAAACACACAGTACCACTGTGTTATCCATATCGGTCGCCAACTGGTTGAATTTGCGCACGGAAGCGGCGCAAACGCCGGTGTCGATGCTTGGGAAAATGTTCAGTACTTTACGTTTTCCATCGAACTGGCTCAGTGCAACATCAGAAAGATCTTTTGCTACCAGAGTGAAAGCTTCAGCTTTGTTGCCAGCTTGTGGGATCTGACCTGCAACCGCTACAGGGTTGCCCTGGAAATGAACGATTTGTGACATGTTTGATTTTCCTTTTTACATATAATTAACGCCGCGGACAGTGTATGTCAGTATTCATTGTCTGAATATAAAAATTGATACTGTGAGGAAAAATGTTCACTGGCTATACTCAGTAAACGATTAAAAAAATTAGGGTTATTATGAGAACAGTTAAGGTTTACCAGGAAGCATGGCCACTCCACACGCCTTTTGTTATTTCTCGCGGTACCCGCAGTGAAGCGGTGGTTGTGGTGGTGGAACTTGAGGAAGACGGTATCAAAGCGGTGGGCGAATGCACCCCGTATCCGCGCTATGGTGAGAGCGACGCGTCTGTGCTGGCGCAAATTACCACTATCATCCCGCAGCTTGAGCAAGGGATGACGCGTGCTCAGTTACAAGAAGCTCTTCCGCCGGGTGCCGCGCGTAATGCTGTCGACAGCGCGCTGTGGGATTTAGAAGCGCGACGCAGCAAACGTACGCTGGCTTTTACGGCCGGTGTCGAATTGCCTGAGTTGATCACTACCGCGCAAACGGTCGGCATTGCGGAGCCTGAACAAATGGCAGCGGCGGCGAAACTGCTGTGGGAAAAGGGCGCACGTCTTTTGAAGGTCAAAATTGATGACCGCCTGATTACTGAGCGGATGGTCGCTATTCGTGCGGCGGTTCCGGAAGCCATCTTAATCGTCGATGCCAATGAAGCCTGGCGCAGCGACGGGCTGGCGGCGCGTTGCCAGTTATTAGCCGATCTTAATGTGGCGATGCTTGAGCAGCCGCTACCTGCGGGCCAGGACAGCGCGCTTGCGAATTTTATTCACCCGCTGCCAATTTGCGCGGATGAGAGTTGCCATACACGCGATAGCCTGCCGGAGCTAAAAGGGCGCTACGATATGGTAAATGTGAAGCTGGATAAAACCGGCGGGTTAACCGAAGCGCTGGCGTTAACCCAGGCCGCTCGCGAGCAAGGCTTTGATGTGATGTTAGGTTGCATGTTGTGTACGTCGCGGGCAATTGCCGCCGCGTTGCCGCTGGCGGCTAAAGTGCGTTTTGCCGATCTCGATGGCCCAACCTGGCTTGCAGTCGATGTTGAGCCAGGATTGCACTTCGAAACCGGCAAACTTTATCTTTAACGGATTACTTCTTTTGCCAGTGCAGTAATCCCATCATGGCATCCAGATACCGCTCACTCGCTTCGTCAGCAGAGATGGGCGGGAACTCTGCGGTAATACACGGTAAATCCAAATCCGCGCACCAACTGCCAAATGAGCCTGGCGTTTCGTACCCAACGCTTGTGACTAACGGCAATTCAAACTCTTTCGCAAGCCATGCACCCAGCGGTGAATTGTCAGGATCTTCAATGCAACCGAGCGGGTCGTGGAAAGAGACAATCCATGCGGGCTGCAAAGTATGAATCAGTTGGCAAAGCGCGGTGGTTTCCGGTTCAGAACCGGGTTTTTTGCCGGTGGATAACACGACATCGCGCTCGTCGGCGCTGCTGTTCCAGCGGTAAACCGTTTCCCCCGCCTTCCAGTTAGCTGCCGGGAAATTGCGGTTCAAATCAACACCGTTAGCATTGGCGCGCAAACCGAGCTGGCAGCCGTCAGGATTAACGGCAAGCACCACATGATGGCGGCGGTGTGCGGGTTCCAGCGTGCGTAATGCGCAAGATAATGTCACCATCGCGGCGTTTTCATCGCCGTGAGTCCCGGCAATAATTAATCCGCTACGCTGCTCCCCAGGCGTTGCCGGGAACCAAATAAGCGGTGCGCCAAAGACAGATTTTCCATAACGTTCACTGCCGGAAGGCAAATGACCGCGTTGTGAACGAGGGCGGTGGCCTGACATAGTGTTAGTGTTCCTTAAAAGCGCTTTAAATTTTATTGCGGATAGTAATAGCAGTGATTTCCAAAAAACTCATCTGAAACAATTGCCTGTCAGACCAGTTAATAAATTGTTCTGATGAATAACAGGAATATCACAAGGTTACGTTCAAAGAGGTTCTCAGAGGCGATTTTCATCACGTTATTTATTTTTCTTATTGGCAAAACATTTGATTGCGTTACATTGTTTGTCTGTCACTGGCGTGCGCGTGGTGCTGTCCCAAACAAAATGATTCATAAGGGTAAATAATGAAAAAGAGTTTTTTGACAACGTGTTGTGCGTTAGCTATCGCCAGCCTTTTTTCTACCGCATGGGCGGCGGATGTCCCTGCGGGTACTAAGCTTGCGGCAGACCAGAGTTTGGTTCGCCATATTAAAGATGAACCCGCCTCTCTGGATCCGGTTAAGGCGGTGGGGCTGCCAGAAATTCAGGTTATTCGTGATCTCTTCGAGGGGCTGGTGAATCAGAATGAGAAAGGGGAACTTGAGCCGGGTGTCGCGACTAAATGGCAAAGTAATGATAATCGCACCTGGACATTCACCCTGCGCGATAATGCGCGTTGGTCAGACGGCACTCCAGTGACGGCGCAAGATTTTGTCTACAGTTGGCAGCGCCTGGTTGATCCGAAAAACACCTCTCCGTTTGCATGGTTTGCTGCTCTGGCGGGCATTAATAATGCGCAGGCAATCATCGATGGCAAAATGCCAGCCGATAAACTGGGTGTGACGGCGGTTGATGCTAAAACGCTGCGGATCCAGTTAGATAAGCCCGTTCCCTATTTCCCGAATCTGACCGCGAACTTCTCGTTATATCCGGTTCCAAAAGCCGTGGTAGAAAAATTCGGGAATGAATGGACCAAGCCTGGCAATCTGGTGGGTAACGGGGCATACACTCTTCAGGACCGCATCGTTAATGAAAAACTGGTGGCGGTGCAGAACAAAAATTATTGGGATAACGGCAAAACGGTCATCACCAAAGTCACCTTTATTCCGATTAACCAGGAGTCTTCGGCCACCAAACGTTACCTGGCTGGGGATATTGATATCACCGAATCCTTCCCGAAAAACCTCTACCAGAAACTGTTAAAAGATATTCCAGGTCAGGTTTATACGCCGCCGCAGTTGGGAACCTATTACTACGCCTTTAACACCCAAAAAGGTCCGACTGCCGATCCGCGCGTTCGTCTGGCGTTGAGCATGACTATCGATCGCCACATTATGGCCGAGAAAGTTTTGGGCACCGGTGAGAAACCGGCATGGCGCTTCACACCGGATGTTACGGCTGGTTTTAAGCCTGAGACTTCTCCGTTTGAGCAAATGACTCAGGAAGAGGCGAACGTGCAGGCGAAAACATTGCTGCAAGCGGCGGGTTATGGCCCAACCAAACCGCTGAAATTAACGCTTCTGTATAACACCTCAGAAAACCATCAGAAAATTGCCATCGCGGTGGCGTCAATGTGGAAGAAAAATCTGGGTGTGGATGTGAAGCTGCAAAACCAGGAGTGGAAAACCTATATCGACAGCCGCAATACCGGTAATTTCGATGTGATTCGTGCCTCGTGGGTGGGGGATTACAATGAGCCGTCTACATTCTTATCGCTGTTAACGGCTTCCCATAGCGGCAATATTTCACGCTTTAATTCGCCGGAATATGACAAGATTTTGCAGCAGGCAAGCCAGGAAAACACTGACGTTGCGCGTAACAAAGATTACAACATGGCTGAAAAAATCATTCAGCAACAAGCCCCGATTGCACCGATTTATCAGTATACCAACGGGCGTTTAATTAAGCCGTGGCTGAAAGGTTATCCGATCAATAACCCCGAAGATGTTGCTTACAGCCGCACGATGTACATCGTGGCTCATTAAGATTGTGTGAAAGCAAAAAAAGGCCCTGATGGGCCTTTTGTTTTTTCGTTTCTCGCTTAACGCGCTAACGTTTTCCAGTCATAAACCGTATTGGTGGTATCCATGACGGGAACCGGACCCGCCAGCCGATTAGCCGTGCTCTGAACACTCTCTTGCGCGGGGTCGCCTGGAAGGGTAATGCCCATCCAGCGGCGCAAAACTTTATCGTTATTGTCCGTTGAATAGTAGGCATCGACCGTTCCGGTATCGGGGTTTTTCACCTGTGGGCTGTACCAGATAAACATCGGTACCTGAAAAGCGTGCTGGCTCGGTTTTACGCCGCCATGATGGTAAATAACGCTTTTTTCCGGCTCGCGCTCCAGGGCGTGATCGGAGAAATAAGCCACCGACGCGCGGCGGTCTTTCAGTAGGCCGAAAATGTTGCCGAGCAACTTGTCAGTGAAGCGAATTGAGTTGTTATAGCAGGCATCAATCCCATCGCTCTCTTTTGTGAATAACGTTTCTGAGGCCGGGAAACGCGTGCATTCCGGCTCATGACTGCCATAGATATGCAGCACGATTAGCTGTTTTCCCTGATAGGTTAACGCTCTCTTGAGATCGGGTAATAACGCGTCGTCATAGCCTTCGTTGATCCAGTGCTTATGTGCCGCGTTCATCGCGATGCCGGTAATCGCATTATTATAATCGCCGAGCATGCCTTGCTTGCTAAACCACGAGGTATCAAATCCCGCCTGGTTTGCCAGATTAATGATGTTATCTGAATAGTGCTCATGATGATGATCATTGACCGTGTCGGCCGTGATCGCCAGCGGAACAGCGGTAATTGTGACGGGGGCGGGGCTTATGGCATGGGTCCACAATAACAGTTGGTTGCGTTCGGCTTCTAATTCCGGCGTGGTTGGGCGAGGATAGCCATAAATACTCATGCTTTCGCTGCGCGCGGATTCGCCAATCACCAGAACATACGTATCAATCCCGGTTTCCTGCTTTTGCAGGGAATATTGGGGAATATTGCCGGATATTTTGCTGATTAAACGCTGATCGTTCCAGGCCTGCATAAAGAATTTGGCATTGCTAATGGGTAAATAATTAACCACCCGGCAGGCGATACTTCCCTGGCTATTTTTCCTGATGTTATGCGACACCGCCTGCACGGTATTACTCAAAAGAAGTATCACCAATAAATAAAGGGGTAGCCTTGCTTGCCATTTTTTATTCGGCGTGGGAATGACCGCTACGCTACGGAGTAATAAAATCACCAGCGCAAAAAAACCAAAGCAATAGCGCTGATAAATCGACAGCATGCTTATGATTTCACCGCTATTACTTTCGAGGATGCTCATCGCAAAGCCATAACTGAAAGCTGTGTTAAAAGTGCGCTGCGCATAAAACGTTAGCATGACGTCCCATGCGACAATTATTATCGGCACTATTGCCACTAATAATCTTATGGGCTTATTGCGAATACAACAAAATGATAACATTAACAATACAAATATTATCAATCGCTGAAGCATTACGTGAGTCGGGTCGAATAAAACATTAGCCAGAGCAACAATAAATACACATATAAACAACGGAATAAAGCGATATATCTTACTTATCATTTTAAATTGTACCCACGCAGAATGACCGCTTTCGTGCGGTTTATTTAATAGCTATCGTCGGAAATGAATATACAAGAAGATATAAATAAGAACAGATATATTCACGCCCTGAATTAATCGCCGTGAATGTAATTTGTTCAGATGAATTTTATTTTTGAATGCAGAAACCGGGAAATACAGTTTAAAAGACACAAAAAAGTAACAATTTTTATTGAGTAAATTCAGCGTGTTTGACTCTTTTTCTGAGTTACAGACCAAAAGAAGACGGCTAGACTGACATCAATATTGTGGTCACACGTGGAGAACATGCAGTGGAAACCATCAAGGGATATCAGCTAAAGGTGCCAGATGCCGTATTTGCCTGGCAATTGGATGGCAGAGGTGGGGTCGATACTATCGAGGATACCGATGCGATTGATGCCGAGCATCCCGGCTGGCTGCATTTGAATTACACCCATAGCGACAGTGCTAACTGGCTTGCTACAACGCCCTTACTGCCCAATTACGCCCGTGACGCGCTGGCCGGGGAAAGTTTACGCCCTCGGGTGACGCGCATCGGTGAAGGCACGCTCATTACTCTGCGGTGTATTAATGGCAGTACGGATGAACGGCCTGACCAACTGGTGGCTATGCGTTTGTATATTGATGAGCGGCTTATTGTCTCTACGCGACAACGGCAAGTGCTGGCCCTGGATGACGTGGTGAACGATCTCAAAGAGGGCGCGGGCCCCGTTGATAGCGGCAGTTGGCTGGTGGATGTTTGCGATGCGCTAACTGACCATGCCAGCGAATTTATTGAACAACTGCATGACAAAATTATCGATCTCGAAGATAACCTGCTGGACCAACAGATCCCGCCGCGCGGCTATCTGGCGTTGCTGCGCAAGCAGTTGATCGTGATGCGCCGTTATATGGCTCCCCAGCGTGATGTCTATGCCCGGCTTTCCAGCGAACGTTTGCCGTGGATGACGGACGACCATCGCCGGCGCATGCAGGACATCTCTGACCGGTTAGGGCGTGGGCTGGATGAAATTGATGCCTGTATCGCACGCACCGCCGTGATGACCGATGAAATTGCGCAAGTTATGCAAGAAGCGATGGGGAGACGAACCTATACCATGTCATTAATGGCGATGGTGTTTTTACCGAGCACATTTTTGACAGGGTTGTTTGGCGTGAACTTAGGAGGCATTCCCGGGGGCGGCTGGCATTTCGGCTTTAGCCTGTTTTGCATAATGTTGGTGGTTCTTATAGGCGGTGTTGCCTGGTGGTTACATCGTAGTAAATGGCTGTAAAATTTAACATTTTTAACATTAACCGGATGAAAAAAGAGGGCGAGAGTTGAGCGAGGTCAATAAATGGAACGCCGGTTCAAGGCAATATCTCTCTCGCAGGTGAATGCAACGTCAAGCGATGGGCGTTGCGCTCCATATTGTCTTACTTCCTTTTTTTAGAATTACTGCATAGCACAATTGATTCGTACGAGCCGACTATTAGTCGGCTTTTTTTTGTCTGCGATTTGTTGTCTATGCTTAAAGGACGAGTTTTAACTCAACATGTGAGGAGACAATAATGGCTATATACCCACGCTTATCGATGAGTGACCCGGCGTTCCCGAGCGAACCAACACCGATACCCGATCCCATTCCTAAACCGCAGCCCATCCCCGAGCCACCGCTCGATCCCGATCCAAAACCGATTATCGACCCGCCGCTGCACAGTTAAGAGATTTCCCTCTCTCAGGCGAGAGAGGGAAGATATTGCTATTTGATTTCGATGATGTCGAGACGCTGGAGAGGTGCTTCGCTGTCGTCTTCTTCTGGCTGCCAGCCCGCAGGTTGCATCGGCAGTTCTTCGCGGTCGAACGCTAAATCCCCGCCGTCAACCACTTCGGCACCGTGTTTAAGCCCTTTAAAATCAAACAGCTCAGTGTCACACAGATGTGAAGGCACCACGTTTTGCATGGCGCTGAACATGGTTTCGATGCGGCCAGGATAGCGTTTATCCCAGTCACGCAGCATCTCGCCAATCACCTGGCGTTGCAGGTTAGGCTGCGAACCACACAGGTTGCACGGAATAATTGGGTATTCACGCGCGGTAGCAAAACGCTCGATATCTTTTTCACGGCAATAGGCCAGGGGACGAATCACAATGTGTTTTCCGTCATCGCTCATCAGTTTTGGTGGCATGCCTTTCATCTTGCCGCCATAGAACATGTTCAGGAACAGCGTCTGAAGGATGTCGTCGCGATGGTGGCCAAGAGCGATTTTCGTTGCGCCTAATTCCGTTGCCGTACGATAAAGAATGCCACGACGCAAACGGGAACACAGTGAGCAGGTCGTTTTGCCTTCCGGGATCTTATCTTTCACGATGCCGTAGGTATTCTCTTCGACGATTTTGTACTCAACGCCAATGCTTTCCAGGTATTCCGGCAGGATATGTTCAGGGAAACCCGGCTGTTTCTGATCGAGGTTGACGGCAACCAGGCTGAAACTAATCGGCGCGCTTTGCTGCAAATTACGCAGAATTTCCAGCATGGTGTAGCTGTCTTTGCCGCCGGACAGGCAGACCATGATGCGGTCGCCGTCTTCAATCATGTTGTAATCTGCAATAGCTTCACCCACGTTACGGCGCAGGCGTTTTTGTAATTTGTTGAGATTGTAAATTTCTTTTTGACTGGTCATGGAGTTCTCAGGCTAAACCAACACGCGTTACGCGTAATTCTGGCGTGTATGGTACGGATTGCGGCGGCGAATGCCAGCATGTTTTGCAGTAGCGGCTGGAGAGGGCGCAAGGATTACTCCTTTTGGATTTCCGTTAGTGACTCAAAACGATTAATCCAACTGTAGAATGTGCAGCCCATCTTGTTGAAAAACATATCGGCAAAGGATTTTATAACTGTCTCTGTCAAAATGAGAGGCAGGTGAAACCAATTTTTTACCCGATTCCAGCGACTTAGCCGTTCCCAGATAGAGCCAGTTATGCAGAATGTGGAACTCGCTTATCGTTCCCGATTTCTCTTCAATCGCAATGCGCCCCGGATAAGGCCAGTTGCGAATTTTCATCGCCTCAAGCGAATCTCTGAGCCGCTGTTGATGATCTTCTATCGTCTCCTGCCCACAGCAGGCACCGGCGCATTTGCGTAGAGAATATCGGAAACACGCGCGTTTAGCGGGCAACTTCTCAAGACCCAGCACGCCATAACACAGACGCTGCTGGTCAGCAATTTCCCGTATTTGGTCGATGGCTGCGTGTTTGGTTTTAAAGAGACCATACAAATCTTTAGCGTGAGTGAAATCCAGTTCGTTGCTAAAAACAAATTCCGTCGAGCTGTCTGTTATACGCAATGAGCACAATTTTCGAAGTACACGCAATCTCTTGTTAAATAAGGGACGTTGCGTCTTTATCAACTGAGATTCCAGCAGCAGGGCACCAATTTCACCGACGGTTTCATGAAACTTAATGCTGGTAGTCATATGCAGCAATTTGGCTTCGGATTGCGTTCTGAAATGAGACAGGACTCGGCTGCGGATATTAATGCTTTTTCCAATATAGAGCGGGAAGGATTGATCTGAGCCGTAAAAAATATACACACCGGGGCGAGCAGGGAGTGTATCGAGAGTGTGACGAAGGTGTTCGGGATATTGATATTCTAAGGTCATGCTTCTTTCGTTAAATGATGCCGGTGCAGAACACCGGCAGGAGCTTTTACTTCGAGCAGTAAACGCGCGCGTCGCGTGGGGTATAGATGCCGAAGGTAATAAAGCCGAGGAAGCCGTCACCAAAGGTCTGCTGAACTTCGGTACGAACAACTTTATCGGCACCGCCACAAACTGCGGCAGCATCAACGGTTTTGGTTTGACCAATTCCGCTTACAAAGAAATGGTGCGTAGTGACTTGCTGCGGTTTCTCAGCAATATCCTTATTAATGGTAAACGTTTGTTGCGCACAGCCGGATAAAACCATAGAAGCTACAACTGCTATCAATAACTTTTTCATAACAACCCTTTTTTATGTTTGTAGTAACTCGGCCCAACCCACGCATTGTAATATCAAAAGATCGACTCTGACTAGCGGCACGATGAGATTAATCTTGGGCTCGTTTGGGATACGTTTACCCTGAGCTTTGATAGCATTTATTAATATTTTTTAGATTTAATCCTAATCAAACCCTTTTATTTCCTGCCATATATTTGTTTCCCACGGAAATATTTAACTGATAAGCAACCTAAGTATTTTGCGGGAAACTGCCGCGTAGCCTCCTCAAATCTGCTAACATGCGCGGCAGACGCTGTCTGACAGCCCATTAATTGAGAGTATAATTGTGACGTCTTTTTCTACCCTAAATGTTCTGCCAGCAGAACAAATTGCCAATCTTACCGAACTTGGTTACCACAGCATGACGCCCGTTCAGGCGGCTGCATTACCCGCAATTCTGGCTGGGAAAGATGTCCGTGCTCAGGCAAAAACCGGTAGCGGTAAAACCGCTGCCTTTGGTTTGGGTTTACTGCAACACATTGATGCCAGCCAGTTCATCACGCAGTCGTTAGTCCTGTGTCCTACTCGCGAACTGGCTGACCAGGTGGCAAAAGAATTACGCCGCCTTGCGCGCTATATGCCGAATATTAAAGTATTAACCTTGTGTGGCGGCCAACCCTTTGGTGCGCAACGTGATTCCCTGCAACACGCTCCTCACGTGATTGTCGCAACGCCAGGCCGCTTGCTGGATCACCTGAAAAAAGAGACGGTTAACTTAAACGCCCTACAAACGCTGGTGCTGGATGAAGCTGACCGGATGCTGGATATGGGCTTTGCGGATGCAATAGACGAAGTCATTAGCCATGCGCCACAAGATCGCCAAACCTTGCTGTTCTCTGCAACCTGGCCAACTGCAATTGCGGCGATCAGTTCTCGCGTTCAGCGTTCCCCGGAAACCATCGAAATTGATTCTGTCGATGAATTACCCTCTGTTGAGCAACAGTTCTATGAAATCTCCCGTAGCGGCAAAATTAGCCTGCTGCAAAAACTGCTCAGCAAGCATCAGCCTGCATCATGCGTCGTGTTCTGTAATACCAAAAAAGATTGCCAGGCCGTTTGCGATGCGCTGACCGAAAGCAATCAAAGCGTGCTGGCGCTCCACGGTGATATGGAACAGCGCGACCGCGACCAAACGCTGGTGCGTTTCGCCAATGGCAGCAGCCGCGTGCTGGTTGCAACCGATGTTGCCGCGCGTGGCCTGGATATTAAAGCGCTGGAAATGGTGATTAACTACGAGCTGTCGTGGGATCCGGAAGTTCACGTTCACCGTATTGGCCGTACAGCTCGCGCGGGCGAAAGCGGCCTGGCGATTAGCCTGTGTGCGCCGGAAGAAGCGCAGCGTGCCAGCGTATTAGCTGAAATGCTGAATTTATCTCTCAACTGGCAGCCGGCCCCAACGGGCGGCAGTATCAAGCCACTTGAAGCAGCAATGGCAACCTTATGCATCGACGGCGGTAAAAAAGCGAAAATGCGTCCGGGCGATATTCTCGGTGCCTTGACCGGTGATATGGGGCTGGATGGCGCGGATATTGGCAAAATTGATGTGCATCCCATGCACGTTTATGTTGCTGTGCGCCAGTCCGTTGCCCGTCATGCCTGGAAGCAGTTACAGCAGGGCAAGATCAAAGGCAAAGCGGTGCGCGTGCGTTTGCTGAAGTAGCTGTTTAAACCCTCTCCCTGATAAAACTCAGGGAGAGGAAAGTCACTACTCTTTCGCGACCGCGTCCAATACCCGCACCAGTTGCGTCACAAATCCATATTCGTTGTCATACCAGGCCACGGTTTTCACCAGTTGCAGATCCCCCACCTCCGTCACTTCTGTTTGCGTGGCGTCAAATACCGACCCGAAATGGGTGCCAACAATATCTGACGAGACAATCTCCTCATTGGTATAACCAAATGATTCGTTGCCCTCGGTTGCCTTTTTCAGGGCCGCATTGATCTCATCCACCGTCACTTTTTTCTCAAGAATGGACACCAGTTCGGTGACCGAGCCGGTGAGCGTCGGTACGCGTTGCGCATGCCCTTTGAGTTTGCCTTGCAGCTCAGGGATAACCAGCCCAATCGCTTTTGCCGCACCCGTAGTATGCGGGATGATATTTTGCGCCGCGGCGCGAGAGGCGCGAAGATCTTTACCCCGAGGGCCATCGACCAGCGACTGCGTACCGGTATAAGCGTGGATGGTGGTCATTGTGCCGACTTTAATACCGAAATTATCGTGCAGCGCTTTTGCCATCGGTGCCAGACAGTTAGTGGTGCAGGACGCCACGGAGAGGATTTTATCTTCCGGCGTAATCGTGTTGCAGTTAACGTTAAAAACGATGGTTTTCATATCACCGGCAGGGGCGGAAATGAGCACTTTTTTTGCGCCTGCTTCGAGATGGGCGCTGGCTTTTTCTTCCGAGGTATAGAAACCGGTGCATTCAACGACGATTTCTACGCCATCGTTCCCCCACGGAATATTTTTCGCCTCTTTTTCGGCATAGACCGCAATTTTCTTGCCGTTCACCACCAGCGCATCGTCCGTGTGTTCAACCGTCCCGTCAAAGTTACGGTAGCTCGAATCGTGCTTTAACAGATATGCCAGGACTTCAGGCGATGTCAGATCGTTGATCGCGACAATCTCAACCTCGCTTTTGGTTTCAAGAACACGGCGTAGAACCAGGCGACCGATGCGTCCAAAACCATTAATACCGATTTTTTTCATGACCAGAACTCCACTTTTAACCGTTGTAAGATGCTTAAATCTTAATCAACTTTAGTGATAGTTTATAAATGGAGGGGTCGCAAACCGGCTTACTACAGAGAAATGTTAGTTAATTTCAGTTGATGTTAATGATTTTCTAAGGATTTGCCGTTATCCTGGAAAAATCATTGGTACATAGCAGGAAACTCAAATGCGCAGTAAATACACCTCGTTACAGATAACGCTTCACTGGCTGGTTTTTTTACTGGTCGTCGGGGCTTATTGCGCGATGGAACTCAAAGGTTTTGCACCGCGATCGTATCGCCCAATATTTAACGCCACGCACGTTACATGCGGCATCAGCGTTTTCTTTTTGATGATTGCGCGATTGCTGGTGAGTATTAAATATCGCGCTCCGGCTATCACGCCAAAACCTCATCCGGCTTTCACCGGGTTATCGCACCTGGTGCATACCGTCATCTATCTCATGTTTATCGTGCTGCCGATTCTGGGATTTATGACGGTCTATTTCAAAGGCAGCGACTGGTCGGTGCTGGGGATTCCGATGCCGCATGCGGTTGAGCCTGACGAAGATATGCAGTTCACCATAAAAAGCTACCATGAGCTTCTCGCGAACACGGGCTATTTCGTCATTGGTATCCATGCTTTTGCGGCGCTGTTCCACCACTACGTGTGGAAAGACAATACGTTGCTGCGCATGATGCCCGGTAAGAGAAAGTGAAAAGAGAGATTGGAAATAGGGGGCTAACAGTGTTAGCCCCTTTTTTTATCGGCTACTCATCGCCAGTTTTGCAGCAAACAGTAAGAAAACCCCGCCCGTAGCCCGGTCCATCCATTTAACGATAGAAGGCGTTTTTAAAATCTCAGAAGCGTAACGGGTTGCAAGGATTAACGTTAATGACCAAAGAGTGCCAATAAGCACGTGTATCGCCACGAGCAAGAATGTCCAGATGACGGGCGAATGCCCTGCAGGTATAAATTGTGGCAGGAAGGAGACGTAAAATACGCCCATCTTTGGATTTAACACATTGCCCAGCATTCCTCGTAAAAACCAATTGCTCGTGGGGGCAGTATCGGCCTGAGTGGCATCGAATTTAGAGCGTGGGCGGAGAATTAGCTGCATACCCAGCCAGAATAAATACGCAGCGCCGCACCATTTGAGTACGTTGTAGGCAAGCTCAGAGGCGGCGAGTAATGCCCCCAAACCGAAGGCGACAAGTGCGCCCCAGATGAAACAGCCAACATCGATTCCGATCGCTGCCTGGAAAGCCTTTTTCCCACTTTCAACCGTAGCCGTTCGCAGGATAAGCGCGGTATCAAGCCCCGGAGTCAAGGTTAACAGTAGGGCAGCAAAGGAATAAGCAAGAAGTGAATCCGCAACAGACATTTTCTCTCTCCGAAAGAGCGGATGCTACTGAAGATTTTGTTTTAACACAAATGAAACATTGGTGGACATGAAGCGGTTGCTTTAGAACAAGACTTGCTTCAAAAAAGCAACCGCCTGAATTATCACGAAAGCCCAACTTAGCCGGCTATTCGTACGGGCATTCCTGATACTCGTCGTCCTCATCACCTGCAAACCATACGCACCATAGTCGCCCAATAAGTCCCACCACTAAAATGGCACCCAAACCCCACCAGAGATATTGCATTCGTTCGCCTTAAAATTTTTATATTTGCTTAGATGGAGTGCCAACACCCGATTTATTCAGGATTACATTCTTAATTCTTTTCAATTGATAAAAAGAAGTTTCTCTTTTTAATTGATTTATTACGCGGCCTCTGTCTCTCGCTAGTGAATGACGCTCTGAACCAATTGTCGATTTTTCAACATCCATACAAGAGTTTTTAACTACAGGCGTATTAGTGCACCATACCCTAATACCCGTAATGTCTCTAAAAATAGCCCAGCGGTCAGACTCAAATTTGATTGGCAGATTGGCATCTATTAATAATTTTACAGCGGGTAAGTTTATTATATAGCCATAAGTCCCACTTCCATTAACCGTCCTGAAGTAATCATGTCCCGAACCATCACTTTTCTTAATGTGTTTGTTATACGAACAGGTAGCGGTAAGAATAAAAACTTCTGGCTTGGTTTTACTGATAGTCCCATTTATGCCAGTCAGATAATCATGTATAGACGCATCAAAAAGAGCATCATCTTCAAGCACTAACGCATGGGGAGTATCTTCGGCTACCATTTTAGAGTAAATATTGAGATGGCTTAATGCGCAACCAATCTCACCTCTGGTTAATTTACTATTGTGAAAATCATGGGTAACTATTGTTGCAACCTCTAAAGGTAATTTTCTGCCATCGACGGCATTAATAAATTCGTAAGATAAAGAGTGTTCTTCACACAACAAAGCCATCTCTTTTCTACGGTCAATATCAGATTCAAGGCTAACTATAAAAGTACGCATATAATCAGAAGATATCCATTTATTACACCCGACAGGTGATATCAGACATAATAAATGTCCATTTTTGTACATTTATTATGTTTTGCCATAAACATTAGCTGGCGAGATTCGAGCGGAGTTTTTCGCCAGAAATAAAAAACTGAATTGTGTTGATATAATTTTTTACCGAATAACGAATTTTTGCATTAAAAGAATGAGTGCTTATTGATTACAATCAAACTATTCATCTCGTGAATGATCTTCGTTGGCATAGATAGGAAATATTATCTAATCGGGCGATCAATATACGAAAATACCATATTACCATTAAGGTTTTTCCGAACTAACCTGAAAAAATCCATTGTCTGATCATAATGACTTATTGTTGCATGTACTTTGTGCACGAGTGAAACAACTTTATTTCTAATTAATTGATTTTAATGTTTTTTATGTTTGTGGCGGAGGGCTGGAATCATCGTCGCCCTTTGGAACTTTCAAAAGAATTTTTATAAACCTCTTAGTTATTTGAATAAAAAAACAGCAAATAATTTACGCTTCCCTGAACGTTCTCTATCGGAGATTTCGGGGGGCATGAATGTCTATATGCTATGCATGTCTTTTGATGATGATTCATGATCTATTGATAAATTTTAAAAATATAAAATCCCCCTCCATTTTAAAATTCGTGTACCATACCCCCCCATAGTATAAGGAGGCCGCTATGCCACATTCCCCTGAAGACAAAAAACGCATTCTGACACGCGTCCGAAGGATCCGCGGTCAAACGGAGGCCATCGAGCGCGCACTGGAAAACGGCGATCCCTGCATCGCCATCCTGCAGCAAATCGCGGCGGTGCGCGGCGCGGCCAATGGCTTGATGGCCGAAATGATGGAAATCCACCTGAAAGACGAACTGGTCGCGGGGGAAACATCCGAAAATCAGCGTGCGGTACGCATGGCTGAAGTCGGGCATTTAATCCGCTCTTATCTAAAATAAAATCAATCTCACCTGACGACGGAAGAAGAACATGAAATCACGTGCAGCAGTGGCATTTGGTCCAGGCAAACCGCTTGAGATCGTTGAAATAGACGTAGCACCGCCGAAAAAGGGCGAAGTGCTGGTAAAAATCACTCATACCGGCGTTTGCCATACCGATGCCTTTACCTTATCCGGTGACGACCCGGAAGGCGTTTTCCCGGCTGTGCTTGGGCACGAAGGCGGCGGGGTTGTTGTTGAAGTGGGTGAGGGCGTGACCAGCCTGAAACCGGGCGACCACGTTATTCCTCTGTACACCGCAGAATGCGGCGAATGTAAGTTCTGTAAATCAGGCAAAACTAACCTCTGCCAGGCCGTTCGTGCCACCCAGGGTAAAGGCCTGATGCCTGATGGCACCACCCGTTTTTCTTACAACGGCGAGCCGATCTACCACTACATGGGCACCAGTACTTTCAGCGAATACACCGTAGTGGCTGAAATCTCTCTGGCAAAAGTTAACCCGCAGGCGCCGCTGGATAAAGTGTGCCTGTTAGGCTGCGGCGTCACGACCGGTATCGGTGCGGTGCACAACACGGCGAAAGTCAAAGAGGGCGATACCGTGGCGGTATTCGGCCTCGGCGGTATTGGTCTGGCCGTTATTCAGGGCGCGGTACAGGCGAAAGCCGGGCGCATTCTGGCTATCGACACCAACCCAGAGAAATTCAAACTGGCGACCGAAATGGGCGCGACCGATTGCATCAACCCGAAAGATCACGAGAAGCCTATCCAGGATGTGATTGTTGAACTGACCGACGGCGGCGTGGATTTCAGTTTTGAATGTATCGGTAACGTGAATGTTATGCGTTCCGCGCTGGAGTGCTGCCACAAAGGTTGGGGCGAAAGCGTGATTATTGGCGTTGCAGGCGCGGGGCAGGAAATCAAAACCCGTCCATTCCAGTTGGTGACGGGCCGCGTATGGCGTGGTTCAGCATTTGGCGGCGTGAAAGGGCGCACACAGTTGCCTGGCATGGTAGAAGACGCGATGGTCGGTAAAATCAACCTCGATCCGTTTATTACCCACCGCCTGCCGCTGGAGCAAATCAACGAGGCGTTTGATTTAATGCACGAAGGCAAATCAATTCGTACCGTTATCCATTTTGGCGACAAGTAACCGCTAAAATAACCCTTACTGATTCTTCTCTTGAGGCAATCAGTAAGGGCCTCTCTGTCTACAAATTTCTAACAAACTAAAGCTGGTAAGTCCCCGGACGCCTTTCTTTTACATAGTAGTGATGTTCGCGGAAATCAGCGGCGGAATCTTCGGCTGACTGGCGCAGTTCATCGCTATCCGCCTGATGGCGCAGCAGCATGTCAGCGCTTTTGACAATCAAATAGTCATGACCATGGGTCTGCGCGGTTGTTTGACCGGAAAACAAAGCCGCTCCAATCAGCAACAAAATTACACCCAGTTTTGACCTCAATTGTTTAACCATAGCCATCAACCTCATTAACGTGACGGGCACACTTTATAGATAATTCCTCATGGTTACTATTCAACTTTCAGAAAAAAAGCAAAAGAATTGTCAGCAATGTAAAAGAGGGAATCGTTAAGGTTTGGTTGACGATTGGTTAATAATTGATATGCGATGCTGCCGCGTTTTGTGGTGTAAATAACCACGGCAGCACGGCAAAAAAGAAGGATTAATGCGCGACTGATTTTGAGAAAAGATTAATAACGAGCACGCCCAGAATGATTAACGCCATCCCCGCGATCGCTGGCCAGTCGAGTTTTTGCCCCAGAAATATCCAGCCTACTGCGCCAATCAGCACAATCCCTGCGCCAGACCAAATGGCATAAATGATCCCGGTCGGGATGGTGCGCATGGTTATCGATAAACAGTAAAACGCCACGCCATAAAACAAAATAGTGGTGACGCTTGGCCATAACCGACTGAAGCCTTCAGAAAGTTTGAGTGATGTTGTGGCAATCACTTCGGCAACAATCGCCACAATTAACCAGATATACGTCATGTCATTTTCTCCCCTCGCTGTTCAGGCCGCCAATGTAAAGATCAAAGCCATTTCTGGCAAGAAATGTGAACGAATGCCACAAAAAATTCACGAATTTGTGTTGATTTTTTAATTCGAAAATACATGAAAAAGCAGTTTAAAACACTGCTTTTATTGCTTATGTCGCGATTTAAATGAGTTGTTTGCGGTCACTAAATGGTTTTATGTACTTTCAGGATTCATCTTGTTGTTTTATGATACCCGTAACATGTGGGGCCTGGTTTTTTTATTAGTCAGACCTCCTGTGGATGACTGAATTAGGATTCACATGTTCTCTGGAGTTAAAAATGGACTTGTTTGTTGATTACTTTTCAACCTGGCTCTATGGATTGAAAGTGATTGCCATTGCGCTGGCAATATTGATGTTAATTAGCGGAATTGATGACTTATTTATTGATATTGCCTACTGGACTCGTCGCCTCTGGCGCTCGGTGACGGTCTACCGCACTCACGATTATCTCGACTATAAAGCCCTTTACGAGCCGCAAGAAAAGGCGTTGGCGATAATGGTCCCCGCCTGGAATGAAACGGGTGTTATTGGTAACATGGCGCGTCTTGCGGCCAGCTCTCTGGATTACGAAAACTACCATATCTTCGTTGGCACCTATCCCAACGATCCGGACACTCAACGCGATGTTGACGAAGTCTGCGCGCGCTTTCCAAATGTTCACAAAGTCGTCTGTGCACGCCCCGGTCCCACCAGCAAAGCGGATTGCCTGAACAATATTCTCGACGCCATTTTGCAGTTTGAGCATAGCGCCCGTTTTAACTTCTCAGGCTTCATTCTTCACGATGCGGAAGACGTTATTTCTCCCCTCGAATTACGTCTTTTCAACTATTTGGTTGACCGTAAAGACTTAATTCAGATCCCGGTTTATCCGTTTGAGCGCTCATGGACCCACTTCACAAGCCTCAGTTATCTGGACGAGTTTTCCGAACTGCATGGTAAAGATGTGCCGGTGCGTGAAGCGTTGGCGGGGCAGGTTCCCAGCGCTGGCGTGGGCACCTGTTTTAGCCGTCGAGCGGTACTGGCGCTGTTAGCCGATGGCGACGGTATTGCGTTTGACGTGCAAAGCCTGACGGAAGACTACGATATTGGCTTCCGCCTGCGTCAAAAAGGGATGGAAGAGATCTTCTGCCGCTTCCCGGTGGTTGACGAAAACGAAACTGTGTCCAGACCTTTTGGTCAACGAGCGCGTACCGCCAATGTTATCTGCGTGCGTGAATATTTCCCCGACACCTTTGCTACCGCTGTCCGGCAAAAATCCCGCTGGATCATCGGCATTGTCTTCCAGGGATTCAAAACGCATCGCTGGAGCCCAAGCCCGATTCTGAACTACTTCCTGTGGCGCGACCGCAAAGGGGCGATTGCTAATTTCCTGAGTTTTGCCGCCATGCTGGTGATGCTGCAACTGGTTGCCATCATGATCTATCAGCACACCGTGGAGGGTGCCTGGCAATTCCTGTCGATTTTTGTTGGCGAATCCTGGTTGAAAATACTGCTGGGGATTAACTTCCTGCTGATGGCCAACCGCATCATTCAACGCATGATTTTCGTCACCGGCTACTATGGCCTCTTGCAGGGGCTGCTGGTTATCCCGCGTCTGTTCTGGGGCAACCTGATTAACTTTGTGGCGAACTGGCGTGCGATTAAACAGGTTATCCAGCACGGCGACCCGCGCCGCGTGGCGTGGGACAAAACCACGCACGATTTCCCCACCGTTAGCGATCGGCGTTCTACCCAGCCGCTAGGCTATATCCTGGTCGATTCAGGCGTAATGACTCAGGCACAACTTGAGGATGCGCTGCAAAACCGTATTCCCGGCCTGAAACTGGGTGGCAGCCTGGTGCAGCTTGGCTATATCACCGCGCATCAGCTTGCTGTTGCGCTGGCAAAACAGGCTGAAGTGCCGATGGAAACGTTCGACCCGCTGGCGCTGAACCCTGAACTGTTAAAAAGTATTCCCCTAAAAGTCGCGCAACATCATGCGGTGCTGCCGCTGCGCCTTGAAGGCGAAACATTGGTTCTGGCCTGCGAAAACACAATCGATCCCGTTTCGCTCGCCGCTCTTGGCCGCAAAATTGGCCGTAACATTCGCTATGTGATTGTGCCCCGAGGCCTTGTCGTCATTGGCCTGCGCTACTGGTATGGCAATGAACAGACGACCCAGGAAAAACATCTCTTAGACTGCGCGGTGAAAGAAAATCTACTCACCCAGGCAAAAGCCGATGAGATTTGGGAAAAATATGTCTCCGGCCAACTTCTGTTTGCGGAAGTGCTAACCAACGAATCGCACTTAAACGAAGCCGTATTGCGCGCTGTGTTGTTGCGCTATGAACGTAGCGATTTGATGTTTGGTGAGTTTCTGGTGCAGGAGGGCGTGGTGAGCCAACATGTCGTTAACCACGCCCTGGAACAGCAGAAAAAACTGCAACCGTCGTTAAGCGGCCTGTTACAGAAAGCCGGTATCAGCCGTCTGCAACAGTCACGTCTGGCTGGGGAAGTGTTATGAACAATCCTGTAACCCCGCTTGCGGCACTGATTTGCAGTGTGCTGCTTGCGATGCCTGCGCTGGCCGCCGACGAGGGGTCAAAACAAGATCTCGGCCTTAGCGATTACCGCTACTTCAAGGTCTATCCCCATATCGAGCGGGCGCATTCCGCCTTGCAAGCCAACGACGAAATGCGAGCGCTGAGCAGTTTTGAACACGCCCATGAAATGGCCCCTGAAAGCCTGCGTCTGACATTATGGCTGGCGGAGGCTTACCGCCATTTTGGGCATGATAAAAAAGCCCGGGTTTTACTGGAAAGCGAGCTGAACAAAAGGCCGCAAAATGCACAGTTACAGCGAGCGCTAAAAGCCATTCCCGTTGCCGCGCCGCAAATAAAAACGCGGGAGCAATTGTTAGCCTTCCAGAAGAAATGTGATGTCGAGCCAGGCACTCGCTGTCGCAGCGAAGTGGGCAATTATGCCATTACACTTAACGAGTTAGACATTGCTCGCGCGCAGCTTTCAGATGCAGCGTTCCGTCATTCCATTGAGGGGCAACAACTGGCGGATAACTACACCCAGCGGGCGATTTTTCTGAAACAGTGGGCCGCTGCAGACCAGGGTTTTGCACTCTTAGATGGCGAAGCCACGCTGACTAACGCCCAGTATCAACAATGGTTTGCCATCTTAATACACACGCAGCGCGACGGGCGGATTTTAGATTTGCAAAGCCAGGGCGTAATGAATACCCCAGGCATGCAGCTTGCCTACGCGCAATCGCTGGCAGAGCGTAAGGCGCTCACCGCGTTGCGTCGCTATCTCGCCAGCCATAAACCCGTCTTCGAGACCGCTTCGGAAGAGCGAAACTGGTTACGGCTTCTCGCGACCTACAGCCAGCAACCGGGCCAAAGTGTGGCTAACTGGTCGCTTAATTATCCGGAAAACAAACAGTATTTATTATCGACCTTAGTACCCATCCGGATTCAAAAAAGGGACTGGCAGGGGGCGGATGCGCTGCTGAACACTTTCCCCGAAACCCAGGCGCTCGACCAGCGGCTGGCGTTAAGTTTTGCACGTAACGATACCCAATCCAGCATGCGGCTGCTTCATCAAATCAGCCAGACGCGCAGTTTGTCAGCGAATGAGCTGGAAACCGTGAGCTATCAGTTGGTTTCCATGGGGCAAGGGAAAAGGGCGACGGAGCTCCTGTTACGGTACTGGCCGTTTAATCAGGCCGGGCAACAACAATATTCGCTGAGCCAGCGGTTATATGAGCAACTCACAGCCCACCCCGAATGGCTGACTGGCGAAAGTCAATCTCGCCTGGCAAAACCGTTACCCACAGCTACCCAGCGGATGGCGCAGGCACGACTGTTCCAGGGAGCAGAAAACTGCGCTGTGGTGCGTGATTTGTTGGGTGATTTCTCCGCGCAATACGACGCCGAAAGCTGGTCGCACCTGGCGCAATGTTATGCGGCTCAACCGGGGCTTGCGCTTTATGCCGCGCAACAGGCCGCGGCGCGCGATTCTTCCGCTTTTTATCAGCGCCAGGTCGCTTATCTGGCCTATGCCGCAGAAGATTATGCGCTTGCCCAGGCGAACGGATTAACAATGCCCGCAGTTGAAAAAGTGGGCACTCCGGACAATGCCGCGCGTGGGTTTGCCCTGCTAGCACAAAAGCGTTACCGGGAATCCCGTGATGCGCTGGAAAAAGCGCGAAAAACCTACCCGGATTCGCCTGAAATTTTGCGTCAACTGGTGTATCTCAATGAGCGCCTGGATGATAAGCCGCGCACCCAACTCTACAGCGAACGTGTGGTGGACGACATCGACAACACCGTAACGCCAAAGCAGGGATTAACCGATAAACAGCGGGAGGATCGTTTCGAATTTCGTCGGATCCATGAGGAAAGCGCGCGCCGTTGGACATTCACTTTCGACAGCGCCCTCGGCCTTACAAAAGAGTCGATCAATAGCGCGAACACCAGCGGGCCTAATGACAAAGGCAACCGTAGCTATGGCCAGGCCGAGGCCGAATATCGCATTGGTCGCAACGAAATTCTCGACGGTGATTTGCTTTCCGTTTACGGTCGCGTGTTTGCGGGCAGCGACGGGCACAGCAATATCGCACCGATTTATCAGCCGATGTCAGGTCTGGGCGTGCGCTGGAAACCGCTGCGCGATCGGACGATTTTCTTTGCGGCAGAACAGCAGTTCCCGCTCGATCGCCAAAAATCTGATGCAGACATGATGCTACGCGCCAGCGCCTCCTTCTTTAATGACGGGAAATACAGCGATGAATGGCATCCCATCGGCAAAGGCTGGTTTGCACAAAATCTCTATCTGGATGCGGCGCATTACGTAAAAGCGGATTACCAACTCTACACCGCTGACTACCGAGTAAGCTGGCACCAAAAAGTGAGCGACCGGCAGACTATCGAGCCCTACATCCATGCCCAGTTCAACAGTTCGACAAATTACCCGGTTTATGGCGAAGGGGAGAAATTCCGTATCTATCGCGACAGCACCATGCAAGGTGTCGGCGTGCGCGTTAACCACTGGTACGGCGAAACGCATTATGATGCCTGGCCGCACAAAGTAAGCGTAGGGCTTGAATATCAACATGTTTCTGGTGGCCATCACCGCGAAACGAGTGCCAAAAACAGTCTTTTCCTGACCATAGGAGCACGCTGGTAACAATGAAAATCCTTTTAACAACACTGCTCCTGGTGACGCCTTTCGCCCATGCCATAAATGCGGTGATGTATCAGCCGCAATTGCGTGACACTTCTGTTTCTGACGCACGATGGCAGAGCGTGCTGGACAAACTTAAAGGGCAGGGAATTGACACTCTGGTGTTGCAGTGGAGTCGCTACGACGATGCCTTTCGGGAAGGGGGATCCCGGGCCTGGCTTGAACGCAAAGCACAGCTAACCAACGCAAGCGGCCTGAAGCTGGTGATTGGCCTTGCGGCCGACGGGCAGTTTTTCCAACAACAAAAGCAGCCAATACCGGCGCTGGAAAATTATCTCAATCATCTGCGGGCTGACGATGTTTCCATCGCAAAACGTTGGGTCGATGTCCTGGGGGAGAACGCGATAGCCGGATGGTATATCAGCAGTGAACTTGATGACCGACGCTGGCGCGACCCGCACATGCAGCAGGTGGCTGAAAACTACCTCACTAAAATGCGTTTATCGCTGGTGGCCGTGGCGGATAAACCCGTTGCGGTCAGTAGTTTCTTTGCCGGAAATATGACGCCTGATTCCTATCAAAAATGGGTGACAACCCTTAGCCATACTGGCGTCAAGGTGTGGATTCAGGACGGGGCGGGAACTCAGGTGTTAACGGATGCTGAGCGGGCGTTATATCTGCAAGCCCCGTCAGCCGGGAAAGTTATTGAACTCTTCCGCCAGGATAAACAGGCTACAACCTTCAAAGCGCTACCTGCACCTGTGGCGTATCAGGAAAAATGGCTGTCGACACCTGTCCCGCAAGGGCAGGACAGAGTCTACTTCTCGTTGCGCTATATGAGTGCGGCCAGCGGCGTGCTGGCCATGTGATCAGGACTTAAAGCCGGCGGCGGTCATCAGGAGCCGAAACCCCATTCCCACGGCGGTCAGTGCCAACACACTGCCGCCCCACAGCGCAACCATCCATAACAAACGAATACCGGTCTGTTTCATCAGTGATACCCCTCGCCATGCTGTACTTTTCCGCGGAAAACGTAATAACTCCAGAAGGTGTAAACCAAAATGATCGGAATAATAAACAGCGCGCCCACCAGCATGAAACCCTGGCTTTGCGGCGGTGCTGCGGCCTGCCAAAGCGTAATTGACGGCGGAATCAGATAAGGCCAGATGCTGATACCCAGCCCGCTAAAGCCCAGGAAAACCAGGCCCAGGGTGAGCAAAAACGGCGTGCTGTGCCAGGTAGTTTGCGAACCGACTGCTTTCCACAACCAGATGCTGCACACCACGACTAGCAGCGGAACCGGCAGCAGGAAGTAGAGATTCGGCAGGCTAAACCAGCGGCTGGCAATTTGTGGATGCGCCAGCGGCGTCCAGATGCTGATCACCGCGAGCACTGCCAACAAAACCAGCAATAAAGGCTTCACGACGTTGCGCATGGTTTTCAGCAGCGGATCTTCGCTTTTCATTACCAGCCAACTCGCACCAAGCATTGCGTAAGCGACGACCAGACCGAAACCGCAGAACAGATTAAACGGGGAAATCCAGTCCAACTGTGTGCCGCTAAAGGTGCGGCCTGTGACCGGGAAGCCTTCGATCACCGCACCTACCACCACACCCTGGCAAAATGTCGCCACAATAGATCCGCCGATAAACGCTTTATCCCAGAATGGGCGGTGCGCAGGCGTGGCTTTGAAACGAAATTCAAAGGCGACGCCGCGGAAAATTAACCCGATTAACATCAGCGACAGCGGAATCGTTAACGCATCGACAATCACCGCATAGGCCAGCGGAAACGCGCCAAACAGTGCCGCACCTCCCAATACCAACCAGGTTTCGTTGCCATCCCACACCGGGGCAACGCTATTGACCATTACATCGCGATCTTCCGCCCCTCGCACAAACGGGAACAGAATCCCGATGCCGAGATCAAAACCGTCCATCACGATGTACATCAGGGTGGCGAACACAATAATCACAAACC
This sequence comes from Buttiauxella gaviniae, assembly GCF_040786275.1. Classification (NCBI taxonomy): domain Bacteria; kingdom Pseudomonadati; phylum Pseudomonadota; class Gammaproteobacteria; order Enterobacterales; family Enterobacteriaceae; genus Buttiauxella; species Buttiauxella gaviniae. The sequence continues at coordinate 4,204,523 of NZ_JBFMVT010000002.1, forward strand.
AGATAACCGACAGATCGATGCCCATTAGCGTAATTCCTCTAACGATTCTGTTGCCGCTGAAAGCGGGCGAGAAGGCGTGCCGTGGGAAGGCGGCGGGTCGTCATTAAACGGTTGCGGCCCTTTCTTAATCTGGCGAATCATATAGCTATAGCCCACGCCAAATACCGACATATACACCACAAAGAAGGTCAGCAGGCTGATGCTCATCTGCAAATCCCCGTGCGCCGAAACGGCATCTTTGGTGCGCAGCAAGCCGTACACCACCCAGGGCTGACGGCCCACTTCGGTAGTTATCCAACCCGCGAGGATCGCGATAAGCCCGGACGGCCCCATCCACAACATAAAGTGCAGGAACGGGCGGCTCTCATATAAACGGTGGCGATAGCGCAGCCACAAGCTCAACGCGCCAGCCAGAATCATCAGCATGCCTAGCCCCGCCATAATGCGGAATGACCAGAACACCATCGTTGAATTGGGGCGATCCTCTTTCGGGAACTCTTTTAGCGCTGGGACTTGTTTATCCAGGCTGTGGGTAAGGATCAGGCTGCCGAGCGCCGGGATTTCAAGACCAAAACGCGTGCGTTCCTGTTCCATATCCGGCCAGCCAAACAGCAGCAGCGGCGTAGGCTCGCCCGGCACGTTCTCCCAGTGTCCCTCAATGGCAGCAATTTTTGCCGGTTGATGTTTCAGCGTATTCAAGCCGTGCATATCACCAATCAACGCCTGAAGCGGGGCGACAATTAACGCCATCCAGAGAGCCATCGAAAACATCGTTTTGACCGCTGGCGTTTTGTTGCCGCGCAACAGATGCCAGGCCGCCGAGGCACCCACAAAAAAAGCGCTGCTCAGGAAGGCGGCCACCGACATATGCAGCAGGCGGTAAGGGAACGATGGGTTAAACACCACAGCAAACCAATCTACCGGTACGACCTGGCCGTTGTGAATTTCAAACCCCTGCGGCGTTTGCATCCAACTGTTGGACGCCAGAATCCAGAAGGTTGAGATAATGGTACCCAGCGCCACCATACAGGTCGCAAAGAAGTGCAGCCCTGGCCCGACGCGTTTCCAGCCAAAAAGCATCACGCCCAGGAACCCGGCTTCGAGGAAAAATGCCGTCAGCACTTCATACGTCAGCAACGGCCCGGTAATACTGCCCGCGAACTGAGAGAAACCGCTCCAGTTAGTCCCGAACTGATAAGCCATCACCAGCCCGGACACGACACCCATGCCGAAGTTAACCGCGAAAATCTTCGACCAGAAATCGTAAAGCGAACGATAAACCGGATTCTTAGATTTCAGCCATAACCCTTCAAGCACCGCCAGGTAACTGGCAAGCCCGATGGTGATAGCGGGGAAAATAATGTGGAAGGAGACAGTAAACGCAAACTGAATCCTTGCCAGATGAAACGCATCTAAACCGAACATGCAGGACTCCGCATAATAATTTTTTCGATTCGATTGTAAGCCGCGTCACATCTGGCTTGTAGAAACAGACTGCTGCCATAAAGCTATAACAGTTTGGTTTGTTTCTGGAGGGCCACCCTAAAATTGTTCGTAAATCAGACAGGAATAAACGGCTATCTCCTGTAAAGACAGTAAGTTTTTCCGCATGAGCCAATTATTGACAGTCGCTAAATTTTAAGGAATTTATGAATGCTGTTACTTACAAAGGAGAAAACCATGGCAACAAAGAATATTTCCAACGTAATGGTTTGCCGTTGCGTCGCACAAATGCATGAGTTTGGTATTAAATCGGGCTACCGTTTTCAAAATGTGGTTGAGCAATTAGCAGAGGAAACTGGCGAGCCCAGGAAAGTCTGTGAGGCAGCAGTGAACCGGGCCATTGATGCGGGCCTGGTTGAATGGGGGATTCATAGCTCATTAGGATGGTTAACCAATGAGGGGATTGAGCACCTGAAAACAAGTGAATGATGCTGATTCCGAACTGACGGCTTGCGATGAACCTTTTTATTATTAAGTTTGATGAACAACCTTAATGCGGCTTCAGTAAAACAGAATTATTTACAGGGTAAAAAATAAACCCGGAGCTAACCGGGTTTTAATAACTCTTAACGAGGGTAACTGGCAGAAAATGAACGTGGAGGAGGCTTTAAATTCGGACAAAAGCACCATATACCTATAACAGTTTTGAAGTTGATTGTAGTTTTACTAAACTGATATAAATTGCGATGCAGCCGACAGATGAAAAAATACCAGCAACTTGCGCAGCAAATTATCGACCAGATTGCCCTCGGGGCCTGGCTCCCGGGGGATAAATTACCGTCGCTACGTGAGCAAGTGACGTTAAGCCGTATGAGTTTTATGACCGTCAGCCATGCCTACCAGACCCTTGAAAGTCAGGGGGTGATTGTCGCCAGGCCGCAGTCAGGCTATTACGTTGCCTCCCGCCCAATAAATCGTAAAACCGTTGCCGCCGTTAAAGTCACACGTGATGAAGCGGTGGATATTAATACCTACATTTTTGATGTTTTGCAGGCCAGCTGTGATGCCAGCGTGGTGCCATTTGGTTCGGCATTTCCGGACCCACGCCTGTTTCCCCTCCACCAGCTTAACCGTTCGCTTGCGACGGTGAGTAAAACCGCCACAGCCATGAGCGTGATTGAAAATCTCCCGCCTGGCAACGAAGCCTTGCGCCATGCCATAGCGCGGCGTTATGCCCAGCAGGGCATGCAGGTTTCACCAGATGAAATTGTCATAACCGCAGGTGCCCTTGAAGCGCTGAACCTTAGCCTGCAAGCAGTGACTGAACCCGGTGATTGGGTGATTGTAGAAAACCCCTGTTTTTACGGGGCGTTACAGGCGCTAGAACGGCTGCGATTAAAAGCGCTGTCGGTGGCAACCGATCCGCAAAATGGCATCGATTTGGCTGCACTCAAACAGGCGTTAACAGATTATCCGGTTAAAGCCTGCTGGCTGATGACTAACAGCCAGAACCCGCTTGGCGTGACACTGTCACCTGAAAAGAAACAGCAACTGGTTCAAATCCTGCAACAACACAATGTGACGCTCATTGAAGATGACGTTTATAGCGAACTCTATTATGGCCGCGAGCGCCCGTTACCCGTACGAGCTTATGACGACCAGGAGATTACGCTGCACTGCTCGTCATTTTCAAAATGCCTGGTGGCGGGCTTTCGCATCGGTTGGGTGGCGGCGGGTAAACATGCGCGGCGTATTCAGCAACTCCAACTGATGAGCACGCTCTCCACCAGTTCGCCTATGCAACTGGCCTTGGTGGATTATCTGGCGACAAAACGTTACGACACGCATCTACGCAAGCTGCGGCGCACGCTAGCCGAGCGTAAACAGCAAACCAGGCAGGCGCTGCACCAGCATTTTCCGGGCGAAGTGAAAATTCACCATAGCGAAAGCGGTTACTTCTTGTGGATAGAGTTGCCGGAATATATGGATGCCAGCCTTCTCAGCGAGCAGGCGATTGCGCATAAAATCAGTATTGCGCCGGGCAAAATGTTTACCACCGGAGGGGCGTGGGACAACTATTTCCGCCTTAATGCCTCCTGGGCTTTGGGCGAGCGCGAACAGCACGCCGTGGTGACCCTGGCAAATTTGATACGACAACAGATTAAGGGATGAAGATGGAATACCACACTGAACGCTTGATTTTACGCCCGTGGCAAGAATGCGATCGGGAACCCTTTGCGGCACTGAACGCAAATCCGGAAGTAATGCGCTATTTTCTGAACCCGCTCACTCGCGAAGAAAGCGACAAAATGGCGGGTGTGATTAAGCAGAAAATGGCGTTACACGGTTGGGGGCTTTGGGCTGTTGAAGAAAAAAGCAGCGGGGCGTTTACCGGCTTTGTTGGGCTCAATATTCCGAGCTATGAATTGCCGTTCTCTCCCGTTATTGAAATTGGCTGGCGCCTGGATAAGCCGTATTGGGGCAAAGGTTATGCTCCGGAGGCGGCCAGAAAAGCGCTGGCGATTGGTTTTGAGCAATATGGGATAGATGAAATCGTTGCTTTTACAGCGCTTGAAAATATCCCCTCACAACGCGTAATGGAAAAAATAGGCATGATGCGTTGTGAAGAGTTCGATCACCCGTTAGTTCCGCAAAACCATCCGTTACAACGGCATATTCTGTACCGTATCGCCAGGGTTTCATTGAAGGAGCTGGCGGCGATGCCAGATAAAAAAACGGCCTAAAAAATAGTTCTTGAACGTATCTCGCAATTTTGCGACATTTTGTCGCGCCACGCGATGTTATGCGCGTAAACTTATTCACAACTGAAGGTCACATGGAGGTGATGGAGTATGAACATGGCTATTAGCATACGGTTAGATGACCAGTTCGTAGCGGATGTCAAAATTCACGCCGACGCCTGCAGCCGGAGCGTGCCAAAGCAAATAGAGTATTGGGCAAAAATTGGGCAGATCGTTGAAGATAACCCAGACCTGCCTTACAGCTTTATCAAAGAAACGATGCTGGCACAAAGCGAAATGGAAAATGGCAGAGCGCAAAAATATGTCCGCAGAACTCAACGACAAAACCCTGACAGTGTATGAAACCGCCCGTTTTGGAAAAGCTCTGGAGAAATTGCCTGAGCCTTTCCTCGTGTTGGTGGAAGATGAAATTGAGAAGGTAGTGGCTGACCCGGAAATTGGCGAGCGTAAGAAGGGCGACCTTTGCTATCTCCGGGTGCATAAATTCCATCTCAACAATCAATTGGCATTACTCGGCTACAGTTGGCAGAACGCAAGGCTCGAGCTCTATTTGCTCAGCCTTGGCGCCCATGAAAATTTTTATGAGATGTTAAAACGTCAACGTAAGTCAGATTTGCGGTTAATCGGCGTTCAGGGCCGCTAACAGGCCCTGTCTTTTTATTTTTTAACGGCCAGTAGTACGGAAGACGCTTTGACCAGCGCAATCAAACGGCTGCCGTTTTTCAGCGCCATTTCGCCCGCGCGGCACGCTCCATCCATATGAAATTTCGATAATTGCAAGAAATCGATGGCGTGCCATCGCCGCCTCGCTTACACCTTATCTACACCCTAAAAATCATCCCGTTATCTTATTTTGAACCGTATTCCAGGTGTGCATTTTACTGCGCTGTATATCACATCCTGGTGAAATTTCTTGCCGCCGCCATGCTCGTCATATTTGTGCAGACTATTGTTTTTTGAAGGGGATTTTTTTGCACATTCGGCACTTTCTCATGGCGTGCCGCCTTTATCTTTCAGACAGGAGTAGCAGCAATGCGTACAAAACAGGCTATATGGGCTCTATCCTCACTCTGTTTGACCGTGCTTTCTGCACAGGCGGCAGGGCTTCCAGACAAAATTGGCGACGGTGAAGGGCAGCTCGATATCATCGCCTGGCCGGGTTATATCGAACGTGGCGATACCGACAAAGCCTACGATTGGGTGACCAGCTTCGAAAAAGAGACCGGCTGTAAGGTCAATGTGAAAACCGCCGCAACGTCCGATGAAATGGTGAGTTTAATGGCGAAGGGCGGTTATGACGTGGTGACCGCCTCGGGGGATGCTTCCCTGCGCCTGATTATGGGCAAACGCGTGCAGCCCATTAACACTGCGCTTATCCCGAACTGGAAAAACGTCGATCCGCGTCTGGTAAAAGGATCCTGGTTTAATGTCGACGGCAAAGTGTATGGCACACCGTATCAGTGGGGGCCAAACCTACTGATGTACAACACTAAAACGTTCCCGACGCCGCCTGACAGTTGGAGCGTGGTGTTTGTGAAACAAGATTTGCCGGACGGAAAAACTAACCAGGGCCGCGTGCAGGCCTATGACGGCCCAATTTACATCGCCGATGCCGCGCTATTTGTGAAAGCCACCCAGCCGCAATTGGGCATCACCGACCCGTATCAGCTTTCTGAAGAACAGTATCAGGCGGTGCTAAAAGTACTGCGCGATCAACACGGTCTGATTCACCGCTACTGGCACGATACCACCGTTCAGATGAGCGACTTCAAAAACGAAGGTGTAGTTGCCTCCAGCGCCTGGCCGTATCAGGCCAACGCTCTGAAAGGCGAAAACCAGCCAATCGCCACAGTCTTCCCAAAAGAGGGCGTGACCGGTTGGGCTGATACCACCATGCTGCACGTCGACGCAAAACATATGAATTGCGCCTACAAGTGGATGAACCACTCCCTTACACCGAAAGTTCAGGGGGATGTGGCGGCGTGGTTTGGCTCACTGCCAGCGGTTGCCGAAGGCTGTAAAGCCAGCACATTACTGGGTGATAAAGGCTGTGAAACCAACGGCTTTAATTACTTCGATAAGATCGTGTTCTGGAAAACACCGGTAGCCGATGGCGGTAAGTTCGTGCCGTACAGCCGCTGGACCCAGGATTACATCGCCATTATGGGCGGCCGTTAAGCCTGGAGGAGTTATGCCCTACGCCGTGCAGTTTCATAACGTCTCGCGCCTTTATGGTGATGTGCGAGCTGTAGATAACGTCTCGATTGATATCGAAGACGGAGAGTTTTTCTCAATGCTCGGGCCCTCAGGCTCGGGCAAAACCACTTGCTTGCGCCTGATTGCCGGGTTTGAGCAGGTCACATCCGGGACGATCGCGATATTTGGTAAACCGGCGCAGGATGTGCCGCCTTACCAACGCGATGTGAATACGGTTTTCCAGGATTACGCGCTCTTCCCGCATATGACGGTGTTGGAAAATGTCGCCTACGGGTTAATGGTAAAAGGTGTCGATAAAAAAACACGGCTTGCCAAAGCGCAGGAAGCCCTCGAGCGTGTGGCCCTGGGATTTGTTCATGCCCGTAAACCGTCGCAGCTTTCCGGTGGCCAGCGTCAGCGAGTGGCGTTAGCGCGTGCGCTGGTAAATCGTCCGCGCGTGTTACTGCTCGATGAACCGCTGGGCGCGCTGGATCTCAAACTGCGTGAACAGATGCAGGGCGAGCTGAAGAAGCTTCAGCGCGAGCTGGGCATCACCTTTATTTTCGTCACCCATGACCAAAGCGAAGCGCTGTCGATGTCGGATCGCGTTGCGGTATTCAACAACGGGCGTATCGAGCAGGTGGACACCCCGCGCCAGCTCTATATGCAGCCGCGCACGGCGTTTGTGGCGAGTTTTGTCGGCACCTCGAATGTTCTACAGCCCGCGCTTTCCGGGAAAGTGTGCGGCGAAGAAGGGCTATTTTCCCTGCGACCTGAGCATATCGTTCTTAACGACGAACCGGTTAATAGCGGTGAAATTCGGGTCACCGGCATGATTCAGGAGATCCACTACCAGGGGGCGGCAACGCGCCTTGAACTGCGGCTGGCCGGTGGCGAAAAGCTGTTGGTCAGCGAAGCGAATCCGCAGCGCATCATCAGCGAAGAACGCTATCAGATTGGTCAGCAGGTCACCGCTGTTTGGCCCCGTGCGGCGATGGTTCCGTTGCAGGGGGAAGGATGAAATGGATATGAGTCTTCCCACATCCCATCCTGATAACCGCCTGATGCGGCGCGTCGCGACGTTTTTATGGCAGCGCCCCGGATTCTGGCTGGCGTTATTACTCCTCCCGCCGCTGCTGTGGTTTGGTGTGATTTACCTTGGGTCGCTGTTAACGCTGCTGTGGCAAGGTTTTTACACCTTCGATGATTTCACCATGTCGGTCACGCCTGACCTGACCTTCGCCAACATCATCGCGCTGTTTAACCCGGCTAATTACGACATCATCCTACGCACGTTGACAATGGCTATTGCCGTGACGCTTGCCAGTGCCGTGCTGGCGTTCCCGATGGCGTACTTTATGGCCCGTTATACCAGCGGCAAGCTCAAAGCATTTTTTTATATCGCCGTGATGCTGCCGATGTGGGCCAGCTACATCGTAAAGGCGTATGCCTGGACGCTGTTGCTGTCACGCGATGGGGTTGCGCAGTGGTTCCTGGAACATATGGGGCTTGAACCGGTATTAAACCTGATGCTGACCATCCCAGCGATTGGCGGCAACACTTTGTCGACCTCAGGTTTTGGGCGCTTCCTGGTCTTTCTCTATATCTGGCTGCCCTTTATGATTTTGCCGATTCAGGCAGCGCTTGAGCGTTTACCGCCATCATTGTTACAGGCCTCTGCGGATTTGGGCGCGCGTCCTGCTCAAACCTTCCGCCATGTGATTTTACCCCTGGCGATCCCAGGCGTGGCGGCGGGTTCAGTGTTCACGTTCTCGCTAACACTCGGTGATTTTATTGTGCCGCAGTTAGTGGGGCCGCCGGGGTACTTCATCGGCAATATGGTTTACTCCCAGCAGGGGGCGATAGGTAATATGCCGATGGCCGCCGCGTTTACGCTGGTCCCGATTGTGCTGATTGCCATTTATCTTTCACTGGTGAAACGACTGGGGGCTTTCGATGCACTCTGAACGCGCTCCGTTATTGCTAAAAATTGCCGCCTGGGGCGGGGTTATCTTCCTGCATTTTCCGCTGGTGATTATCGCGCTGTACGCGTTTAACACCGAAGAAGCGGCATTTAGCTTTCCCCCCAAAGGGCTGACCTTGCACTGGTTCAGCGTGGCGGCATCACGAAGTGATATTCTTGATGCCGTGACGTTGTCACTAAAAATTGCCGCGCTAGCAACTATACTTGCTTTGATTCTTGGCACACTGGCGGCGGCAGCGCTCTGGCGTCGTGAATTCTTCGGCAAAAACGCCATCTCTTTATTGCTGCTGTTGCCGATTGCCCTGCCGGGGATTATCACCGGCCTTGCGCTGTTAACGGCCTTCAAGATGATGAATTTTGAGCCGGGTTTTTTCACCATTGTGGTGGGGCACGCCACGTTCTGCGTGGTCATTGTGTTTAACAACGTTATCGCTCGTTTTCGCCGCACCTCGTATAGCTTGATTGAGGCGTCGATGGATTTGGGCGCTGACGGCTGGCAGACCTTCCGCTATGTGATTTTACCTAACCTGGGGTCCGCGTTATTAGCGGGCGGTATGCTGGCGTTCGCGCTGTCGTTTGATGAAATTATTGTCACTACCTTTACCGCCGGGCATGAACGTACTCTGCCGCTATGGCTGCTCAACCAACTGGGCCGACCGCGTGAGGTGCCGGTTACCAATGTGGTGGCGTTAATGGTGATGCTGATGACCACCATTCCGATTTTAGGGGCGTACTGGCTGAGTCGCGGCGGAGATGACGTTGCGGGCAGCGGTAAATAACGAAAGGGTATCACTATGCAAAGCCAACTCTTAATTAACGGCCAGTTAGTGGACGGCCTGGGTGAAAAATTGCCGGTCTACAATCCGGCAACCGGCGAGGTGCTGCTGGACATTGCAGAAGCCACAGTGGAGCAGGTTAATGATGCTGTCCTGGCGGCGGATAACGCTTTCGCCAGTTGGGGGCAAACCACGCCGAAAGAACGCGCCGAGCATCTGCTAAAGCTGGCCGATGCTATCGAGCAAAATGGTGAAGCGTTTGCTCGCCTTGAGTCGCACAACTGCGGCAAGCCGTATCACTGCGTCCTGAATGATGAGATTCCGGCGGTGGTGGATGTATTCCGCTTCTTCGCTGGCGCAAGCCGCTGCCTGAACGGCCTGGCGGCGGGAGAATATCTCAGCGGCCACACATCAATGGTTCGTCGGGATCCGGTGGGCGTTGTGGCGTCTATCGCGCCGTGGAATTACCCGTTAATGATGGCGGCCTGGAAACTTGGCCCGGCGCTCGCCGCCGGTAACTGTGTGGTTATTAAACCGTCTGAAATCACGCCGCTTACCGCATTTAAACTGGCTGAGCTGGCGAATGATATTTTCCCGGCTGGCGTGTTAAACGTGCTGTTCGGACGCGGGCAAACGGTGGGTGATGCGCTGACCGGTCACCCGAAAGTGCGCATGGTGTCGTTAACCGGCTCCATTGCGACCGGGGAGCACATCATCAGCCATACCGCGCCGTCAATTAAACGCACTCATATGGAGCTCGGCGGCAAAGCGCCGGTTATCGTCTTTGATGATGCAGATTTAGATGCGGTTGTAGAAGGCGTAAGGACTTTTGGGTATTACAACGCCGGGCAAGACTGCACCGCTGCCTGTCGTATCTACGCCCAAAAAGGGATTTACGACAAACTGGTCGAAAAACTGGGCGAGGCGGTCAGCAGCCTGAAATATGGCGCACCGGATGATGAATCCACCGAACTGGGGCCGCTGAGTTCCGCCGCCCACCTCGAGCGGGTAAGCAAAGCGGTGAATGCTGCAAAAGCGCTCCCGCATGTAAAAGTGGTGACGGGCGGGGCGAAAGTAGAAGGGCCAGGGTACTACTTCCAGCCAACGCTGCTTGCCGGCGCGAAGCAGGAAGATGATATCGTGCAAAAAGAGGTTTTCGGCCCAGTGGTGAGTGTCACGACGTTTGATGACGAAGAGCAAGTCCTGAGCTGGGCGAACGATTCCAGTTACGGGCTGGCTTCTTCTGTCTGGACACAAGACGTACGGCGCGCGCACCGTTTAAGCGCGCGCTTGCAGTACGGCTGTACCTGGGTGAATACCCATTTCATGCTGGTGAGCGAAATGCCGCACGGTGGTCAAAAACTTTCCGGATACGGTAAAGATATGTCGCTCTTTGGCCTGGAAGATTACACCGTGATTCGGCATGTAATGATAAAACATTAACGATATAAGTGGCTGGGGCGCTCTCCAGCCACTTTGCATCAACCTATTAATGGTCGAGATAGAGATAGTGCATCCAGCTTGTCATCCGCAGTAATACCTTTCGCATCACCGAAACGTGGCTAAAGTGGTCGGAATAGACCGCAACCTGAGCGAAAATCCCATCCGGCAGGGCATCTACTTCCGCATTTGGCGCAAGTTCAATCACCGCCAGCACGCCATCGCTGCCCGGCGTTAACGTCAGCGATTGCAAAGATCCCTGGGCCTGATAACTCCCCCCAGGAACGACGGGCAGGATGGAGGTGAGTTTCCCCTGAAAAACCTGTCCCGGCAGAGCATTAAACACCACTTCCGCTTCATCGCCAGGCTCTAAACGTAGCAGCGAGTTTTGCCTGAACTGGGCGATGATTTGCCGTTTCTGTTGCGGGATAAACACCATCACCGGGCGCAGGGGCAGTGCCGCGGCGTAGGTGCCGGGACGAATTAGCACTTGTGTCACGTAGCCATCGCTTGGTGCACGAATCACGGTCTGGTCAAGATTGTATTTGGCTTCTGCCAGTTGAGCCCGGAGACTGACAATCTGCGACTGTTCGCCATTGACCATGCTCTCTAACTGGCTGCGGATTTGTGCCTGTTCGGCAACGGAGCCTTTAACTAACGCGTCCTGGGCCAGAAAGTTCTGGCGGGCATTATCAATATCGCTTTCTGAGAAGGGATTAACCCGCGCTTTGCTTCCGCGCAGATAGCGCTGGTAGTCTTTATATAATCTGTCGCGTTCAGCCGTGATGCCTGAGGTATTGGCGATGGCCTCATCGAGCTGGCCTTTAAGTGAATCGATATTGTGTATCGCCGTCATCAAATCCGCTTGTAGTCTGTCAACGCGCGTTTTGTAGCGCGTCGGGTCTAATTTAAACAGGACTTCTCCTTTTTTGATCATCATGTTTTGTTTATCCGTCACTTCACTCACTATTCCCGTAACTTGTGGCGTTAGGGGAATAGAAATCACTGCTTTTTGCGCCAGAAAAGTATAAGGATGGTTGTAATTCATTAATAAAATGAGCGCGCCAATTAAAAAGACGCCGCCCAGTGCCGCCGTTGGCACTGTCCATTTATTTACCGGGATCTTGAATATCTTAAATATCGACCACGCAATCGCGACATAAGTCAGGATAATGAGCAAATCCATGGTGTTACTCCAGTGGCGTTATTTTTTTGTCGTCGAGTTTTTGTTCAAGCTCGGTCACCCTTTGCTGCAATGAAGCCAGCGTCTCGTCGCCATTTTGCTGCATACCCCAGCCGCGTTCCGGGCGATACAACGTCGCCCAGATCCACAGAAACGGCCAGATAACATGCAGAGTAAACAAGCTGACCCAGCCGGCGACATGTATCGCATCGGCGTGGGGATGATTGCGTGATTTAGCAATAAGATAGGGAATATCGTGAAGAATGATGATTCCGTAAAAAATCACCAGAAAGACAAAAATCAGAACACCCAGAGCGAAATAATTGAGGAACATAGTGACCTCGATGGGATAACACTGCTTTATTAAAGATAGTCGTTATCGAAATCGAGAGTTCATCATGTAGGCAAAATTCACCCATATTTATTAATTATTATTTTGAGGCGCAAGGTGAGCACCTTGCGCCATCTGGATCTTTAAGAGCGCGATAAATCAGCTAAGAGGAGGGTAAATACAGTTTTTCCCTGACTCTTTCGCCTGGTACAACAATTTATCAGCCGTGGCGACCATTTCATCTATCGAGTTGCACTCTGTTGAACTGGCAATGCCGCAGCTAAACGAAACCACCATGCCTTGTTCACGCCATTTTCTTTTCGTGACGGTATAGCGCCAACTATCAATAAGCTCATAGCATTCGTTGAAGGGCAAATCATGAATTAATGCGACTAATTCTTCACCGCCAAATCGATAAATGGCGTGTTTTCCACCCAATCTTTCGACACCGGCTTTGCTCACATTTTGCAGAACGCAGTCACCGGTTTGATGGCCCCAGGTGTCATTGATTCTTTTAAAGTTATCGAGGTCGATCATGGCCAGATGGAACGGGGTACGGGAATTAAACAGGTCCAGCACATCCTGTTCAAATTTCCGCCGCGAACCAATTTTCGTCAGCGGATCGGTGGTGGCAGCCTGTACCGCTTCTTTCAGCGTTTCATTTTTTTTGGCTATTCCCTTGCAAAGACTTTCCAGATTACGCGGGCTTTCGTTGGAAATATTTTCATTAATGCTGAGATAGAGGACATCAACCCACTGTTTAAGATACATTCTGATAATAATTGCGACAATAAGATAACAAATTAAACAGCCAAGGATGATATAGGTTAATGCGAGATAAGCGCTATTCAGCAATTTGTCATAATTGTCATAGCTGACGGTGGATAATGCCACCCAGTCAGGATTCTGGTAAGCCTGATAAAAAACGATCTGTTTATTTTCATCATCTTTAAATGAGCCCGAAGTCTCTTTTATCTCTTTCAACCATGACTCAGGTATTTTTCGGGTGAAAATTTCCTTGGTGTTAGCGTACATAATGACCGAGCCATCCATCGCGGCGACCTTGAATCGGCCATTATAAGGGACGCTAAGGCCTTTAAGAATGTTGCTCAATGCATTCAGATCCAGGTCAAGGGCAATATTTCCCACAAAATCTGATTGTTTATCAAAGAGATTCATACTTACCGTGACATCGCACAGGTGCTTGTTTGTCATGGGGCTTTTACTGACACCTACATAAGGATCCGAGAAATAAATGGCGTCTTTAACGCCGTCTACCGGAAACCAAGGGCGTTCGGACGGTTTAAACTCTTGATAGTCTTTATGCGGGTAAACTCTGTACCGGTTATGGCTATCTGACAACAGTACACTTGAGAACATCTCATTAGAGTTTATTAATGAAGGTAGCAATGAGTTTAATTCTGAATACTCAGGAGAGATGTATTCAGCAATATCTTCCTTGCTAATCATGCCAGCCATTGCGCTGAGTTTTTTATTAATTTTTCTGACGGGGGTTTCTATGCTGGCATAGGCAATGTTTCTGGTGAATCTCACCATTGTTTCATTAAAGTTATTTTCTATTTCAAATTTAATGTAGAAAAATGAATATGTGGAAACCAGAACAAAAGGGGCAATAATAACAAGAACGGTTAATATCAATGCTTTTTTAGAGGTTAATTTGAACATTTTGAATATTCTTATTTATACAAGCTAGCATAGAAGAAAATTTGTACTGATGTATAACCACATTATCATAATCTTCTTAACGAATAGCAAGGGAATTAAGTTTTAAGATCCTTATAGGAAACGCAATTCTTTAGATGAATTAACGTTAAGGTTGTTTATTGTAATAATTATAGCTTGAATATAATTATTATGTTTTTTATTTAATCTAAATCCATAAGTGGTGCTTAACCATTGGGTGGTAAATGGAAATTAAATTTCCAATAATTGTTTTTTTATTGTGAATATTTAGTAGGGTATTCAGGTTTATATCCATATCAATCTTTCCGATAATCACATTAACAAAAGATATTATAAGCAAGCTATGCAATGACACGTAGGTGATTATTCTAAATAAGAAAAGAGTGCATGAATGCCTGGGTTTTGGTTGAAAATTGCACACGCCTATCGGTTTCAGGTTTTCAAAACTTGATCCAGGTCATAAAAAAGGGCATATTTTGCGTCAAATTTGAATACACGCATTTATCCCCATGACCCTTTATCAACATATGTTGGTTTTTTACGCTGTAATGTCGTTAATCACCGCGCTCATCACCTGGTTTTTGGCTCACGATACCAAAAGAATTAAACTGTTATGCTCGGCCCTGGTGGGCGCGACGTGGCCAATGAGTTTTCCGGTCGCGTTGATGTTCTCGCTGTTCTAATTCGTTTAGTTCGACAAAGTTAAGGTGCGCCATGAATGACATAACCTTTTTTCAGCGTTTTGAGGGCGATATTCTCGCCGGACGCAAAACCATCACCTTGCGTGATGCGTCAGAATCCCACTTTACGCCAGGCCAGAAGCTACGCGTAGGGCGCTATGAAGATGATGTCTATTTTTGCACTATCGAAGTGGTCAGCGTAACGCCTGTCATGCTCGACCAACTGACCGATGAGCATGCTCGCCAGGAAAATATGACGCTACCAGAACTTAAAGCGGTGATTGCAGAAATTTATCCGGGGTTAAATCAACTTTATGCGATTGTTTTTACGCTGGACTCTAAAGCGTAAAACATAAAGGAAGGGGAGTTCCCCTTCCTGAAAACGAACCTACTGGCTGGCATTCTTCAACATTTGATACAACTCATCTTTTAGCCGCAGCTTCTCTTTTTTCATCTGCACGACCTTCTCGTTGTATCCCGTCCCTTGTGGTCCCCCCTTGCGTAAAATCTCTTCGTCGAGCTGATTGTGCTTGTCAAACAAGCTGAGGAAACGCGGGTTAGCGGATTTTAGTTCGTTGATCAGTTCACGGTACTCAGGAAACATTGCAAACCTCCTGGACTGTTAGATGGTGAAAGGAATTTCGCCTGGCAATCGCTGCCTTTTGCAGTGTAGGCCCCCCTTAACCAGAATGGGAAGCCTCGCTTCGTAAGGGTTTGTCAATTTGCGATCCGCGAGGCGCGTTACTATCCTTTTTGGTTTGCCATCGCCAGATAAGCGTTAACTGCACCTTTGGTTTCATTCACTCGGCCTATCAATAGCAGATTGGCCATCAACTCCGGGGCATTCAACTTGCGGTAGACAAGTCCAGGGATATTGACCTGCTGTAGAGGGGCGGGTACCAGCGCCAGCCCCAATCCTGCAGCAGCGATAGCCAGAACGCTCAGGGTACTGTCAGGCTGATGTGCCACACGTAAGTGATTCCCCAGTTTCTGGCTGAGCATCACCCACAGATACTCCTGGCTATCATGCGCGTCGTACATAATCAGCGATTCGCCGGAGAGCATATCTACGGTGATAGCGGGATGTTCAGCAAGCGGGTGCTCATCCGAAAGCGCCACCAGAAACGCCCAGTCCCCGATCCGCTGCACTTCTATCCCGGCAGTGGCGGTTTTACTGTGGCTCGGTGTGTAACCGATATCCAGTTGCCCGGCGAGAATCGCATCTACCTGCTGCTGCGGGCTGACCTCCTGGATAATCATTTCAGCATCAGGATATTTTTTGCGGAACAGACGCAAATCACGGGTCAGTTTGCCGCTGAATATGGCATTTCCGGCAAATCCTATTCGCACCGTACCCGTCTCCCCGCGCAGAGAGCGTTGGACTGACAGCCTGGTAAACTCCGCCTGTTCCAGCGTGCGGCGGGCCTCAGTCTGAAATAATTTTCCGGCTTCCGTCAGCTCCACGCTTCGGCTGGTGCGGCGGAAAAGTGCGCCCCCGAGCTCTTCTTCCAGGGCGCGAATTTGCATGCTTAGCGCAGGCTGCACGATGTTCAAATTGCGCGAGGCTCGGCCAAAATGCTTTTCTTCCGCCACTGCCAGAAAATAACGTAGCTGCCGTAAATCCATGCCTTCTCCTCAATCAATCATTAAATATGATTGATGTGTCACTTTAACCTATTGGATGTTATCGAAGCGAAGGTGAATACTCCAGCTCATCTCAAGTTATAACGTTTCCTACACCGGAGTATTAACCATGAAAAATAGACTGGAAGATCGCCTGCAAATTACCGACCTGATGAATGGCTGGATCCATCGCGACCTGAGCGAGTGGGATGCGCTGCGCTCGCTGTTTCATCCTGATGGCACGATAGAAGTGACCTGGTTTGAAGGGCTGTTCAGTGACTTTGTTAATGCCTCGGCGCGTATGGGAGCATCTGACCTCAGAACCAAACATCTTATGGGAAGCCCGATTGTTACCTTCAATGGCAACCGGGCTATTGTTGAAACCAACGCCATTATTATCGCGGAGAACGTCAAACTTAACCTCGGCTGTAACAACCATAACCGTTTCTACGACCTGGTTGAGAAGCGAGATGGCATCTGGAAACTGGTTCATCGTCAGAGTGTTTATGACATGGGGACTTTCAGCTTCCCAATGGGGCTAACCGAAATAGACACAAGCGTTGCTGAAAAATATCCGCGGGAATATGCCGCCCTGGCTTACCTGCTGGAAAAAAGTGGCTTCCCGGTTAAGCGCGTGTTTGCTACCCGGGGTAGCGAATTAGAGCGAAATATGAAAGCGGAAGGCCAGACCTGGCTGAACGCCTGATCCTCATCGTAACGCGACAGACTAAACCGCAAAAATTGCCCAGGACAATCGGGTTCTCATGTGCTAAAACATATCTATGATATATCTTACACTTCGAAAAGATGAGAACCCGATGACCGAAAAAACTAAACCTAATCTTCCAAAACGCGTAAAAAACGAACTCAAATTCCGCGATTTAACCGTAAAAAGCAAAGTCACCGTCGCGGGTTGTTTTTACCGCATCGTATTTACCAGCCCCGATCTTGCAGGTTTTTCCTCGCAGGGATTTGATGACCACGTAAAAGTCTTTTTCCCACCGGCGGGTGGCGATTTTGCACGCCCGTCCGTAACAGACGACGGCATTGTCTGGGGTGAGGGCGCACGGCCCGTTTCCCGGGACTATACGCCGCTTGCGTTTGACGCCGCGCTCAATGAACTGACGCTGGATTTTTATATCCACGACGGCGGTGTTGCCAGCCAGTGGGCTGAAAATGCGGCACCAGGCGACACGCTGCTTATCGGCGGCCCGAGAGGATCGCTGGTTATACCGACCCATTACGCTTTCCAGCTCTATATTTGCGATGAAAGTGGCCTCCCGGCGGTTCGTCGCCGTCTGTTATCGCTGCCTGAAAATAGCGCGCCTATCGTGCTGGTTAACAGCCATCACGCGCAAACTCACGAGTATCTCAGCGAATTTCAAGGCGCGCAGATTGAGTGGCTTGATAGCGAATCTATCGCCGAACGCGTCAGAAACCTTGAATTTCCGGCCAGCGACTATTTTGTCTGGGCGACCGGCGAAGGGCATGACGTGAAAAAGCTGAGCGATGAACTGCTGGAAACCCGTGGTCTGGACGGGGATTACGTTCGCGCCGTGGCTTACTGGCATAAAAAATAAGGAAACGAATATGAGAATCCATCATCTCCATCACGGTTTCTGTGCAAAACATGAACGCCACGAAAGGGGCGGCCATGGTCATCACGAACATGGCGGCATGGAAGGCAAAGCGCGGATGCGTCGTGAGCGTCTGTTTGATGCCAACGACATTCGGCTGTTGATCCTGCATTTCCTCTCAAGCAATGCGGCACACGGCTATGAGCTGATCAAGTCCATTGAGGCGACGGCAAAAGGCGAGTACGTCCCAAGCCCGGGGATTATCTACCCAAACCTCTCTTTGCTTGAAGAGATGGGGTTTATTGCCGCGGTGCAAAACGACAGCAGCAAAAAGGCGTGGATGCTGACCGAAGAAGGCCGCGCGGAACTCGCCGCCCAACAAGAACATCTTGGTCACATTATCGCGAAGCTCGAATCGCTGGGTGTTTTAGGCGATAACCGCCGACTTCCTGAAATACAGCGTGCGATTCACAACTTCAAAATGGCGCTTAACACCAAACTGGGCCAGAGCGATTTGCCTAAAGAGACGCTGTATAAAATCATCGATACCCTGGATCAGGCCGCTAAAGATATCGAACGTAGCTGATTCTTAGACGATAAGCATAAAGTTTTGGCGCAAACTGCCGAAACTCTATGCTTCTGTTGTCATGAGAATAAAAAAGCATGTTAAACCGTATAAAAGTAGTAACCAGTCTACTGTTTGTCCTGGGCTTATTTGGTGTATTACAGGTAACCTCCGGTGGGTTGTTTTTCAACGCGCTGAAAAACGACAAAGAAAACTTTACTGTGCTGCAAACCATTCGCCAGCAACAATCCACGCTCAACGGGAGTTGGGTGGCGTTATTGCAAACCCGTAACACGCTCAACCGCGCGGGTATCCGTCATATGATGGATGCCAATAATACCGGTAGCGGTTCGACGGTAAATGAGCTGATGCTTATCGCCAGCCAGTCTTTAAAACAGGCTGAAACGCAATGGGCGGCCTATGAGTCTCTGCCACACGATCCCCGTCAGAGTGAAGAATCCATCAATGAGATCAAACGCAACTATGGTATTTACCATGGCGCGCTGGCCGAGCTGATTCAGCTTCTTGGCGCAGGCAAAATTAACGAATTTTTCGACCAGCCTACGCAAAAATATCAGGATGGTTTTGAGCAGCAGTACGTTAACTACCTGCAACAAAACGACCAACTGTATCAAGAGGCGGTTGATGACAACAATCACTCCTATTCACAGGCTATCTGGATTCTGGTGGTGATTCTGGCGCTGGTTGCGCTGGCTATTATTACCGTCTGGTTTGGTATCAGAAAAACGCTGATTGAGCCTCTTCATCGCCTGCTGGAAAGCATTCGCCATATTGCGAGTGGTGACCTGGTGCGCACGATTGATGTGGAAGGTAAAAACGAAATGGGGCAACTGGCGGCAAGCCTTCGCCACATGCAGTCTGAGCTGATGAGTACCGTCAGCGATGTGCGTAACGGTGCAAACGCGATTTATAGCGGTGCCAGTGAAATTTCCATCGGCAATAACGATCTCTCTTCGCGTACCGAGCAGCAAGCGGCTTCGCTTGAAGAAACCGCAGCCAGCATGGAACAGTTGACCGCAACCGTTAAGCAGAATGCGGAAAACGCCCGTCAGGCAAGTCAACTGGCATTGAGCGCGTCCGAAACCGCGCAGAAGGGCGGCAAAGTGGTGGATAACGTGGTGCGCACCATGAACGACATCGCCAGCAGCTCGAAGAAGATCGCCGATATTACCAGCGTCATTGACGGTATTGCCTTCCAGACCAACATTCTGGCCCTGAACGCGGCGGTAGAAGCGGCGCGTGCCGGAGAGCAAGGCCGTGGCTTTGCGGTGGTAGCGGGTGAAGTCCGTAACCTGGCACAACGCAGTGCGCAAGCTGCGAAAGAGATCAAAGGCCTGATTGAAGACTCCGTCAATAAAGTGGATACCGGCTCAACGCTTGTTGAAAGCGCAGGCGAAACCATGGACGAGATCGTCAATGCGGTGACGCGCGTAACGGATATCATGGGCGAAATCGCCTCGGCTTCCGATGAGCAAAGCCGCGGTATCGACCAGGTGGGCCTGGCGGTTTCTGAAATGGACCGTGTAACGCAGCAGAATGCCGCGTTGGTTGAAGAGTCTGCTGCTGCCGCCTCGGCACTCGAAGAGCAGGCGAGCCGTCTGACCCAGGCCGTATCGGTGTTTCGTATTAATCAGGAAACCCCTGCGGCTGCGCGAAGCCCTGAACCTAAAATGCCACTCGCACCGGTTCTGAATCGCAAAGCGGCTGCGGGTAGTTCAGATGAGAATTGGGAAACGTTCTAGATTGGGTAAACCTGGGAGCTGTCGTTAAGCTGTTGGTGACCCCCACCCAACCTCCCCCTTGTCAGGGGGAGGAGCTAAAAGATATGAGGGGTTAACGGCTCCCTCCCCTGACAAGGGGAGGGTTGGGGTGGGGTCCGTGAGAATTATGCCTAAATTTCCGCCTCATCTAAACGCATTAACCGATCCAACCGCTGACGGTAACAGCGTAGCGTGGCATCAACCGCTTCTGCTGGCATAAACGAATCACGATAAACCGCCTCCACAATACGGCTCTCTTTTTGCAGATCGTTAATCAGCTTCACAATCAGCTTCTCCGTCAGGCCGATGCTTAAACCAAGCGCCCGGAAATCCATCCCAAGATATTCGCCATAAGCCGTTTTAAAACCCGGCGCCCGTTCGCGGTCGCCTTCTTCGCATGTCAGCAGCGGCAGTGCCATAAACCCGGAGCTGAAAATGCTCTGATAGGGCGCAACGGAGACAAAATCATAGACCGGAGACAACCGAGGCTCACCAAATCTTGGGTGTATCAGCCCGAAATTGCGCAGATGCATATCGTTATTGCCCAGCAGATAGGCATACACAATGCGGCGGAACAGGTCGATTTTAAAAGCGAGGTTGCTATTCACATGCTGAGTCAAAAACTCCGCTAATTGCTGATAGCTAACGTATTGCTTGCCGTCGCCGCCGGTTTTCCCATACTTCTCGCCCACGTTCATGGCGGCATCAAGCTGTTCCTGATGAATCGCAGCACCAGTTTGAATATCACGGTCAAAACGGCGGATCACAAAGGCCAGCTCATGGGGTTCATCATGCTCGGGGGCAAAACTCACCAGGCCGTGCGGCGGCACATCAAAACCTAGCCGTGCCATAAGCGTCATGGTGGCGTGTTCGTTTTCTGCCAGATGCGGAAACTCAGCCGGGGAGGGTTTAAGAATGTACTCCCCCTGATGTTCGACGACCGCAAATTCACCATCGTGAACCACCATCTGGAGCTTTGGCTGATAGCCAGAAATGCTCATGCCCCGCTGGGCTTTTGGCAGCTCATGAATAAATTCGCTGCGAGTAAAACTTAGCTGCGGGTTCACTTTGCCCGTGCCTGTTAAATGCTTCAGCCCTTTGGCTGAATAACCCGATTCTTGCTCTTTGGCCTGCACCAGCGGAGTCAAAAGAATGTGGCAATGCGTGGCGAATCCCATTGTTAATCCTCCTGTATGTTGACCAGTTGTACCGCGCCAATCAGGTTTTTGCCGTTGTCGATAAGCATCCCGAGGAGGTCATGCTCGTCGCGCTGTTGTAGCTGGCTGTAACGCATTTTCAACCAGCCCTCCGGGGCCAGGGAAGCAAAAAAGGGCGGCAGCGTGGCGCTGCGAAAATGACCGATGCGCACCGGTAAACTTAACGACAGCGGGGGGCCGATATAATCTGCGCGATAACTAAATGCAAAACCGTCATCATCCTGACGCAACTCCCCTACGGGTTCACCGTACAACCACACTTCTACAATGCGGCGCATAATTTCACGCCCAGTGCGTCGGCAACACGTAATACCGTGCCAAATTTGACCTGCTCAGGATCTTTAAATAGCCGTTTAAGCGTGGATGCCGAGACGCCGGTTTGTAGTTCAAGCGTCGCCATGTCGATGGCTAATTCTTTGCGGCGCTGATTCAATTGTTGCCCCAAATCGGCGGAATCAGCGATAACCTGCTGGTCAAGCATCAGGTCAGATTCCTGCGCTCGTAGCGTGACCGCTTTTTTTACCTCATTGAGTAATTCGCTCATCGTCTGCAGTTTGTCTGCAAGCGTGGCACCATCATGATTCATATATGGCCTTTAATCTTAATTTAAGTAACGCATTAGGTTTTTTATGACTCTTTCATGCGGAAAAGTATCATATACAGACCAAACCTTTTTATATTTACTGAAAATGGGTCATTTACGAACTTTTGTCAATGTAAAAGGCCATTAAAAGTCCATGTGGGTCATTTATTTTAATTTTAGCTCAAATATGAGCTATTTGATGTGTGAGTCAGCGGCTTATCCAGATTCTTGCTAACCAAATGTAAATTAATTGTTTCACTCGCTGAAGCGGAAACTTTATTAATGAAGGCATGTTAATCAACACGAGTTTGTTGCATGTCTTATCGAATCAGTCTGCTGGATAAAAGCCCGGTCGCGCAGGACGACACCCCAGGCGAGGCTCTGAAGCACACGTTAAACCTGGCTCAGCTTGCGGAAACCTGGGGTTATCACCGTTTCTGGATTGCCGAGCACCACAACACCTCACGCCTGGCAAGCTCTTCACCGGAACTGCTGATTGCGTGGATTATCGGGCAAACGCATCGCATTCGCGTCGGCTCCGGCGGGGTGATGCTGCAACACTACAGCCCTTACAAAGTGGCGGAAAACTTCAATTTACTGGCAAGTCTTGCACCGGGGCGGGTTGATCTTGGCGTGGGTAAAGCGCCGGGTGGTCTGCCGCTTTCCACGCGAGCCTTGCAGGCGGGCGTCCATCAGGAAGAGAAAGGATCTTTTGCCGATCAGCTTGCCCAACTGGATAACTGGCTCTCACTACCCGCAGCCGCCGAGGATGAAGAAGAAGCCTTACGTGCCACACCGGTTCCCGAGCGCACTGCCGATCGTTTCTTACTGGGCGCAAGCCTGGAAAGTGCGAAGCTTGCCGCAAATCTGGACTGGAACTTTGTCTACGCCGCTCATTTGAATGGCGATAAAAATCTGATGCGCGAAGTGCTCAACGCCTGGCGCAGCCAAAGCCCGCGCGACACGCTGGTGGCGGTGCAGGTCATTGTGGCGCCTGACGCACAAAAAGCGGATGAACTGGCAAAGCTGGTGGAAATCTGGAGCGTTGAGCTTGAAAACGCCCAGCGTGTCAGCGTCGGGAGTGAAGCGCAGGCTCACGCTTTTGCACGCCAGGCAGGGAGCGCCATTAAACGGTTAGAACGTCGTGAACCCTCCCTGATAAAAGGAACGGCCGAAACCGTTCATGCGGGGCTTGCGGCCTTGAGTGAAGAATTTGGTATCAATGAATTCATTATTGATACCCCGATAGCCTCTCCTGAAGCTCGTTTTCAATCACTGCGTTTGTTAGCAGGCGTTACGCCGGTGAAATCGGTTTCTGATTTCACCGCCGAACATGAAGCCTGGTAAGGGGTAGGGATGACATTTGCACAACAGCTTATCGACTGGCGACGTGAACTTCACCAGAACCCGGAGTTGTCGGGTAAAGAGGTGGAGACGACCGCACGGATCCGTCACTGGCTGGAATCCGCTGGCCTGCGCTTGCTGCCTTATTCGCTTACAACGGGTGTGGTTGCGGAAGTAGGTCATGGGGAGAAAGTCATTGCCCTGCGGGCGGATATTGACGCCCTGCCAATTCACGAAACCAGCGGCGTTGAATTTAGTTCGCAGCATGATGGCGTAATGCATGCCTGCGGGCATGACGTTCACAGCAGCGTGATTCTGGGCGCGGCGCTGTTATTAAAAGCGCGCGAATCGCAATTAGCCGGGCGCGTCCGTTTGCTGTTTCAGCCTGCGGAAGAGAATTTCACCGGGGCAAAAGCGCTGATTAAAGCCGGTGCGCTGGAAAACGTAAGCGCCATTTTTGGCATGCACAACGAGCCGGGCTTACCGGTAGGCACTTTTGCCACACGCGGCGGCGCGTTTTATGCCAACGTCGACCGCTTTGTGTTGCGGATTAAAGGCAAGGGCGCGCATGCCGCGCGTCCACACGAAGGCAATGACCCGATTGTGCTTGCCAGCCAGTTGGTTCTGGCGCTCCAGACTATCGCCAGCCGCAACATTAATACTCTGGATTCCGTGGTTGTCAGCGTGACGCGCATTGAAGGGGGAAATACCTGGAATGTGTTGCCTGAAAGCGTCGAACTGGAGGGAACGGTGCGTACCCATCGGGCTGATATTCAAAAACAGGTTGAGAAACGAATCAGTGATATTGCCGCCGGTTTAGCCACTGCGTTTGGGGCGCAAATTGAAGTGGAGTGGTTTAACGGGCCAATCACATTGATCAACGATGAAAAATGGGCCGCGTTTGCGATGGATGTCGCAAAAGAGGTGGGCTACCAGACGCAAACCTCCGAACTGCACATGGGCGGCGAAGACTTTGCCGTTTATTTGCAAACCATCCCCGGTGCGTTCGTCAGCATGGGTAGCGACAGCGCTTATGGTTTACACCATTCGGCGTTTAATCCGGATGAGGCATTAATTGAAGATGCGGCGAGATATTTCGCAACGCTTGCCGAACAGGCGCTCCTGAAAAACTAAAAACCCGAGGATTAAATATGTCAGATAATCGTCAACTGCGCCTTGGCACAATATTGCATGGCGCGTCCGGAAATATGTCTGCCTGGCGTCACCCGGCGGCTATTGCAGATTCCAGTATTAATTTTGAATTTGTAAAAGAGACGGCCCTAAAAGCCGAGGCCGGAAAGCTGGATTTTTTATTTGTCGCGGATGGTTTATATATTAATGAAAAATCGATCCCGCATTTTCTGAATCGTTTTGAGCCATTAACCGTGTTGTCGGCGTTAGCCAGCGTGACCACGAATTTAGGGTTGGTTGGCACATTGTCGACGTCTTATAGCGAACCGTTTACGGTGGCTCGCCAGTTCGCAAGCCTCGACCATTTAAGCAAAGGCCGTGCGGGCTGGAACGTGGTGACTTCGCCGTTAGAAGGCTCCGCGAAGAATTTCTCTCGCGAGAAACATCCTGAGCACGCGCTGCGCTATCGCATTGCTGATGAATATCTTGATGTGGTGAAAGGGCTGTGGGACTCCTGGGAAGAAGACGCGTTTATTCGGGATAAACAAAGCGGTAAATTCTTTGATCCCAATAAGCTGCACACCTTAAATCATCGAGGGGATTTCTTCCAGGTGGCAGGCCCGCTGAATATTTCGCGCACGCCACAAGGCAGGCCAATTGTATTTCAGGCAGGCGCATCAGATGACGGTAAGAAATTAGCCGCACGCCATGCGGATGCTATTTTTACCCATCATGAAACCCTTGAAGAAGCGCAATATTTCTATCGCGATGTTAAAAGCCAACTGGAGGCGCAAGGCCGTAAAGCAAACGATCTGCATATTTTCCAGGGCGTGAGCATCATTGTGGGGAAAGATGCCGCCGATGTGGAAGCGCAATATCAAACTACCGCGGCGCTCGTTTCCGTAGAAGATGCGCTGAATTACCTGGGCCGCTATTTTGAACATCATGATTTCAGCCAGTACCCGCTGGATGAAGCCTTCCCGGACATCGGCGACCTGGGCCAAAACAGCTTCCGCAGCACCACCGATGAAATCAAACGTAACGCGCGCACTCGCCATCTCACGCTGCGCCAGGTCGCTCTGGAAGCCGCATCACCACGCCCACGTTTTGCCGGTACGGCGCAACAAGTGGCAGACGGACTGCAGGAGTGGTTTGAGCGTTACGCCGCAGACGGCTTCATCATTCAGGGCGGCACGCCGGATACCTTCCCGCGCTTTGTGGATGAAGTGGTTCCCGTGCTGCAAGCGCGCGGTTTATTCCGCAAGGAGTATCCGGGCACTACGCTGCGTGAAAGCCTCGGCCTCGCCAACCCGGTAAATCAATTTTCGTAGGCTGGCATGAAGGCTTATCCCTCCTACAAGCGCTTTCGTAGGCGGATAAGCACAGCGCCATCCGACAATAAAACTCATTAGAAGAGAACTCGCTATGCAGAAATCATCGCTCATCCTCGCTATCGCTCTGGCCCTTTCTTCAACGGCAACATGGGCGGAAAGCGTCACCATTAACGGCACCGGTGTAAGCCTGGAAGCCAACAAAGCGCCTATTAATACGCCGGTTAATCCTCAGGCAGTGGCGCAATTACCGAAAGATTACCGTTTTGCGGTACCGGGTAAATTCACCGTGGCGGTAGCAGCGCTTAACTCTCCTCCGCTGACCGTCTTTGCCGAAGACAATAAAACGCTGCTGGGGAGCGAAGTGGACATCGCGCGCTTAGTGGCAGACAGCCTCGGCCTTGAGCTAAACGTCGTACCGACTTCATGGGAAGACTGGCCATTAGGCGTAACCTCGGGGAAATATGATGCGGCAATCAGCAATATTACCGTCACTAAAGATCGCAAACAGAAATTCGACTTTGCGACCTACCGTAAAGACTCCCTCGGTTTCTACGTGAAATCCAACAGCCCGATTAAGAAGATTGAAAAAGCAGAAGATATTGCCGGGCTGCGCATCATTGTAGGCTCCGGCACTAATCAAGAATCCATTCTTTTGGCATGGAACGAAGAGAACCTGAAGAAAGGGCTAAAACCTTTCACCCCGGTCTATACCAAAGACGATGCCGCACAAACCCTGGCGTTGCAGTCTGGGCGGGCAGATGCCTTCTTTGGCCCGAACGTGACGGGCGCATGGAAAGCAGCATTGACGCAGAAAACGCAACTGGTCGGCGTGGTAGACGGTGGCTGGCCAAAAGCGGCGCATATCGCCGTGACGCTGAAAAAAGAGAGTGGCCTGGTTGAGCCGGTACAAACGGCTCTGAATGGCGTTATCAAGAACGGGGATTACAACAAAGTGCTGAGCCGTTGGGGTGAAAGCGTTGAGCAGATCCCGGCCTCTGAAATTAACCCAGCCGGACTTGGCGATTAAGGAGCTGACCATGCGCGAACAATTTCGTGATGTTTCACCCGAAGCGCCGGAACTCCAGCCGATCATTAGCGGGCTGTTTGGCGAATATGAGGCACGTTACGGCGACTATTTTTCCCGTGATGCGGAAGTCGAACTGACCGAGTGGTACCTGGCGCCGCAGGGGTTATTCATTGTGCTGGAGCGCAACGGCGAAATCATTGCCACCGGCGCGTATAAGCCCTTCGATGAACATACCGCAGAGATAAAACGTATCTGGACGCACGCTTCCCTGCGCCAACAAGGTGTGGCGCAGCGCGTGATGAGAGAGTTGGAAAGCAGGGCGCAGCTTGCGGGTTACAGCCAGCTTTACCTGACGACGGGGTTTCGACAGCCAGAAGCGGTGAAGCTCTATCTAAGCCTTGGGTATCAGCCGCAGTTCGATACGAACCGTAATCCCGAAGAATACAGCGTTGCGCCCTATGACGGACGACTGCGTTTTACCAAAGTGCTGGCGCTAACTCCGCTTAGCAAAACGGCCTGAGGAATGATTATGACGAGATCTTCAAACATGCCCTCAACCATTAAAGTCGTTCCGGCGCGTTACCCGCTGCGAACGCTGGGGGCGGTCGTCGCACTGTTTGTGTTGGCGATAGTGGTTCAGTCCGTGGCGTTTAACCCGCGCTGGGAGTGGAGTGTTTTTGCACGCTGGTTCTTTGATCCGGTGATTCTTGAGGGGCTGGCGCAAACGCTGTTGCTGACGCTTATTGGTACGGTACTGAGCGTGGCCTTTGGCGGTTTACTGGCGCTGGCGCGGCTTTCCTCTTCATGGCTATTAAATAGCCTGGCGTGGAGTTATATCTGGCTGTTTCGCTCGCTGCCGCTGATTGTGGTGCTGATCATTCTGTATAACTTCTCCTATCTGTACGACACGCTGTCTATCGGCATCCCGTTTACTCAGATTCAGTGGGGAAGCTACCAGACGATTAATGTTCTCGGGCAGTTTTCTACCGCCGTTGTGGGCCTGACGCTGGTACAAAGCGCGTATACCGCAGAGATTATCCGCGGCGGCTTCTTGGGCGTTGACCACGGGCAATACGAAGCGGCGGCGGCATTAGGTTTACCGGCCTGGCGTCGTACCGTGCGTATTATTTTACCCCAGGCATTACGGACTATTTTGCCTTCCGGCTTTAATGAAATTATCAGCCTGGCGAAGGGGACGGCGATGGTTTACGTTCTGGCAATGCCGGAGCTGTTCTACACCATCCAGATGATTTACAACCGCACCCAGGAAGTGATCCCGCTATTAATGGTAGGCGCGGTCTGGTACCTGGTGATCACAAGCGTTCTGTCTCTGATTCAACACCTGGTTGAACGTTGGCTGGCACGCAGTGAACGCCGCTCTGCTATCAATCAACAAAACCCAGCCCGCAATCCATCCCGCCAGCCCGTGCTGCAAACTCAGGAGGCCGCTCATGTCCCTCTCCCATAATCATTCCGGCCAAACGGGTCATATTTCGATTACCGGCGTCAGCAAATATTTTGGTCGCCACAAGGCGCTCGATAACGTCTCTCTGGAGCTGGAACCGGGCTCAGTGACGGTGATTCTTGGGCCATCCGGTTCCGGTAAATCCACGCTATTACGGGCGATAAATCATCTCGAACGCGTGGATGAGGGCTTTATCCAGATTGATGGGGATTACATTGGCTATCGTCAGGCGGGAGACAAACTGTATGAGCTCAAAGAGAAAGAGATCCTGCGCCAGCGGGTTAACGTCGGGTATGTGTTCCAGAACTTTAATTTATTTCCGCACCTCACGGTGCTGGAAAATCTGATTGAAGCGCCGATTGCCCATAAGCAGCTTAATCGCAAAGCCGCTATTGAGCAGGCATATCAGTTGCTGGATGTGGTAGGGCTGCGCAATAAAGCGGACGCCTGGTCACGCCATCTTTCCGGCGGGCAACAGCAACGTATCGCGATTGCCCGTGCGCTGGCACTGCGTCCTCGTGTGATGCTGTTTGATGAACCCACCTCCGCCCTGGATCCGGAGCTGGTGGGTGAAGTGCTGGATGTGATTAAAAAACTGGCGCGTTCCGGCACGACGCTTGTGGTGGTTACGCATGAGATAGGCTTTGCCCGCGAAGTGGCGGATAACGTGGTGTTTATGGTCGATGGAAAAATTGTCGAGCAGGGTAGCAGCGATGAAGTGTTAAACCATCCGCAGCATTCGCGTACGCGTCAGTTTTTATCGAAAGTTCTTTAAGGAGCAGGAATGAAATTTGTCCCACTGGCACTATTGCTGTTAAGTACCACGAGCTTTGCTCAAGGAACTCTCGACCTTAAAGCGAATGAACAGCCGATTCATACCGCGCAAGACCCCGTTGCTATCAGCAAAATTCCGCAGGGTTTTAAATTTGTTGAACCGGGAACGCTGACGGTGGCGATTTCCGCGCTTAACTCGCCGCCGCTTGCCATGCTGGCAAGTGATAATCGCACGAGGATCGGCAGCGATCCGGATATTGCCCGTCTGCTGGCTGATAGTTTAGGCCTGAAACTCAAGCTGGTGCCGACCGCATGGGAAGACTGGCCGCTGGGGATTACTTCCGGGCGATACGATGTTGCGCTGGTGAATATTGCCGTTACCGAGCAGCGGAAAACCAAGTTTGATTTTGCGACTTACCGCGTGGATTCCCTGGCGTTTTCAGTGAAATCAGACAGTAAAATTCAAAAAATTGAAGGGCCTGCGGATGTCGCCGGGCTGCGTATCATTTTAGGTTCGGGAACGAATCAGGAAAAAATCCTCCTGGGCTGGAATGAGCTAAACGAGCGCGAAGGGCGTAAACCGGCTCAGCCGATCTATCTGACCGATGATGCATCTGGCAATCTCTATATTCAGGCTGGACGTGCGGATGCGACTTTCGGCCCGCAAAGTGTTGCCGCCTATAAAGCCGCCCTCACGGGAACCACGCGGGTGGTTGGCCTTGGGCCTAAAAAGGCCTACGTTGCCACCACCACTAAGAAAGGAAATGGCCTGGTTTATGCGTTGCAGGCCGCACTTGATGGGGCGGCAAAGCGTGGTGAATACCAGCAGGTTCTGGCGCGTTGGGGAGAAAAGGGTGAAGAAGTGGCTACGTCTGAAGTGAACCCCGCAGGGATTACTTATCCGTAGCGTCACTCTCTCAGGCTAAAAGCGCCTGGTGAATAAATGCCTGAATATCTTCCAGAGCCTGAACGCGGGCGAGCGGAGCGCTATCAATAATAAGTTGGTCTGAATACCCGTTCAGCAAAGCCCCAAGCTGACGGGTAACGCGCCAGACGTCACTCCGGCGAAAAACGCCGCTATTTATTCCCGCCTCAATAATACTTGCCAGCAGCGCATCCCATTTTTCCGTCAGCGCGAGGGCGAGTTCGGCATAAACCGCGTTATGCACCGCAAGGCGCCAGAGCGATCCATACAGCTCCCAGACTGCATCGGCGCGGTCGGGTAAATAGTCTTCCACAAAAACATTCAGCCCCTGCTCGGGCGGCAACGCGCGTGTCTTTTGAGTAAAATATTCCAGCTCTGCATACATAAACCGGGAAAAGGCCTCAACGCAGAGCGTTTGCCAGTCCGGGAAGTAGTGATAAATATGGCTGCGGGCGATGCCAACCTGTTCGGTTAGCTCGCGGGTTGTGACCTTTTCCACCCCTTTTTCGGTAAAAAGGGTGATGGCGGCATCAAGAATATTCTCTTTCAGAACAGACGCTTTTTCTTTCATCCCGGTACCTTCGTTGACTTTGAGCAAGTGCTCAAATAGACTTCTCTCATTCTTGAGCAACCGCTCAAGAATAACAATCTAAGAATATAAAGTCATGCATACGTCTCATCAAACCGCCGAGCTTACGCCATCGCGCGGTGCCTTGAATACCCTAAAAAAGCTCGCAAAACTCCATAGCAAAAAGCTCGTATTAACCCTTTTGCTGGTGGTCGCCGAGAACATTATTTATCTGCTATATCCGTTAATGGCCGGTTTTGCGATTAACGCCATCATCAAAGGGCAGCCGCTTCATGCGTTGCTGTATGCGCTGGTGGTTTTCATCATGTGGGCAATTGGTGCTGCACGCCGCAGCATGGATACGCGCACCTTCGCCAGAATCTATGCCGGGCTCGCGGTGCCGGTGATCCTTGCCCAGCGCAAGGATAAACACGACCACTCAACGATCGCTGCTCGCGTGACACTGTCACGTGAATTTGTCGATTTTTTCGAAACGCACCTGCCGCTGCTTATCACGTCCGTAGCATCGATTATCGGCGCGGTCGTCATGTTACTCACCATTGAGTTCTGGGCGGGGGTGGCGTGCCTTAGCGTGCTGATTTTCTTCGCGCTGTTCCTGCCGGGTTATACCCGCAAAAACGAACAGCTTTATGAGAAGCTTAATGATCGGCTGGAAAAAGAGGTGGGGTTTGTCGGTACGGCCAGCGAGAACACGCTCAATAAGCATTACAACTTTTTGGCTCGCGTGCGCATTCGTTTATCGGATCGCGAAGCGTTTGGTTATTTATCGATTGGGATTGCCGCAGCGTTCCTGTTTTCCATGACCATTTTGCTGATGACCGTGAAAGGTGTCGGGAACGCCGGGCATATTTACTCTGTCATGACATACATGTGGATGTTTGCCATGAGCCTGGATGACGGCCCCTCTTTGCTGGAAAAGTACTCGCAGCTAAAAGAGATTGGTAAGCGCGTCAACACGGGTTTGAGCGATTAACCGACCTCAGGCAATGCGCCTGTGGCAATCAATGCCTGGATAATGATCACGGCAATGCCGCAGGCGAAAACCAAAATCAGCAGCGGTTTGCCGCCCGCAACACGATAGCCAGGCTCTTTTTGTAACTCCCGGCTTTTCCAGACTAAAAGCGAAGGGACGATCAGCGCAAGAATGGCCAGCGCTACACCGGCATAACCCAGCGCCATCACAAAACCTTGCGGATAGAACAGGGCGAAAACCAGCGGCGGAACAAAAGTCATAAGCCCAGTTTGCGCCCGTCCGGAGGCTTTACGATTGCGGTTGAACAGGTCGCTGAGGTAATCAAATAGCCCCAGAGAGACGCCCAGGAAAGAGGTTGCCAGCGCGAGGTCGGCAAACAGATGGACTGCCAGTTCAACATGTGGGGACGCTACCACTTCACGCACCGCCTGGAGCAAACCATTCAGACCGGAATGATTCGCCAGCAATCCACGGAATACGCCTGAATCAATCGCGCCAAGGGTTGCTACCTGCCAGAAGATGTAAGCGACCAGGGGAATCGCGCTGCCGATGATAAACACCCAACGCAGTTTACGCAGGTTGCCATCCAGGTAACTCACAATGCTCGGCACGCTGCCATGGAAACCAAATGAGGTAAAAATCACGGGAATAGCGGAAAGCGCCAGCCCTTTTTCAAGCGGCAAAGTGAGCAGATTGGTGTGGTGAATGTGCGGCATCATCAACCCCAGCATCACCACCAACATCACTATCTTGGCGCTAAACAATACGCGGTTGAACATATCCACCATATGCGTGCCGACGCAAACCACGCCACCGGCAACAATAGTGAACAGCAAAACGCCTGCGGATACCGAAACAGGGGTCGAAAGCCACTGGCTTAGACTTGCGGCGAGCAGTTCCCCGGCACCGCTGATATATGCCGCGGTCAGCGCATACATCAGGAATAACATACTAAAACCGGTGAGCCATTGCCCCGGTTTACCCAGATAACGGCGGGCGAGGCTGCCAAGCCCGGTGTCCGCAGAAACGTGCTGATAGACTTCCACCAACAGCAGCGCGGTATAGCACATCAATCCCCACAGGCCGATAAGTAACAGTAACGTCACCCCAAATCCGACGCCCGCAGAAGCCAGCGGCATAGCCAACATTCCTGCGCCTATTGTGGTTCCTGCCACGATGAAAATACTGCCAAGAGTGCGATTCTTCACGCTTCCCTCTGAATTTGTAATTGTTGTAACGACATTGTGCCGCGAAGGGTAAGGGATTGTGAGTCAACCGTCAAATGGCAGTTACAAGTGGTGTAACTTTATATTTACGACTTTTTGAGGTAATTAGTCTATTCATTAAAGAGAACCGTATGGCTTACAGCTTTTGCGCGATATCCCAGATAAATCCAAAAGGATCTTTTACCCGCGCTTTTAAATCGCCCCAGAACATTTCTGCAGGTGCATTCATCAGCGTTGCGCCAGCCCGAACCATTTCATTTACTAGCGTCGTTGCGTCATCAACATACATATAGAAAATGAACGGCGTTGGGGAACCTGATGTTTGCGGGCAACTCAGATCTGAATCCCAGCCTTCTTTGTTAATCGTAAAGTTCGTTCCGCGATAGCGAATGCGAGCGAATAGCATTTCACCCTCGTCGTTTTCTAATTCGGCAATGGCCACCATGCCCATTGCGCCGGTATAAAAATCAATGGCGGCTCGGACATCGGGCACGTTAAGGGCGGTGGTCAGCCAGGTTAGCCCCATGCCTTCCCATGGATGCGTGCGATTTTCAACATTGTTAAACCAGTCTGGTTTTTTCACAGTCGTTTCCTTTAAGAATTGTTCGTTCAATAATATGGTTATATTAAGTCAGCACCATCTTACGATAACGGTAGTTAAAGGATTTTAAATGATAAAAAACGGACATCTAGATGATAAGCAGATCGTCAGGCTGGATTATCAGCCAACCGGTACCTACTCACTGGACATCGAAATTTTTTCTGGTTCGGGTTTAAGAAAGCGCCTGGGTAGGGAACAGATGCGACTACCGCATCAACATACTTTTGGAATGCTTATTTTTATCAATGAAGGTGAATGCGTTCAGTGGATTGATTTCATGCCCGTTAACTGCAAAGTGGGATCGCTTCTGACGATATCCCCAGGCCAGGCTCATCGGTTTGCGGAGGATAACCACTGGGATGGCTGGATCATGTTATTCCGCCCGGAGTTTATTTCCGCGCCAACGTTGAAAAGACCACAGACCTTTAATTTCAGAGTAAAAGAACTCACGCAGAAAATTCCCAGCCATCTTGTTCTGGACGAAAGGGAGCAAGGAATTGTGGTGCAGGCGATTGAGTTGATGAGGGAAGATGCAGGATTGGCAGGTGACAGCAGTGAAATCAACGCGTTATTGCATCACCAGTTTTTTGCACTTTTACTGCGTCTTTCTATCGCGCATGGCCACAATGGGAAGGGTGCAGATAAGCCATCGCATGCTATGCAGCGTTTTAAAGCCTTTAAAGAGTTGGTTGAAGATAATTACGCCAGGTGGCATCAGGTTGCGCAATATGCAAATCACCTGGGATGTTCAGAGAAGAGTTTGACTCGTGCCACCGTTGAGGCGGCAAGTGTGACAGCCAAAAACATTATCGCTTCGCGAATCAATCTTGAAGCAAAACGACTTTTAGCAAACTCCACGACGCCCGTCGCACTTATTGCAGATCAACTCGGTTTTGATGAAGCCACCAATTTTGTGAAATTTTTCAAACGCGAAGTTGCCTGTACACCGGGCGAGTTTAGAAAGAAGCAGTGGGAAATAAAATCCCCGAGCCATGCGTAATCATTACGCATGGCTAAGCAAATCGCCTTTTATCGACTACACCATTAGTTCTCAAAAGATTAATTGTTTGAAAAAAATGGGAATAAAAACTCTTCAACCAACATTACTGGCATTAATATTAATTATTAAAAAAAATTTTATATTATGAAATAAGCACTTCCTAAAGCACGTAGCGTGAATTCTGCAGCACATTGACAGTACTGATTTTGCAGAATTCACGTAGCGACGCCGTAATTAAATAAAACCTTAAATTACATAGAGTTAATTATTAACTCCCCCAGCGACTGCGAAGATAACTTACAGCTTCCTGAGTTTGCGGCTGGTTCAGGTAATCTTCTCTGAAGAGGATCGTGCCTTTAATCTGCGGCAGGGACTCATTCAAATCGAGCTGTTTTTTAAGCTCCGGCACACCGCCTTTTACCATCCAGTCCGGTTCATTTTTTGCAGGAACGCCCACTTTATATAGTGCCAGGCCAATATAGAGCCGCGTATTTGTTGGTTTCACCACGTCTGCCCACCATTTGGCAAGCACGTCATAACGGGCTGCATCACGAGCGAAAGGCCAATATAGCTGCGGGGCGATGTAGTCCAGCAAACCTTGTTGCACCCACTGGCGGGTGTCAGCAAAGGATTCGTCATAAGCCGCAGCGCCGCGAGTGTCGGAACCTGCAGCATCGAATGAACGGTTACGCCAGACACCGGCAGGGCTGACGCCAAATTCGACATCAGGCTTTAACTGTTTGATTGTGTGGGAAACTTGAGAAATAAGTTGCTGAGTGTTATGCCGCCGCCAGTCCGCTTTTGAAGCAAACCCCTGACCATATTTTTTGTAAGTCTGGCTATCGTTGAGCGCCGAACCCGGCGATTCAGTATAGAAATAATCATCGAACTGGACGCCATCTATCGCGTAATTTGAGACGACTTCGGCCACGATGCTGGTTATCCAGTCCCGCACTTCAGGGATTCCTGGGTCCAGCACAAAGCGATCGCCTGCGGTACGAATCCAGTCACGGTGGAGGACAAACACGCTGGCCGGGTCTAACGATAAAGTCCGGTTGAGTTCAGCAACGGTACCCGGCTTAGTGTTAACCGACACACGATAGGGATTAAACCAGGCGTGAACTTTCATACCGCGTTTATGCGCTTCATCGAGCATAAACTGTAGCGGGTCGTAGCCAGGATATTCACCAATATTCCCGGTCATCATATCTGACCAGGGTAAAATGCGTGATGACCAGAGCGCCGTGCCGTCAGGTTTAACCTGGAAAAACACGGTATTAATACCGAGACTTTTCAGGTTATCGAGTTTGTCGGTTAGCGCTTTTTGTTGCTGACTGATGCGAATAGCCGGGCTGCTGCCGTTGACCGATGTCACCGGAGGCCAGTCAAGACGTGAAACCGTCGTCAACCAAACCCCGCGAACCGGCTCCTGATTTTGCGCAGGTTTTGCCGGATGTGGCTTGGGAAGCGGTGTGACAAGGGAACTCGGCGGCTTGGACGCACAGCTAGCAAGCAAAAGAGCGGCAGCTATCAAAGCGCCTGACTTTTTCATTTTAGAGAGGGAGTGAAAGCAACGGTTAATGGTGTGCTCCAGTGATTCTGGTAGTCGCTTGAAAAGAGCCATTTTCTTCTGATTCGAATTTAAGTCAATAAGTTAAATACGTACAGAATGGAGGGTGAGGACGCTGACTTTTATATAGAAAAAACGGATGGTTTAGCCATCCGTTTTTTTATCAGCATAATATTAGTTATTACGATACCTTCCGACGCCTTTTTGGGCGCAACTTTTCATCAGGCATGAGCGGCAGTCAACAAAGGTGCGCTTTGTGGCGCCGCATCGCTTAATCCAGATGTGCTGCTAGTTGCTGCAGACACTGGTGCAGTGGTCGCCATTGCAGTAACCAGTTGTCCTGCCGGAGAGGACGCGCCCATTGAATTAGAGATAAAAATCCAACTTTTTCCCCCTTGCCTCATCTCATCAATGGACGCTTCAAAGAGGCCATTTCCACCGGTTCCCCACGGATTGGCAATGACAAATTTATCCGTGGCGGCATCATAGCTTGCGATAGTCATCGCATGGTTTGCGACAAAATGAGTATCATCATTCGTATTAATCTCACTTTGGATAATCGCCGGTTCTCCTTCCAGCACCGCTTGTTTCAACGTGTTATAAATGCTGGTCTCCCAGGACGATTGAGAATAGTTCGGTGCTCCATATGTTGAGATTGAGTTCCCCGTCACTCGGTACAATTCTTTGTACCCTCCGCCAATCACCCCGTAACTGTTGTTCCTGCCGTCAAATGAGGATCTGAATGCGGCACTCGCACGCTCGTAAATAGCCCCCCAGGAAGAACCCGATACCCCTTCTCCGTGAGTGTAGGTCTGATTATCAACCGTAACCCAGTCTGCTTTGCCAGTATCATAATCAAAGAAACGTACGCTGTAGGTACCGTTGGCGTTCTGCACAAACATGGATTTGATGAAATCCGGCGAGACATTTGCCACCGTCTGCGCGGCGGCAAGAGTGCCACAATCATCGAGTTGACCCTGGCTGATGTCATTGATGCTTGGTGTGCCGCTCTTACCAAACAACAAACGCCCGTCAGTGTAATAGGTACTCGAAGAGGCGGGACGATTGGTGCCGTCAAGCCAGGCAGAGATCTCCTCACCAAACTGGGTAGCAGACGAGCCGACGGCAAGATTACCAATACGGCTGTAGGTTCCGTCCGCATTCACCCAGTCCACCGAGGCACCGTTAGCGCCGTTAACCATGCTGTTGATCAGAGAATAAATCGATGAATTTTCTCCACAAACCTGGCCAATGTCCTGCGTATAACTTTGCAGCCCGGCATATTGAGAGGCGGATAAGCCGTCACTGATTCCGGCATCCAGTGTTTTCAACACCGATTCAATGGCGCTAAAGCTGAACAAGGTCCCGACTCCAGATTCCACCGACTGCATGATGCTTTTCAGCCCGGCATCACTCAGGCTATTAATCAGGCTCTGGGCAGTGGAGTCACTTGCAGCGAGCAGACTTTGTTGGCTTGCCGTGAGCTGGTTGAGCTGAGTGTTTGTCAGACGCGGCGCGACCTCTAAAAGTTCTTGTTGTGTCAGTGCGGTGACATCCCCGGGCCAGGCGGCGAGATGAGCTGCATCCAGAGAAGAAATGGCACCGGGTGTCATGCTGGCAAACTGGTCAGTCGTCATAGCGCTGAATTGTGCAACGCTGATGTTATTGATGACGCCAGGTGCCAGCCACTCCGGATGCGCCAGCGCCTGGATTTGAGCAGTGCTCAGGCTGGTTATCTGCGTTGGGGTTAAACCCTGGTACTGGCTCAACGTTAGTGCAGAAATCTGCGCGCCAGATAAGGCGCTAATGTTCAGGTGACCGAATGCCCCGCTCGGCATGGAGCCCAGGTTAGTCATAGCGGCAACCTGGGCCGCACTCAAAGCAGTCAGGTGTGCGCTATCCATTCCTGAAAAAGCAGACCAGGAGATCTGGCTTAGACGGCCGGTATCGAGCGCTGTAAAGGAGGACAATTGCAGATGATTGAACCAGTCGGCGCTGAACTGGCTGTAATTGGAAGTCAGAGCCGCCATCTGCGAAGGTAATAAGCCCGCAGCGGCTGTTGCGGGTAGCCAGCTCGCATGTTGGAAGCTCTCAATCTGCGCAATGCTGAATGTAGAAACTTGGGCAGCGGTCAGACCGGCCCAGACCTGTTGGGACCAGCCTGCCATAACGCTGGCTGAGACACCCCTAAGGTTTAGCAAGCTGAATTGGGCGTTAGTGAGTGTCGTCAGGGCTGTACAAGCGGCAACCTGGTTGGCAGTGAGTGCGCTGAGATGTGCATCATCAAGGGCGCATACGGTTACCGCGCTGATTTGAGCGATTTGAGCCGTACTCAGGCTCTGGAAAGCATTCGTGTTTAGCGCATTAAGCCAGTCGACGGAAAGGGTGGAGAAGTCCGTGGTGATCGCTGCCATTTGGTTTGCGGTCAGCCCACTGACTGCAGCCAGGGACAGGCTCCCGATAGAGGGAATCACCGCTACCTGGCTCGGACTGAGGGAGGAGATTTGCGCCGCGGTGAGCCCAGAAAATTCGGTGGCGTTCAGACTGGCTATCTGCGTTGTCGAGAGGCCCGAAATATTGAGAAGCCCGAACTGGCTGGCAGTAAGCGTAGTCAGATCGGAGCAGGCGGCAACTTGGCCGGCGGTAAGTGCACTGAGATGTGCGTCATCAAGAGCGCCCAACGTTGTAGCGCTAAGCTGGCCAATTTGGGCGGCGCTGAGACTTTGGAAGGTATTAGTATTTAGCGCGTTAAGCCAGTTGACGGAGACGGTGGAGAAATCTACGGAGAGGACTGCCAGTTGGTTTGCAGTCAATCCGCTAACCGCTGCGAGCGGCAGGTTAACGATATTAGCAATAGCCGATATTTGCGACGGGCTCAGAGAGGAAATTTGTGCCGCGCTAAGACCGGCATATTCCGTCGCAGTTAAGCCTGCAATCTGGGATACGGACATCCCGGAGATATTCAGTAACCCGAACTGAGCGCTGCTTAATGCGTCGAGTTTATTGGTGCCGGCAACCTGGGCTGCCGTCAGGGCAGACAGATGCGCGGCGTCGACACCAACCAGTTGCGGGCGGGTCACATGATAAAATGCCGCAGGGCTCAAGGCCTGCAACGCCGGGATATTTAAAGCATTTATCCAGGCTGCGGTAGGGTAAAAAGTCACCTTTATGCTGCTGATTTGTTCCGGGGTAAAGCCGCTGACCGCGGCAGTGGGGACCTGTTCAGGGTGCAACATTGCCTGCACCTGAGCAATGGTCATGGACTGAACAAGATTGGCGGTCAGTAAGGCATAATCGGCCGCAGTCCAGGTGCTGATGGTATTAAAATCAGGTGATGTAGTGGTCTGTGTGGTATCTGTCATAGTCCGACTCCTGAAAATGAAACGTTGCTGTGCGATGTTTTGTTGTTGGTTTAAGCAAAGGTTGAATGTTAATTTTTTGTGACATTCAAGGCTTCAATCAAAAATTAATCTGAAAAATAAAAGTACGCAATAGAAGCCAGGGAGTGATATTCAGAGGGGAATATATGTTGAAGATGTTTACATTAGTGAATCTTGATTTTTCATGTGAAATATAAAAAGAAATAACGTACTTTAATTAATGTTTCTTAATTTTTGTGTAAAAAAAGCGTTTCAGCAGAAATTAATTGTTTCATTTGAGCGGCAGTTTTTTATTTGTTAGTGAATAGAAATTCAGGAAAAGGGTTTAATGAACGGTTAACGGAGTCGAGTGATTTAACAAATGCAGAACGACTAAATGTTATAGACCTCTAAAAGCACCCAATAAGTAGTATAGAGGGATGCATCCTGATGGTATGTATTTCTTTGTGATAGAGAAGATCACACCAATACATCTTCTGTGTTAAAGCCGCTTTTTATATTATATATTTTAAATGCAACATAAAGATATTTAGGTTTTCTGTTTATAAATGTAAATATCAAATGAAACCTCGAGTCAAATATCATTAATCAATGGCGAAATACTGATGAATAATAATCAAAGCCTGCATTTATAAGGTTGATTAAAGCAAGGTAGGGGTATTGGCTAACTATTGTTATCGCGATCACCCTTTCACACCAGTTTAACTTATGAACTGCACAGAAAACCACTGTAAATGAGTCCTGTAAAAACAACTAGCC
Source organism: Buttiauxella gaviniae (assembly GCF_040786275.1). Lineage (NCBI taxonomy): Bacteria > Pseudomonadati > Pseudomonadota > Gammaproteobacteria > Enterobacterales > Enterobacteriaceae > Buttiauxella > Buttiauxella gaviniae. The sequence continues at coordinate 4,244,466 of NZ_JBFMVT010000002.1, forward strand.
ACGGAATAAATAGCCTCTTAATTAACAAGCAATGCTGATGCTACCCCAGGATTTACCCATAAAGTTGTACCCACAAATTTATGCAAGTGACTAAATTGCATCTTCATTTTCACTTTCGGCACTTTGACAACTATTTATCGCCGTGATATTTAATCACTTATGTTTTACATGGCATTACCAAAAGCAAAACTATTCGTTAACAAATTTCCTATCATGTCGGTGGTACTCAATGGACAGTGGTTTTTTCTGTTTACAGGTCATAGGAGCCTTTCACCAGGTTGTTGTTGATAAAGTTAACCTTCAGCATCAATTTGCCGGGCACCTCGAAGTTTCACCGGATGGGCAGCCTGTTTTTGGCCGACAGGCGATATTGCTTGCCGCACAATCTTTAGGCCTGAAAGCTAAAGTCGTTAAACCAGATATTCGTCGGATGGATAAAGCCTCCTGGCCTGCGGTGGCGCAGATGCGTGATGGGCGCTATTTTATTATCGCCAAATACGACCCGGGAAATCAGGGGGAGGGCAAAACGCCCGTGCCGCGCATGCTTATTCAGCATGAAAATTCGCCACCTGAATTTATTACCCTTGAAGAACTCTTTCAGCAGTGGACTGGAGAAGTTATTTATTTCGCCAGTAAAGTTAATTTCAGCGGCGCATTAGCCAAATTCGATTTCACTTGGTTTATTCCTGCACTGATTAAATATCGTCGGGTTTTTGCCGAAATTTTGCTGATATCCCTGGTACTTCAGTTGATTGGCCTGGTGACGCCGCTCTTTTTCCAGGTGGTAATGGACAAAGTACTGGTTAACCACGCCATGAAAACACTTCATGTGGTCGCTGTCGGGTTAATTGTGGCGAACTTGTTTGAAGTTATTTTGACGGCGATACGCACCTGGGTATTTGCCCATACCAGTAGCAAGCTGGATGTGGAATTAGGCGCGCGGCTCTTCCGCCACATGCTTAATCTGCCGATTGCCTATTTCCAGAACCGCCGCGTCGGTGATTCGGTGGCCCGTGTGCGCGAGCTGGAAAATATCCGCTCGTTCCTGACCGGCAACGCAATTACGGTGATGCTGGATATCCTGTTTTCTTTCGTCTTCCTCGCCGTGATGTTCAGTTACAGCGTTCAGTTAACCCTGATTGTTATCGCCTCCATCCCGCTGTACGTCTTTTTGTCGGTGGTGTTCACCCCTGTACTGCGCCGCCGCCTGGATGAAAAATTCAATAAATCGGCGGAAAACCAGTCTTTCCTGGTCGAGACCATCAGCAATATCGACACGGTGAAAGCCATGGCCGTGGAGCCGCGTTGGGTTAAAAAATGGGACGACCAGCTGGCGGGTTATGTCACTTCGGGGCTGTCGGTCACCAATATTTCAACCATTGCAAACGGGGGGATTACGCTGATAAGTAAGCTGGTGACGGCGCTTATCATGTGGTTCGGGGCGGGGCTGGTGATTGATAACCAGCTCACGGTCGGGGCGCTGGTCGCGTTCAATATGCTTTCAGGCCAGGTGTCGCAGCCGATCTTACGCCTGGCGCAGCTATGGAATGATTTCCAGCAGGTGGGCATTTCCATGAGCCGCCTGGGTGACATTCTCAATGCGCATCCTGAAGTGGTCGATCAGAAATCGCGCCTGCCAAGATTGTCCGGTGCCATTGAGTTTGACCAGGTTTCCTTCCGCTATCGCCCGGATGCGTCTGAAGTGCTGCGCCAGGTCAGTATCGACATCAAACCCGGAGAAGTTATCGGGATCGTCGGCCGCTCCGGCTCCGGCAAAAGTACCCTGACAAAACTGGTACAGCGTCTCTATATCCCTGACCGCGGGCGCGTACTGCTGGATGGACACGATCTGGCGGTGATTAACACCACATCGCTTCGGCATCAGATTGGTGTCGTGCTCCAGGAAAATAACCTGTTTAACCGCTCTATTCGCGCCAATATCGCGCTGGCGAACCCGACCCTGCCGCTCGAAGCCGTCATTGAAGTCGCAAAACTTGCGGGCGCGCATGAGTTTATCTGTGAGTTACCTGAAGGCTACGACACCATGATTGGCGAGCAGGGGGCCGGGCTCTCAGGTGGCCAGCGTCAGCGTATTGCCATTGCCCGGGCGCTGATCACCAATCCGCGCATTCTGATCTTTGACGAAGCAACCAGTGCCCTGGATTACGAGTCAGAAAAAATCATTCAGGACAATATGCGCCGGATTTGTGAGGGTCGCACAGTGCTGATCATTGCCCACCGCCTGTCTGCGGTGCGGGAAGCTAACCGCATCGTGGTGATGGAGCGCGGGCAGATCGCCGAAGTCGGTCGCCATGAGGAGCTCATTCATAAACCGGGTGGCATCTATGCGCACCTGTTTGCCCTGCAACAGGGAACGACAACGCAGGAGGACGCGGCATGAGTTTACAACACCGATATTTAGCATGGCGCGAGCTGATGCAACGTTATCGCGCCCATTTCTCTTACTTCTGGAAGCAACGTGAAGCGCTCACACCGCCGCCCTTAAAGTCGGAGGAGGCGGAGTTTTTACCGGCGGTGCTCTCCTTGCAGCTCGCGCCTGTTTCACCTGCAGGCCGCTGGACGGCGCGCCTGTTGATGGCATTAATCATCTGCCTGGTCGTCTGGTCGGTCGTCGGGAAGGTAGACATTATTGTCGCGGCCACCGGGAAAATCATTCCGTCGACCCGAGCCAAAACCATAGCTTCCGTTGAAACCGCACGGGTTGAGCAGATATTTGTCGATGACGGGCAAACTGTCCGCGCGGGGCAACCGCTCATGACACTCGATACCCATGTCATCGAACACGAGCAGAAAAGAGCTGAAGTTGACCAGGATATGGCGGAGTTGCAGGTGGCTCGCTCGCGTGCGCTTCTGGCCTCCATCACGGCCAATAAACTCACTGAACTCAGCGCAAGCAACAACATCTCCGCGGATAAACTCTCTTCCGCCCGCAGCCAGCTTGACAGCCAGTGGCTCAATTTTACCAGCCGGTTAGAAGATCTGGACGGGGAAATCACCCGCTACAGCATGCAGCTACCGCTCGCAGCACAACGTGCCCAGGACTACAAAGACCTGGCGAAAGAGCACGACGTTTCAGTCACATCCTGGCTTGAAAAAGAGCAGGACAAAATTGAACTACAGGGCAAGCTGACCGATGCCCGCCATCAGCGCGAGGCTTTTATTGCCGAAACGCGTAAGAAAACCGAGGACGAACTCAATGAAGGACTGCGCCAGCAGCAGGAAGCGCAGCAGGATGTCCAGCGGGCTGATGCGCATAAAACCCAGCTTCAACTGACGGCCCCTGTTGATGGCGTTGTCCAGCAACTGGCGGTGCATACGGTCGGGGGCGTGGTGACCGCCGCGCAGCCGCTCATGGTGATTGTACCTGAACAAAACCAGGTCGAAATTGAGGCCATTGTTGAGAACAAAGACATTGGTTTCATCCACAAAGGCCAGCAGGCGGCGGTCAAAATCGATGCCTATGACTACACAAAATACGGAATGATGCAGGGGGAGGTGACCTATGTCTCCCGCGATGCGATGGATGCCGGGTCAAACAACATTCCCGATAACATGGCGGCAAACCGTGGGGAAGCCAGTGAGTCAGCGGCGAAACCGCAGAACTCGCAATATTCGGTTCATATCCGGCTGGATCAGAAAACAATGAACATTGACGGGGAACCGTCTGCGCTTAAACCGGGCATGAGTACTTCAATTGAGATTAAAACCGGCAGCCGTCGGGTGATTGAGTACTTCCTTTCTCCTCTGATTCAACACACCCATGAGAGCCTGAATGAACGCTAAAAAGACGTTAGTCCATCTGTGCCTGTTGGGAATGCTGATGCAACAGGCCGCTCACGCCGGGGGCATCAGCAATTTACTCGATGATCCGCTCCAGGCGCAGCCAGAGCAACTGGAGTCCGGGGCAACATTGCCGGACTCCAGTCGGATCAACTGTTATACGCCGGTCGATTTCCGCAAGACGTTAGAGCTGAGCGACGCGGTGGATACGGCGCTGTGCAATAACCCGCAAATCCGCGCCAGCTGGGCTGAAATTAAGGCCCAGACCGGGGTCGTCGGTGAAGCCCGTGCCGCTTATCTGCCGACCATCAACGGTTCGGTCAGCCGTCTGCGGGACTCGACCGTTTACTCCTCCGGCTCACGTGAACCCGGCGTGACGAGTACTGGCAACCAGTATTATGCCTCGCTGAACTGGCGACTGTTTGATTTTGGCGGGCGAGCCGCCAACCGGGAGTCGGCCAATCAGATGCTGATTGCAGCTATCGCGGGGCACGATGCCTCGCTGCAGAAAACCATGGTTTCAGTGATTCAGGCGTATTTTGAGGCGATGACCAGCCAGGCGGAGGTGAGTGCTCGTCTGCAGATTGCTGACCTGGCGCAGCGGACATTAACCGTGGCGCAGCGGCGTGAAGACAAAGGCGCATCGACACTTGATGACACCGTTCAGGCTTCAACCGCGCTGGCTAAAGCACAGCTCAATGCCATGCACGCCAGCGGGGATTATCAGAAAAATATCGCGCTGCTGAAACAGGCGATGGGTATCGATCAATCAGTCAGTATCACTCTGCCGGCGCAGCCAGATCGCGTTATCCCCACTGATATTCGCGATCTCAGCCAGTGGCTGAAACAGGCCGAAAGCCAGCATCCGGCGATCCGCCAGGCGCGGGCAAAATGGACGTCGGATCAGGAAAAAATCACCTCCGTACGCTCGGAAGGCCTGCCGACGCTGGATTTAACGGCGCACATGTCGCGCAACGGTTTCCCGAATCAGGGGCTGTCGACCATCAATCAGACCGACAAAGATATCGGGCTGACCATCTCGATTCCGCTGTTTGAGGGCTTCAGCCGCCACTATAAAGTGCTGGAGGCCCGCGCACAGGCCGAACAAAGTGAAGCCGAGATGGAGAACACCAGAGAGCAGATCCTTACCGATGTGGTGAAAGCTTGGGCGGATGCCAGAACCTCACTCAGCATCCTGCAAGCCAGCCAGCAGTTACTGGACGCGGCGCAGGCGGGGGTCAGCTCTTCGCAGCGCCGTTACGACAAAAATGTGGCGGATATTCTTGAGGTGATGAACGCGCAGTCGGCGCTGGCAGATGCTCAGCAGCAGAGAATCCAGGCGATTGCCGCCTGGCAGTCCGCGCGGCTCAGTTTGCTGGCGAGCACCGGGATATTAGGCCAGTTATCAGAAACAAATCAGGGACAGGCGGCAGGGTTACCTGACGGCAACGGGTTTAATTAATGCGCTCAACCTTATTAATAGGGCGTTAACTGTTCAGGTTATTTAATAAATAATGAATCGGGATGTGTTGATAAAGACAGGGGGCGCCTGATACGTCCCAATTAAATAAGCAGCTAAATAAGCGTTATCAAGTTTTACCGTAAGGTTTTGTTATGGAGCATTCCTTGTGAATTATTATATTTTTCCTACGCATAAGTAAGAAATATACCACAAAGGGGGTGGCCGAATTACAGGCATAATCAACGACGCAACAGGTAAACCAAAACACAATAATTTTACTCTTCAATAAAGAGGATAAGACAGATGACAACGCAAACCATCACCTGGGATTGGGGCACCAATACCCACGTCAGCTTTAACCCTGCAACAGATGTCCTGGATTTTGGCTGGATGCAGGCAGATCAATTTGATATTAGCCAGACAGACGGCTCAGTGGTTATTTCTATTCCCTCTAACAATCAGACTTATATTTTAGATGGCGTATCTTTATCTGAAATGAGTATGAGTAATATTGAAGCGAAAGACAGTAGCATGATGGCGGAATGGCAAACGACGTTAGGTTCCGGCACCACAACCACCGTTCCCGTTGATCCGGTAACCCCAGTCACACCGGTCACCACCGACCCCACCACGCCGGGAACTACCACGGGCGGCACCACGACCACACCTACTGACCCAACCACGGTGACGCCAGCGGGTACTCATACCGCCAGTTATGAATTTGCACCGTATGTTGATATGACAGGCTGGCCAACCCCTGACCTGACCACTATCAGCCAGCACTCTGGTGTGAAAGATTTCACCCTCGCATTTCTTGTTTCCGGCAGCCAGGGTGGGCTTGCCTGGGGCGGTGTTGTGCCGGTTGATAATGATGCCACGCCAGACGGAACCTCGACGTTTGCCCAGGAGATCAGTGATTTCCAGAAAACCGGTGGCAGCGTAACACTCTCTTTCGGGGGCGCCAGCGGGACGGAAGCGGCACTGAACGCGAAAGATGCGACCAGCCTGGCGGCGCTGTACCAGACGGCAATCGATAAATATCACGCGACCTCCATTGATTTTGATATTGAAGGCGGAGCAGTCGCCGATAAAAAATCCGTGGATATGCGCAATCAGGCGATTGCCATTCTTGAGAAAAACAATCCGGGTCTGGAAGTCTCCTACACGCTGCCGGTGCTACCGGACGGCCTGACGCAAGACGGGGTGAATCTGCTCAAAAGTGCAGTATCCAACAACGCCCATATCGATCTCGTCAATATTATGACCATGGATTACGGCGATCAGTATGACTCACAGTTTGGCGGCAAACCGGATATGGGGAATGCCACCATCGCCGCGTCCGATGCCTCAATTAGCCAGATTAAAGCGGCTGGTCTGGCTGATACCAAACTGGGGATCACCCCGATGATTGGTGTGAATGACGACAATAAAGAGATCTTCACCCTTCAGGATGCTTCTCAGGTTGCGCAATATGCAGAGTCTAACGCCGATGTCGGGCGCGTGGCGATGTGGTCAATTGGCCGGGATAACGGCCATGGTGCAGGCCAGCAATGGGCGGACAGCTCATACAGCGGTCTGTCACAAAGTGATTATGACTTCTCAAAAACGCTGATGGGCAGTTAATCGCGGCTTAATGACGGGGCCTGAACGCAGGCCCCGCTTTCGCGCACCAATAAGGAGTGGCTCACCATGACAGTGATACCGAATACCGCTTCCAGCGAGACGATTCTGCCGGGTGAAGGCATTATTGCACTCTGTTCCATTGCGCATTATTACAGCATTCCCGCTGAACCAGACCACATCATTAACGAGCTGGCCATTGAAGATAAAAGGGTGGATGCGCAGGATATTATCCGTGCCAGCCATCTGATTGGCATGAAAGCGCGGTTAATTACACACTTTAATGAAAAACGCCTGAGAAACCTTCCCGTTCCGGCCCTGGCACGCTTTCAGGATGGCCGATATTACGTGCTGACAGACAAAAACGATCAGGGGCTGTTTCGCGTTTATGACGTGACGCATCGCCGGGTGATGAACATTCCCGTTGAGAAGCTGCAGGCAAAAATAGAGGGTGAAATCATCCTTGTGCAGCGTAAGTTACGTGGCGAAGGCAAAGATCCGCGCGGCTTCTCCATTAGCTGGTTTATTCCTACTATCAAACGCTATCGCCAGCCGCTGATCCATGTTGTGGTGGCCTCGCTGTTTATCCAGATTTTTGCGCTGATTACGCCGCTCTTTTTCCAGGTCATCATTGATAAAGTTCTGGTCCACAAAAGTTATGAAACGCTGATTGTCATTGCTTTCGGCATGCTGATCGTCGCTGTCTTTGATGTGGCATTACGATATTTACGCACGTATTTACTCGCCCACACCGCCAACCGGATTGATGTGGAGCTGGGGCGGCGGCTGTTTCACCACCTTTTTGCATTGCCGATGCGCTATTTTGAATCACGCAGCGCGGGAAATACCGTGGCGCGGATTCGTGAGCTGGAAAATATCCGGAACTTTTTCACCGGTCAGGCGCTGTTCTCCGTGATTGACCTGTTCTTTATCGTTATTTTCCTGGCGGTGTTGTTCTTCTACTCCTGGTTCCTGGCGCTGATCACCGCCGCGAGTATTCCGGTCTATCTCTTCATCACGCTGGTCATGCGCCCGGCAATAAAAAAACGCATTGATGATAAATTTTATGCCAGTGCGGCCAGCCAGCAATTTCTGGTCGAATCTATCGTCGGGGCACAAACTATAAAAGCCTCTGCGGTAGAGCCCGCATTTCGCAAACAGTGGGAGGACAAACTCTCGCACTATGTGCGCACCTCCTTTGAAGCCTCACAGCTCACATCGCTTGGCCAGAACGGTATTCTGTTTGCCAATAAACTGTTCACCATTCTGATTCTGTTTTTTGGTGCGATGGCGGTCATTAACGGGCAACTCAGCGTCGGGGAGCTGATTGCTTTTAATATGATCTCCGGCCAGGTGGTGCAGCCCATATTACGGATTTCCCAGTTGTGGCAGGACTTTCAGCAGGTTCAGGTTTCTGTCGAAAGGCTGGGGGATATTCTCGATCAACCGCCTGAATTTACTCCTCAGCAGCAGGGAGCTCATGCTCCGCTGCGCGGCCATCTGCGCTTTGAAAACGTTAATTTTGCGTACAAAACGGGGGCCGCGCTAATCCTGAATAATATTTCCCTGGAGATTAAGCCCGGCGAAGTGATAGGGATTGTCGGCTCTTCAGGCTCGGGTAAATCCACGCTCACCAAGCTGGCGCAGCGGCTCTATTTGCCGACCGAGGGGAAAATCACCCTTGATGGTGTCGATATGAATAACGTCGATCCCGCCTGGTTGCGCCGCAATATCGGGGTCGTGCTGCAGGAAAATATGCTTTTCAACCGCAGCATTCACGACAACATCGCCTTTGCACACCCGACAATGTCACGGGCTGCGGTCATGCAGGTGGCTAAACTCGCCGGAGCGGATGAGTTTATCTCCCGCTTACCGCAGGGTTATGACTCAATTGTGGAAGAGCGTGGGGGAAACCTTTCCGGCGGCCAGCGTCAGCGCATCGCTATTGCCCGCGCGCTGGCAACCAATCCTCCGGTTCTGATCCTTGATGAAGCGACCAGCGCCCTGGATTATGAGAGTGAAAACATCATCCGTAACAATATGAAATTCATGGTGAAAGACCGTACGGTGATGATTATTGCGCACCGTCTGTCCACCGTTCGGGATTGTGACCGGATTATTTGCCTTGCCGATGGAAAAATTATGGAGCAGGGCACGCATGACATGTTGCTGGCTCACAAAGGCCTCTATGCCCGTTTATGGTCATTGCAAAATGCTTCCCGGCCTCATGCTGAATCCACGCCGCAAACAGAGGAGGTTGCATGAAATTCTTCGATCTAAAAAACAAAACCTTTACCAGCGATCGTGAGTTCCTGCCTTCCGCGCTGGAAGTGCAGGAGACGCCCCCTTCGCCCCTCAGGCTCCAGATGCTGTACACCATTTGCGCTCTGGTCGTTATGGCGTTTATCTGGTCAATTGTCGGCAAAATTGACGTTATTGCGACGGCCGGAGGAAAAATACAGCCGCAGGGTTATGTGAAAGTGGTGGAGTCGATGGTCAACGGTAAGGTGGAGCAGATCCTCGTGCAGAATGGCGATCGTGTACGTGCCGGGCAAAAGCTGGTGATGCTTGAGGCAAATGACGTCCAGGCCCAGCACAGCGATATTGGCTCACAGCTCTTGTCATGGCAGGCTGAAATTATTCGCCGTCAGACAGAGGATTCACGACTTTCGGGGTTAACCCTGAACAGCGGTCAACTTGTGCAAACGAGTGCGCTCGAGTGGCCGGAAAACTCGCCGATCCCGGAGGATATTCGCAGCCGTGAAGACGCCGTAATGCGTAGCGAGCTGGCTAAACTCAATGCCGATCTCGAGGATATTCAGGCCAAACTGATACAAAACCAGGTGCAGGAATCCTCGATGCGCACCGCAATCAGCTCTCAGGAAAGCCTGATTGATACCCTGAACCAGCGCGTGCATTTGCGAAGGGATCTGGTTGAAAAACAGGTGGTTTCCCGCGACGACTGGTTACAGGTCATCGCGAATGTCAAAGAAGCACAAAATAATCTGGCTAACTCCCGGGCACAGTTGAGCAATATTATCGCCAGCAAAACCATTCTCAGCGGTTCGTTCCAACAGACGCGCGATAATTTTGTGGCGACCAACCTGCAAAAACTGGTCGAGGCTGAACGCCAGGCCGCCAGTCTGCGCGAAAAATTTAAGGAGAGCCTGGTCCAGCTCAACCATATGACGCTGACCAGCCCGACGGATGGCATTGTTGCCGCCTCAAGCCTGACAACGCCGGGGCAGGTTATCAACCGGGGCGACGAACTGATGCGCGTGGTTCCGCAAGAGGCCGGCATGGAAGTGATTGCCTACGTGCCAAACCAGGAGATAGGTTTTATCAGGGAAGGGCAACATGTGGATGTGAAGATCAACGCCTTTCCGTTTACCCGCTACGGTACCGTGAATGGCACGGTAAAAAAAATCTCCAAAGACGCGATCCCCGATGCTGATGCTCAACAAAGCCAGCGGGATCCCACCCATGCATCAAATGCGATGACCGGCAGCTTCGGCGGCGGCCAGGCGACCAGTACGCTGGTGTTCCCGTTAACCGTTTCTCTGGCACAAAATTTTATTGATGCGGACGGCAACAGAATCAATCTGGTTCCCGGCATGGGCGTGACGGCAGAAATAAAAACCGACAGACGGCGACTCATTGAATATTTAATTTCCCCGGTTTATGACGTGACGTCCAGTTCCTTACATGAGCGTTAAACCGAGGTTTTATATTTTTCGATTTGTTCCGCTAATTATTTAATTGATGACCATGTAGCAGTGGAAGAAATATAAATATCACCTCTGCGCTGTCCTAAAGTGTAAATAACTATGACATGTTTTTATCTAAATCGAGGTTCTCTTCAGGGTTGTTAATAGAATTTATCCATAAAGGCGAGGTGACACCGATATTCATTAAGACTGGCTAATCAAAACATCCTGCATGATGTTTAAAGGATGTTGATTTTTAGTTAATGAGAAATTAATTTGATAGTGATGTGAATTTTCATCTGCGCATCATCCATCCTGAAAGACCTGAGTGAATTAAGTTTTACGGTGTTATTACGCCGGGTTTAACTCATCAGGTACCCAAAAAGAAATATAGGCTTTTAAGGGGTAATATATGTCAACAACACAAGATACTGCCGCTTCACCGGATATAAACACCATTGGTACCTGGACTCAGTCAGATTATGCTTTATTGACTGCGGGACTTGTCTCAGCTCTGACATCCGATCAAATTAAAGCAATGGTTCACCCGGAATGGATCCCGGTTACGGCGGTCACTGGTTTAACTGCTGGGCAGGTAGCTGTTATTACGCCAAGCCTTGCTTCGGTCTCCGCTGCCTGGCTAAACAGCCTGGCTGTTACCGCATTTCAGGGGCTGACCACGACTCAGATAGGCCAAATTACCTCGGCAAAAGTTGCCAGCCTGGATAACATCCATCTGAATGCTCTTACTGCCACTCAAGTTACCGCCCTGAATGGTATAACGTCGCTCAGTAGCATTCAGTTTAGCCAGCTCAATCTGACAGGGTTATCGGCATCCGCGATTGGGAATTGGTCACACAACAATTATTCAGGCCTTACAGCCCAGCAGATAACAACGTTAAGCGATACTCAGATAAAGGCTATGCAGCATCCTGACTGGATGTCAGCCTCTGCCGCCACAGGATTTAGCGCGGAACAATTGGCTAATATCAATATCAGTTTTTCCTGGTTCTCTTCAGCCTGGGTGAACAACCTGAGTATCCCCGCATTCCAGTCATTGAGTGTGACGAGTCTTGGTCAGATCTCTGCGACGACATGGACACAAATTGATTTTGCCCACGTAAGCGCGCTTAACTCCGCCCAGATCGGGGTGATTAAACTGGACTTCTCCGGCGTTTCCGCCGACTGGCTCAATGGCCTCAGCCTTGCAACATTCCAGGGGCTGACCGCCACCCAGATCGGCCAGCTCACCGCTGCGACAGTTGTCGGTTTAAGCGATGCCCGCCTTGGCACACTCACCGCTACCCAGACCGCGGCATTAAACAACCTCAGCCAGTTGAGCGGCCATCAGTTCAGCCTCCTTAACATCTCAGCTATGTCTATCGCACAGATTGCGACCTGGACACCTGACCAGTATGCAACCCTGACGCCGGCGGAGTTTAATACTCTGAGCACAGCTCAGATCGGCGCCATCGCCAATCCGGCAGCGCTACCGCTGAATATTGTCAGCGCCCTGACTGTCGCCCAGGTCAACGCCATCAATACCGATTTTTCTAAACTGCCCGATACCTGGCTCAACAGCCTCAGTACCACGGCGTTACAGGGACTGACGCCTTACCAGTTCTCACACCTCAGCAGCTTGACCCCGGCTGAAGTCAACAAGATCACCAGTATTGCGGCACTGAGTAACGCTCAGTTTAGCCAGCTCAACCTGACAGGTGTCTCCGCATCTGTGATGGCAGGATGGTCCAAACAGGTGTGGGCAGGCCTCACCGCCGCGCAGGTCTCTTCGTTCACGGCGGCGCAAATCGATAGTTTCCAGCATGCCAGTTGGCTACCCGCGACCGCTGCCGCAGGCCTGTTGCCGTGGCAAATGGCCCCGTTATCTGCCAATTACAGTCAGTTCAGTGCTGACTGGTTTAACCATCTGCAACTGGCTTCGTTCACCGCCCTCGACACCAGCCGTCTGAACCAGATTACTACCTCCGCGCTCTCGGGAATGGACACCGCTCACCTGGCAGCCCTGAGCGCCGCGCAGGTCGCTTCAATGAATAATCTGGGCTCTATGGCATCGGCAAAATTTGGCGTGCTAAATATCTCGGCTCTTTCTACCAGCCAGATTGCAGCCCTGACCCTGGGCCAGTACCAGGGGCTAACGCAAACGCAGCTCTCTTCCTTCAGCGCCACCCAGATCCAGGCGCTGGCGCACCCGGAATGGCTCGCATCGGCTCTTATCAATAATACGGACATTGCTCAGTTCGCCGCCCTTACGCCAGCCCAGCTCGCCAGCCTGAAGCCTGGCGCTATCGCCTCACTGGATGCTGCTCATCTTGCGGTCTACTCAGGCGATCTGAAGGCGTTGACTCCGGAGGAGTTGCTGGCGGTTGGGCCACGCCTGACCTCAACTCAGATTGGAACGCTCACCGATAGCCAGCGCAGTATGCTTACCGCCAGTGACAGCACTTCCCAGACGCTGATTAACAGCCTGAGCGATGCCGGCCTGAAAAGCATTATGCAGTCCGTTGTTTCCAGCGCCGGGACCTTATTCAGCTTCAGCGCGATTGAGTCGGTGATGAAAGCTCTGGATGCCAGCCTGACCGATTCCCTTTCCACTTCCGCCTATACGGCTTTGCAGGGCTATGTCCAGAATATCGGTCAGATCTGCGGTAAAGATTCTTCGGTGTATTCCCTGGCTAATGGTCTGGTGAATGGCGCTGGCGGTGCATCGGTGGATTGGGTCAATACGGACGGGACATTCACCCGTATCGGCAGCCTGAATGTAGGGTCATCTGCGACTCAGTTTAACCAGTTGATCTCCACCTGGTTTGACGGCGCGGATATTCCGGTTTCCTCTTCAACGGCTCACGTCGATGGACGACCGCTGTTTGCCAATGGCACACCGACTATCAATGATATTCACCAGGGACAAATTGGTGACTGCTGGGTGTTATCAACCTTCCAGTCAGTGGTGAATACCAGCCCGGACTTTATTAAATCGATGGTGGTACAGAACAGCAATGACACCTACAGCGTGCGTTTCTTCAGGGGGGGAAATACTGACTGGGTCACGGTAGATAATAATGTCTGCTCTTACGGAGAGTCTTCTTCCTCTTCTTCATGGGCTGCTATTTATGAGCGAGCCTATCTGCAATACCGATCAACGTATAGCGGGGCGGATAATACCTACGCGTTTTTAGATGGCGGGTTGTGGGATCCACTGGAAGCAATGACAGGCGACACCGTTACGTCCTATTACACGCCAACACTCGATAAATGGAATTCAAGCATTGTTCCTGAGCTAAAAGCCGCCGTGTTAAACCATCAACCAGCGTTAATTTCCAGTTGGGAAAACACAAAGGATTCGGTGAACGGCTATACGGATTTTGTTTCAGGGCACCAGTTGGCCATCATTGGTTTCGATGACAATACGGATAAATTCATCATTACCAACCCGTGGGGAGCGGACTCCACCTCAGGTTTCAATGGAACATTCGAGGCCACGACGGATCAAATGTGGGAAGACGGTAAAAGCTATGTTGCCTGGGCGAATTCTAATGTTGCAACGGGTGCGGTAGGGCAACTGGTAACGGCGATGGCCAGTATCGCTCCGACATCAGCGGCAGATTTAATAGCTCCTGCTCCAGCCGCTAATTCAAACAACGCGCTTCTTGTTGCTTCGCATGCAGCATAAATACCATTAATACCTAAACCCCCGTACGAAAGTGTGGGGGTTCTTTTCTTTCAGAATTTAGCTTCTATTAAATAAAAGAAATAAATAAAGAACCGCGTAATCCTTTTAATGCCCTTATTACCACTAACTGGTTATCTATAAATAAAAAAGAAAGCTAAAGTGTTAATGAGTGTAACGAAACGGCATTAAGAAACGTCGGTTTTATTAAGGTCATTGATGTGAGCCGCCTGTTTGGCAGGTTAATTCTCATATTTATTAAACGTCCCTAATGAATGCGTAACTCAGCTCCTTTTTCGTTTTTCTTTGCGTTGCGAAGGTGTTGAGTTTTAGTTAAAGAGATATTACTGTGAATGTGAGGTCATTATTCAACAGCGAACTTTCAATTCTTAAAAGCCTGAGTGAATTAATTTTCACAAGTATCTTGTGTGCCTCATTTAAATCATAAGGGCTCTAAGTAAATAATATTCATTGTTAAGGGGTAAAGTATGTCTACAACACAAGATGCTACCGTAACACCTGATTTTAATACCATCAGCAGCTGGACTGCGGCCGATTATGCCTTACTGACTGCCAATCTTGTTCAGTCCATGACCCTTGCTCAGGTGCAGGCAATGTTGCACCCTGAGCAAGTGCCCACCGCTGCGGTCAGCGCCTTTACCCCGGAACAAATCAGCAGCATAAAGGTGACTTTTTACCCGACCGCGGCATGGATAAATGCGTTAAGTATTCCGGCTTTGCAGGCCTTAAGCCCTGCGGCATTTTATCATGTGACCCGCCCGCAACTGGTTGGTGTCGATGCCGCGCATCTGTCTGCCCTGACGGCCGCCCAGGTTGCCGGCACCAATAAACTCGACGCATTAAGCAGCGCTCAGTTCGGGTTACTGAATATCTCCGGGATGTCCGTATCCCAGATTGCAGGCTTAACTGCGATGGAATATGCCGGGCTTAGCGCGGCACAAATTTCCTCTCTGAGCCCGTCGCAAGTATCAGCTATTGCTAATATCGTTAACCTGCCGCTCGCCGTGGTAAGTGGGTTGACTGCAAACCAACTGCCTGCTCTCACCATCGATTTCTCTACCGTCTCCGTCAACTGGCTTAATGCGCTGAGCCCTGATGCCTTCCGGGGCCTGAGTACAGTTCAAATCGCTCAAATCAGCGCGGCAACCGTATGCGCCCTTGATAATGCGCATATCAGCGCACTCACAGCCAGCCAGTTCGGAGCCCTCAATATTTCGGGCTTCTCGACAACGCAGATTGCCAGTCTGAATGCCACCGAATTCTCTGGACTCACGGCTTCGCAAATCTCCTCCCTCAGCCCGGAGCAGGTCGCCGCTATTCCCAATATCGGGAACCTGCCACTGGCGGCGGTCAATGGATTGACTGCAAACCAGTTAGCAGCGATCACTACAAATTTATCCACCTTTTCCGTGAACTGGCTTAATGCACTGAACACGAATGCTTTCCAGAGCCTGAGTACGGCTCAAATCGCTCAAATCAGCGCGGCAACCGTACGCGGTCTCGACAATGCCCATCTGAATGCTCTGTCTGCCTCGCAAGTTACCGCCCTGAATGGGATAACGTCGCTTAGCAGTGCTCAGTTCGGTCTGCTCGATCTCACCGCCATTTCTGCCACTACCATGGCGCAATGGGGTCAAAGCGTCTGGGCCGGGACGACCGCGTTGCAGATGTCGCTCTTAACCACTGACCAGATTAATGCCATGCAGAATGCCACCTGGCTGCCACTGACGGCAGTTTCCGGCATCATGCCCTCGCAGGTACTGGTCTTCACCGCAAACTACGGTCGTTTCAGCGGTACCTGGTTTAACCAGATGCGCCTGGACTCTTTCCAGACGCTGGACAACGGTCGCCTGGCACAGATATCAGCGGCAAACTGGGCGCAGATTGATTTTGCCCATTTCAGTGCGCTTAACGCTGCCCAGATTGGGGTGATTAAACTGGACTTCTCCAGGGTTTCTGCCGATTGGATCAATGGCCTGAGCCTTGAAACATTCCAGGGATTAACCGCTACTCAAATCGGCCAGCTCACCGCAACGACAGTTGTGGGTTTAAGCGATGCCCGTCTGAGTGCACTCACCGCTACCCAGATCGAGGCATTAAACAATCTCAGCCAGTTAAGCGGGCATCAGTTCAGTTTGCTTAACCTCTCGGCTATGTCCTCCGCACAGATTGCGGCCTGGACACCTGACCAGTATGCGGCCCTGACGTCAGCCCAGTTCAACACCCTGTCCACCGCTCAGATCGGCGCCATCGCCAATCCGGCAGCGCTGCCGCTGAATATTGTCAGCGCACTGACTGTCGCCCAGGTCAACGCCATCAATACCGATTTTTCTAAACTGCCTGACAGCTGGCTTAACAGCCTCAGCACCACCGCGCTACAGGGACTGACGCCTTATCAGTTTTCGCACCTCAGCAGTCTGACTGCGGTGGAAGTCCTCAACATCACCAATATTGCAGCCCTGAGTAATACTCAGTTTAGCCAGCTTAACCTGACAGGAGTCTCCGCATCTGTGATGGCCGGATGGTCAAGTCAGGTATGGGCCGGGCTCACTGCCGCACAGGTTTCTTCTTTCACGGCGGCGCAAATTGATAGTTTTCAGCATGCCAGTTGGCTACCCGCGACCGCTGCCGCAGGCCTGCTGCCATGGCAAATGGCCCCGTTATCCGCCAATTACGGACAATTTAGTGCAGACTGGTTCAACCATCTGCAACTGGCTTCATTTACCGCGCTGGACACCAGTCGTCTGAGTCAGATTTCATGGTCGGCTTTCTTTGGTATGGATAGTGCACACCTGACCGCTCTGAGTGCAGCCCAGGTTGCCTCTATGACGAATCTTGGATCAATGCCGAGCAGGGCATTCGGCCAGCTAAATATTTCAGCTCTCTCCACCGCACAGATTTCCGCCCTGACACTGAAGCAGTACCAGGGGCTGTCCCAGACGCAGCTTTCCTCGTTCAGCTCTGCTCAGATTCAGGCGTTGGCGCATCCGGAGTGGCTGGCGCCGGGGCTCATCAATAACATCAGCGTTGCACAATTTAGCGCCATGACGGCAGCTCAGTTTGCAGGCCTGAGTAGCGCTGCCTTTACCTCTCTGGATGCGGCCCATCTCGCCGTCTGGCCCGGGGACGCCACCGCGCTCACCCAACAGGAGTTGCTGGAAGTCAGACCTCGTCTGACAGCCACCCAGCTCAACGCGCTTACTGATAATCAGCGCACGATGCTGACAACCAGTGATACTGCGGCTCAGAGCCTGATTAACAGCCTGAGCGATGCCGGACTGAAAAGCATCATGCAGTCAGTCGCATCCGGGGCCGGAACACTGTTCAGCTTCAATGCGATTGAGTCAGTGATGAAAACCCTTGATGCAGGAATAAGTGACGGCTTAACGGCCTCTCAGTATGCCGGGCTGCAAAGCTATACGCAGGCTATTGGTCAGGTCTGCGGTGAGAACTCATCGATCTATTCTCTGGTCAATAGCATGGTTAACGCTGCTGATGGTGCTTCGGTTAACTGGACAGGCGCCGACGGTACCTACAGCCGGATTGGCAATCTTGCGGTGGGCTCAACCTCCATTCAGTTTGGCGAGCAGATATCCGCCTGGCTTGATGGCACCAACGATCCGGGCTCGTCTAATACTTATTACACTGATGGCCGCCTTTTGTTTGGTGATAGCGGCACGCCGACTATCAATGATATCAGCCAGGGCTCTATTGGTGACTGCTCGATGCTTGGTGCCTTGCAGACCGTTGTGAATGTTCAGCCGGATTACATTAAATCGATGATCACGCAGAATGCTAACGGCTCATACAGTGTTCGTTTCTTTAATGGTAATAAAGCCGAGTGGGTGACGGTGGATAATCAGACCTGCTCTTATGGCGAGGGCGTTTCAGGTTCTTCCTGGGCCGCTATTTTTGAGCGCGCAAGTGCTACTTTCAAGGCATCATTTAAGAACTCCGGAAACAGTTATGAAAGTGTGGGAGGATTTGGTGACGAAGAACTGCAGGCAATTACCGGAGATAAAATTATCTCTTATAGTCCCGGTAGTTATTCAGAAGCTGACTGGAATACGACAATCTTTAATATTCTGAAAACTGCTGTTCTGGCCGGGCAACCGACGGATATCGGGAGCTTTGAATACACGAAAGATGCGCAGAACAATAAGTCAGATTTTATCAGTGGTCACGAGATGGCAATCATCTCATTTGATGAAAATACCAACAACTTTGTCATTGCTAACCCTTGGGGGGCTCAGGGCAACGCTAATTTTAATGGCACATTTGAAGCATCAATGGATCAGATGTGGCAGGGAGGGAACGGAAATACGAGTGTACATATTGCTAACTCCGACGTTGCAACAGGTGCGGTAGGGCAACTGGTAACGGCGATGGCCAGTATTGCACCGACGTCCGCAGCAACGTCAGGGGCGGCAGCGCCAGCCGCTAATTCAAACAACGCGCTTCTGGTTGCTTCGCAAGTCGCGTAATCACCATTAATACCTGAACCCCCGTCCGAAAGTGCGGGGGTTTATTTTTTCCATAAACAACTTTCCGCACGATAAATTGATTAAATAAAACCCAATATAATCATATTTATATTTTAGCTAACCCCAACGGGTTATTTTTCTGTAAGAGTGGCCGCAAAAACAAAGTGTTAATGAGTGTGACAAAATGGCGTTGTAAAACGATAGGTTTATTAAGGTAACTTATGTAATTCGCGGATTTGATAGGTTAATGGTTGCATTTCATAAACACCCCTAATGAATGCCAGATTTAATTTCTACCTCGGTGTTTTTAATGTTACTGCAATGTTGAATTTTAGTTAATGCCATATTATTGTGAAGGTGAGGTTATTACTCAACAGTGCAGTAATCATTCTAAACAGCCTGAGTGAATTAATTTTCACAAGTATCTTGTGTGCCTGATTTAAATCATAAGGGCTCTAAATAAATAATATCCATTGTTAAGGGGTAAGGTATGTCAACAACACAAGATGCGACCGCTTCACCTGATGTAAATACTATTAATGGCTGGACTCAGGCAGATTATGATTTATTAACAGCCGATTTTGTCTCCACCATGACGTCCGATCAGATTGCAGCGATGGCGCACCCGGAATGGATACCGACTGCGACTTTGGGCAGCTTATCTGCCTCTCAGGTGGCAGCCCTACAAAGTTTGACCACTCTGAGTAACGCCCAGTTCGGCCTGCTCAACCTGACAAGCGTCTCCGCATCTGTGATGGCAGGATGGACCAAAGATGTTTGGGCAGGGCTTACCGCCGCGCAGGTTTCATTGTTCACCAAGGCGCAAATCGGCAGTTTCCAGCATGCCAGTTGGTTACCGGCGACGGCTGCCGCAGGCCTGCTGCCATCGCAGATGGCTCAGTTGTCTTCCCTTTACGGTCAATTCAGCGCGGACTGGTTCAATCATCTGCAACTGGCGTCCTTTACGGCGCTGAACGCCAGCCGTTTGAATCAGATTTCTGCCGCCACACTCTCGGGAATTGATAACACGCACCTGACCGCTCTAAGTGCTGCCCAGGTCGCTTCCATGAATAATCTGGGCGCTATGGCATGCGCAAAATTCGGTGTACTAAACATCTCTGCGCTGTCGACCACTCAAATTGCAGCGCTAACCCGCATGCAGTATGAGGGGTTAACTCAAACGCAGATCTCCTCATTGAGCACCACTCAGGTTCAGGCGTTGGCGCACCCGGAATGGCTTCCAGCGGCTTTTATCAATAATACCGACATCGCTCAGTTTGCAGCCTTAACGCCTGCCCAGTTTGCCGATATGAAGCCGTCTGCCATCGCCGCTCTGGATAGCGCGCATCTCGCCGTGTTTGGCGGCAATCTGCAATCTCTCAGTGCTGATGTGCTGCTGACTATCGCGCCACGTTTAAGCCAGCAACAACTTGCATCCCTGACTCAGCAACAGACTGCGCTGTTATCGTTATCAGACAATACCAAAGACACGCTGATTAACAGCCTGAGCGATTCCTCACTGAAAAGCATCATGTCATCTGTTTCAGCCGGTGGTAACTCGCTGTTTAGCTTCCAGTCCATTGAGGCCGTATTGAAGGGTTTTGCTGCGGGCCTGAGCGACGGATTAAGTGCCGCGCAGTACGGCGATCTGAATACCTACGTGCAAAATATTGGCACCGTTTGCGGCACCCGTTCGCCAACATATTCGCTGGTCAATTGCATGACGACGGGAGCGAATGGCGCTTCAGTCTCCTGGACATCGCCGGTGGATGGAACCCTAAGTCGTATGGGCAGCCTTGCCGTGGGGACGACCTCCACACAGTTCAACCAGCTTATCGCCAACTGGTTTGATGGAAGCAATGATCCCGCGACCTCATCATCAGCTCATGTTGAGGGACGCCCGCTGTTTGTTAATGGCACACCGTCTATCAATGATATTCATCAGGGCGGAATTGGGGATTGTTCTCTTCTCGGCGGTCTTCAGGCGGTGGTAAATGTTTCACCTGACTTCATCAAATCGATGATTGTTCAGAATACGAATGACACCTACAGCGTGCGCTTCTTTAATAAAGGCGTTGCCGACTGGGTCACGGTTGATGGTAAAGCCCCGGGCAATGGCGCGAATATGAGTACCTCAAGCTGGGCGACTATTCTTGAGCGGGCCAATGTTGCTTTCGAAGCCACTTATCAAAATGACGTCAACGCCTATTCCAGCCTTAGCGGTTACGGGAACAACAAACTGGCTGAAATCACAGGGAATACGATCACCGATTACAAAGCGAGCCATTACACGGAGGCGGCCTGGAACTCGACTGTTTTCGACATTCTGAAAACGGCGGTGCTTTCCGGGGAAGCTGTGGATATGGGGAGTGAGATAAACACCAATGATGATACCCATTTTGTTAAAAGCCATGAGATGGCGATTACGGCGTTTGATGCGGATACCAGTAAATTTGTGATTACCAATCCGTGGGGCGCATATAGCGCAACGGGGACGTTTGAGGCCTCGATGGATCAAATCTGGCAGGGGGGTGTTAGCGAAATTCACATCTCTAATTCTGCAGGAGCCAACAGTGCAACCGGGCAACTGGTAACGGCGATGGCCAGTATTGCACCGACATCAGCAGCGTTAACAACATCAGCAACACAACCCGCCAGCGCCGGTAATGCACTTCTGGCAGCAACGCAGGCGGCATAATTACCGGGAAGACCATAACTCCCGCCCACACGGGTGGGAGTTTGCGGAATATTGATAATCTTGTTCTTCGCCAATGATTGAACTACAGAATTTTCTGACAAACAGATAAGAAAATGACCAGATAATACTGTGGTAAATTTTTCAAATACGCCGGAATGTGTTTAATCATCAACGAGAGGTTTGGATAATAACGATCTGAAGAATATTCACCTTTGGTGATGAATATATTTTGAGTTGTATTTATTACATTATTTTATTTTTTAATAATGTCCCTCTCATGCAAACCACAAATGCATTTCTAATATTTTGTTCGCTTGCTTCACATTGCCAGTCATGTAAATCGATACACAGCCTTTAATTAACAAGACTCTTCGTCCGTTCTTGTTGAGGATTTTAAAATGGATAAATATAAAAAAACATCTTCGGCACTCAGAGTGCATCGCGCCAGACTCCCCATTATTCCGTTTTCTCTCAGTTTACTGACGCTTTCAATCAGCACCATTGTTAACCCGGCATTTGCCGGGGGAGATGGCGGCAACGGTGGATTTAACTCCTCTGAATATGGCTTTGCTGGCGATGCCGGGGACAGCACGACCGGTGTTGGGGGTAATGGTGGCGTAGGTTTTAAACATGGTGGTGGGTATAACAATGGGGGGGGAGCGGGACGTGTCATTTCAACAGCAACCACCATAACCACCTCAGTCACAGGCGGGGCTGGCGGTACCGGCTCTGATGGTGATGGTACCCGCGGCGCTAACGGCGGCGGCGGCGGTGGAACCGGTGTGGTGGCTAAAGGGGCCATCATCAATAAAAGTGTTATTACCGGTGGCGCGGGGGGAATGGGGGGAACCGGGCGCGGGGGCAGAACTGGCAGCGGCGGCGGTGGTGCAGGCGTCGTGACTAACTCCTCAGTAACCAACAGCGGCACGATAACAGGCGGCTCCAGTACCACCACCTGGAACGGCGGTGGCGGCGGTGGCGGGGCGGGTATTTATGTTTCAGGCAATACCGCACAGGTTAGCATCATCAACACCGGAACGATTAATGGAGGAAACGGAGGTAATAACCTGGCAACGCCTCAGGGTGGTAGAGGGGGTAACGGGGAAGGCGGTGCCGCAGGGGCTTCTCGTTCGGCCTATTCGGATGGGGGGATGGCTATTCGGGGTGGCAACCTGCTGATACAAAACGCCGGCGTTATTAATGCCGGGGCGGGTGGAGATGGCGCGCAAAACTATGCCATTTATTTTAATGGCGGCACAAACCAGCTCCTGCTTTCAACGGGAAGTGTCATTTCCGGCACGGTATATGGGGGTGGCAGTGACACCCTTTTATTACAAAATGCACTGGCAACAGCAGGAAGTGATACCACCGGCGGGGGCTCTCTTGATGGTTCGCAATACATAGGTATTGAACATTTAATTCTGAACAGCGGAACATGGACGCTAAGTAACACACTTTCCCTCAGTGATGCAATTTTAAACAACGGCTTGTTACTGTTAACCACCGGCACATCGTTAGGCGCGTCCGTGGTTAAAGCTCAGG
This sequence comes from Buttiauxella gaviniae, assembly GCF_040786275.1. Classification (NCBI taxonomy): domain Bacteria; kingdom Pseudomonadati; phylum Pseudomonadota; class Gammaproteobacteria; order Enterobacterales; family Enterobacteriaceae; genus Buttiauxella; species Buttiauxella gaviniae. Next base: position 4,267,489 of record NZ_JBFMVT010000002.1, read on the forward strand.
GGGGCGGGCTTGGCGCTGCCTCAGATGGCATTACCATCAATAAAAATATCACGCTGTTGGTTAATCCGGATGCTTCTGGTGGAAACGGTCTGACGTTGGGTGGAACTCACGATTTTATATTAAGTGGTGTTCTGAGCGGTGCCGGGGATTTAAATCAGACCGGTAGCCATAAAACCACGCTGACCGGAATAAACACTTACACCGGGCAAACCACCGTGAATGGCGGAAGCCTGAATTTGTCAGGTAATGGCAGTATTGCTAACACCCGCCTGTTAAATATTAAAAGCGGAAGCGTTGATATTTCTGCTGTAAACACCGGCGCAAGCCTGGCTCGCCTGTCCGGCGACAGCACGGGTACTCTGGCTCTGGGAAGTAAAACCTTAACCTTAACGAATGCCCAGGATACGTTTGCGGGGAATATTACCGGGAGCGGAAATCTGACTATTGATGAGGGAAGCGAAACCTTCAGCGGAAACAGTTCAACGTTTAGCGGAACCACAACGGCCAATGATAGCGCGAGTGCCATTGTTACCGGGACGCTGGGGAGCAGTGCAAGCCAGGTCAATATTAATTCAGGTGGCCGGCTTGCGGGGACGGGAACCGTGGGGGGCAGCGTTGATATTGCTGATAATGGGATCCTTAACCCCGGTCTGGAAACAGCCACGTCTCCCGTAGGCACGCTCACCATTAAAAAGGATTTGAGTCTCTCTGATTTGAGCCAGCTTAATTATCAGTTTGGTAGCGCCTATACCCCTGGTGGGCAAAATAACGATTTGACCAATGTTAACGGTGACTTAACGCTCGACGGTGAGCTTAATGTGACCGTGACACCGGGGCAGAAATTTAACTATGGCGTCTACCGGATTTTCAATTATGACGGAACGTTAAATGACAACACGCTGGCCATCGCGAAGTTACCGGTTGGGTTTGATGCCGATGATTTTTATATTCAGACCAATATTAAGGGTCAGGTAAACCTGATTAACTCCACCGGAATTACATTGCGTTTCTGGGACGGTGATAACGGCACGCCTAACGACTCCGCTATCCAGGGGGGCGACGGAACATGGCGTGACAGCGTAACGGATCCCTGGACCATTGAGACCGGAAAACTTAACTCCTCCTGGAGTGATAAAAACTTTGCGGTATTTATGGGCACCGGTGGAACCGTCACCGTGGATAACACGGATGGCGATATTAATACCTCCGGGATGCAGTTCTATGTTGATGGATACACATTAGAGGATGGCACTCTGACCTTAACGCCGGTTGATGGCGATACCGATTCAATCATTCGGGTCGGGGATGGTTCAGAGCCAAGCTCCGGTTACATCGCGACGATAAACAGTATTCTTACCGGCGCCAGCGGCCTCTCGAAAGAGGGGTACGGCAAGCTCATTCTCGGGGGCGTGAATACCTATACGGGTGATACCACTATTGAGAGCGGCGTGCTGAGCGTCGCGCAAAGCAATAACCTTGGTGATGCCTCCGGAAAAGTGATTCTTGACGGCGGCACCCTGGAAACCCGCACCACGCTGAACCTTAACCGTGATATTTCTCTCACGGACGAAGGCGGTGCCCTTCAGACCGACACCGACACCACGTTGACTGACGATCGCGGGATTAGCGGAACGGGAGATTTGACCAAACTTGGTGACGGGACGCTGCGCTTAACGGGCAAAAACAGCTATACCGGTGCGACAAATATCAAAGGCGGCACCCTGAGTCTTTCGCAGGAGGGTTCGCTTACGGCCTCAAAACAGGTGGATTTGGAGAACGGCACCCTTGATATTTCGACCGCGAATCAGCCGGTAAGCCTGAAAGCGATGAGCGGAGACAGCACGTCAAATGTCACGCTGGGCGGCCAGACGTTAAAACTCACCAATGATAAAACGGGGAGTACTTTTGCCGGGGTGATAAGTGGCTCGGGCGATATTGAACTGAACGGCGTGAACGAAACTCTCAGTGGCGTTAACACTTACAGCGGAAACACCACCGTAACGGACGGATCATTACTGCTGTCTGGCGACGGAAGTCTCGCAGACTCTCAACTACTGACGCTGACCAACAGCCAGTTTGACGTGACGGGGATTAACACGGCAACCAGCATATCGGCGCTTGCCGGCGACAGTACCGCTGAAGTCTTACTCGGCAGCAAAGCACTCACCCTTACCGATGCACAAGGGGACTTCGGCGGAATCTTTACCGGTGACGACTCATCAAACCTGACGATTACATCCGGGGCGCAAACGCTCAGCGGAACCAGCGATCATTTCGAGGGTGACGTGACGGTTGAAAATAATGCGCAACTTTATATCAATGGCTCTTTTGGCAGCGCTCTGAGCCTTATTGAAACGCAGGCTAAGGGTGTCCTGGGTGGTTCGGGTACGGTTGGCGGCGATGTCATCATCGACGATGACGCAACCCTTTCACCGGGCAGCGCAGCAGGAAAACTGGGCACCCTGAATATTGCCGGGGCTTTGCAGCTTAACCAGAACAGCGTGCTGAACTACCAGTTTGGTGAAGCGAATGTTGCGGGGGGCGCGCTTAACTCGCTCACCAGTGTCGGTGGCGACCTGATGCTTGACGGGCAACTGAATGTCAGTGCCTCGCCTGGCGGGAAATTTTTACCCGGCGTCTACCGTCTGTTTAATTATCAGGGGGAGTTAACGGATAACACTCTCGAGGTCAACTCACTTCCGGCGGGTGTCAATCCGGCGGATATCTACGTGCAAACGGCGGTTAAAAATCAGGTTAACCTGATCAACAGCACGACCCGTAATCCACTGAATTTCTGGGAAGGTACCGATTCCGTCGCTAATGACGGAGTCATTTCTGGAGGGGATGGCACCTGGCGTGCCAGCCCCACGTCTGACTGGACCAATCAGTACGGGGCACCTAATGCTAACTGGGCGCAGCAGGGCTTTGCTGTTTTCTCAGCCGCACCGGGCAAAGTGAGCGTGGATAATGTAGATGGCGCCATCAATACCGACGGTATGCAGTTTGTGGTCGACGGCTACCAGTTAGAGGACGGAGAGTTAACGCTACAGAAAAACAGCCAGGCAGACGGGGCGATTATTCGCGTGGGCGACGGCACCACTGCCGGGGCAGTCATCACCGCGACTATCGCCAGCAAACTGACCGGCAATACCGCACTGGTTAAAGAAGATGCGGGCACGCTGATCCTCTCCGGGAATAATGATTATACCGGCGGCACCTATATCAATGGCGGGACGCTTTCTGTAGCCGGTGATGGCAATCTGGGTGAGTCAACCGGCGCGGTTAACCTCAATAACGGCACCCTCCGCGTGACCGATAATATGGTTACGCCGCGTGCCGTGGTGCTGAACAGTCTGAATGATGCGATTGAAGTTGATGCCGATAAGACCCTTACGTTGCAGCAGGGCCTCTCCGGTGCAGGATCGTTGACCAAACAGGGCGCAGGGGAATTGCAGCTTGAGCAGGCGAATACTTACGCAGGCAGCACGCTGATAGCCCAGGGAGTACTGAGCACGCAAAATGCCGGTATTCTGAATGCCTCCTCACCTTTAACCATTGCGCAAAATGCGGGGCTAAACCTGGCAGGGAACACCCAGCAAACCGGTACATTAACCAATGGGGGAACCCTTAATTTCGGTTCTCAGCCGGGAACGCAACTGGTTGTTAACGGTGATTATCAGGGAAACAACGGGCAACTGGTGATGAATGCAGCCCTGGCGGGCGATGACTCCCTGACCGATCAACTGAAAGTCAGCGGTAATACTTCCGGAAATACGCAACTGATTGTTACCAACCGGGCGGGATTAGGGGCACAGACCGTCAACGGCGTTAAAGTGGTGGAGGTGGGCGGTCGATCAGACGGGATTTTCACGTTAAAAAGCGACTATCAGTTCCGCGGGCAGGGAGCCGTAATCGTCGGGCCGTACTCGTATCAGCTCTATAAAAACGGGGTCAGCACGCCGCAGGACGGAGACTGGTACCTGCGCTCGCAGGTGACCAGCCCGGTGCCACCGGCTCCGCCTGCTTCTGTAGATACAACCGACTCAACCGGTTCGTATGGGGCTCCGCCGGCACCGACAGGTTCAGATGTGAGCTCTTCGTCTCAGGCGTTCCGCCCAATCTGGCAGCCGGGAGTCCCGCTTTACGAATCTTATCCGTCCGTACTGGCGCAGTTCAATCATCTCAGCACGCTAAAACAGCGGGTGGGGGGGCGCAACTGGTCGTCATCAGATACGCTGGAGAACGGCGTAGAACTCGGTAGCTGGGGCCGCATGGTCGGGAATAAAACCAAAGAAACCGCAACGTCTTCAGCCACCGACAGCACCCTGCGTACCAACAGTGTGATGTGGCAGGTCGGTGTGGATGGCGTGGTGCATGAAAATGCCAGTGGGACGCTGGTCGCGGGAGTGAATGCGCGCTATGGCAACGTTAACGCAGATATTAAATCCCTGTTCGGCAACGGCAGTATTGACAGCACCGGATATGGCCCGGGCGCCACATTAACCTGGTACGGGAATAACGGCTGGTATGTTGATAACCAGGCGCAGTTTAACTGGTACAGCTCATCGCTTTATTCAGACACCTTAAAACGCAGCATGACGGAAAATAACCATGCATATGGTTATGCGCTGAGTAGTGAAACAGGGAAACATATTCTTTTATCCGATAACTGGACGCTGACACCACAGGCTCAGGTGGTTTATTCCTGGGTTAATTTCCAGGATTTCACCGACCCGTATGGGACACACGTCACGGACGACAGCAACGGAAGTACACTGGTTCGCGTGGGCGTTTCGCCTGAATACCAGCGCGCCTGGTCAAAGGCAAATGAGACTTCGCATCTGCGTGTGTACGGCATTGCGAACCTGGAGAAAGCGTATTCCGCAGCCACGCAGATTGAGGTTTCAAATCTACCGATGACACGTCGCACCCAGACGTTGTGGCAGAGTCTGGGCGGCGGGGGGGAAGTGCAATTAGCCAACGGCAAATACCAGTTCTACGGGGAAGTGAGCGCTAAAACCGCGCTGGAAAACACGCCAGAGAAGAACTACGCGCTTAATGCCACGGCAGGATTTAAGATGAACTTCTGATTATCATTACATTCATCTTCCTGAACGAATGGCGCCGTTACTGATAACGGCGCCATTTTTATTTAGAGCTAAAATCGCGCTCCGTTTTATTTAACATCCCCCATTAAACTTCCGGTACTAAAAGTAATCATTCTGAAGGGGAGGGTAAACAAAGAGTGAAATCTGTTCCGGAATATAATTCAGAAGTGCACCTTAAATTTTATATTACGAAAAAAAGCCCCGCCAGAAACTGGCAGGGCAAGTCATACAAAGAGCAAAAGAAACTTATAACATGAGGGAGTATTAACGTTCGTGAAGCGAACTCGTTGCCATATCATAGACAGGCGAAATAAGGTAATCGATCAGGCGGCGCTTATCGGTTTTAATCTCGGCGGTGATCCCCATGCCCGGTACCAGATTAACTTTGCGGCCATCAATCATCATATGGTTATCATTGAGCTTAATGGTCAGGGGATATACCAGATTTTGCGTTGCCTGGCTGCCACCGCTGTTTTTCTGATTCGCCTGAGAAGCATGCGTCGGGTCCATCTGCGATTGCTGAGCGTCCATTGTCGGGATCGCATCCTGGGAAACTTTTACCACCGTGCCATCAAGCGTGCCGTACCGGGTGAAAGGGAAGGCATCGACTTTAATATCCACCTGCTGGCCTTCCCGGATAAAACCAATTTCCTGATTAGGGACATACGCAATAACTTCCATCGTGGTGCCTTCCGGTACCACACGCATCACTTCATTTCCGGAAGACACCACCTGACCAATGGTTGTCAGGCTTAATGCCGCGACGGTTCCGTTGATGGGGGCGCGCAATGTCATATGGTCAAGCTGCGCTTTCGCTTCAACGACTTTTTGGGTCAACGAAGAGACCTGGCGCTCGGCGGTGACCAGTTGCTGGAGATTATTAGCTACAAAGTCATCGCGTGTTTTAATAAACCCGGCCTCAAGGATCGCTTTATTTGACACCGTATCAGCCAGTTGCGACTGGGAGGAAACCAGATTCCCGCGCGCCTCTTTTACCGAAGACATCACCTGCAGCCAGTCATCCTGAGAAACAACCTGCTTTGCAACCAGCGCCTTTCGGATAGTCATACGTTGCGATAGCGTTTCAATCAGGCTTTGCTGGGAGGCAATGGTATTTCTGGCTGACGTTTCACGCGATGCGTTCTGGGCAATCTGCGCAAGAATATTCTGCAAATCTGAATTTAGTTTTGCCAGCTCCCCCTGCATAACCGTGGCTTCGCGCTGCTTAATACTGTCATCTGTGACGTCGGTGTCACTCCACACAATGGAGTCATTAACATTCACGCGCGGGTTGGCCAGAGTAATACCGGATACCAGCATGTTTTCTTTCTGGCGACGCAGCGTTTCCGCCTTATAGGAAGCGAGACTGGTGCTTGCATCAATAAACTGCGAGTTCACTTCACTGGTGTCCAGCGTGGCCAGAATTTGCCCCTTTTCAACCCAGTCACCGTTCTGCACCAGAATACGCTCAACCTTTCCGGTCACCAGCGACTCAACCACTTTAACGTTTCCCTGCGGCTGTACTTTTCCGCTTGAAGAGGCGATAACATCCAGTTTGCCAATAAATGACCAGACAAAAGCCAGAATAAATAAGGCAGCAATGGCATAGAGTAAACGGACGCCAACAGGCGAGGGCGGGGACTCCATGACTTCCAGAACCGAAGGTAAAAATTCACGATCGCTGGAAAAGTTTTTTGGCATCACATTGAACATTTTCATCAGGCCGTCTCCTCCGCAGCAGAACTGGTTTCCAGTTCGTCTTCATTAGCACTTTGTAAAGACCAGAGATGGGAATAGATCCCGCTATGCTGGAGTAATTCACTGTGCGTACCCTGTTCCATAATTTCGCCATTTGCCATGCTGATAATACGGTCGCAGTTGCGCACCGTTGACAGACGGTGGGCAATCATAATGACGGTGCGCCCTTTAATAATGTGTTTCATATTTCTGCGGATAATACTTTCGCTTTCATAATCCAGGGCACTGGTTGCTTCATCAAAAATGAGTATTGCCGGATTGGTGGCTAAAGCCCGCGCGATGGCAATACGCTGACGCTGGCCGCCGGATAAATTACCGCCGCGCTCTTCAACGATAGTGTCATAGCCTGCCGGCAGGCGGGAGATGAACTCATGTGCGCCTGCCAGATGAGCCGCCTGCATAACGGCTTGACGCGACATATTTGGGTTAGCGAAGGCAATGTTTTCATGTACGGTGCGGTTGAACAGAATATTTTCCTGTAACACCACGCCAATATTACGACGTAACCAGGCCGGGTCCGTATTCAGAATATCCACACCGTCGACGGTAATATTGCCTTCCGTCGGTAAGTACAGGCGCTGAATAAGTTTGGTGAGCGTGGATTTTCCTGAACCGGATGACCCGACAATGCCGACAACTTCGCCTGCTTTGATCTCCAGGTCGATATTTTTCAGAATCGCCGGGGTATTAGGTTTATAAGCAAAACTGACATCGTTAAAACGGATATTGCCTTTAATCTGGGAGAAAGCCCCGTGCTGTTGGGTAATAAATTCAGGCTGCTCGTTCAGAATATCGCCCAGGCGTTCAACGGAAACCTGAACCTGCTGGAAATCCTGCCACAACTGAGAGATCCGCAGTATCGGCTGCACAACCTGGCCTGAAATCATGTTGAAGGCAATCAGCTCCCCCACGCTCAGAGAACCATTGATAACGGCCCCTGCGCCAAAGAACAGGATCAGAACCGAGAACAGTTTGTTGACGAACAGAATCAGGTTCTGACCTACCGAGGTGAGCTGTGTGGCTTCAAACGACGCGTGAACATACGAAGCCAGTTTGTCATCCCACTGTTTACGGAACATCGGCTCGACGGCGGACGCTTTAACGGTCTGCGCCCCGACGACGGTTTCAACCAGAAACTGCTGGCTTGCAGCACCGGTGGTGAATTTATCATCTATTTTCTTCTTGATTGACGGGCGCATGGCGAAAGTAATCAGGAAATAGACCGGAATGCTGGCAAGTGTTATCAGGGCCAGGAACGGAGAGTAAAGGAACAAAACCGCTAAAAAGATCACGATGAAAAAGAGATCGATGACGGAAAACAGCGCCTGACCGGTAAAGAAGTTACGGATGTTCTCAAGCTCACGGATACGTGCGACGGTGTTGCCGGCACTGCGTGCTTCAAAATAACGCATCGGCAGGGCAAACAGATGATGGAAGAGGCGACGGCCCAGTTCAACATCAATCCGGTTGGCGGTATGCGCCAATACCCATGTGCGCAAATAGCGCATCACCACTTCAAAAAAGCCAATTACAAATAGCCCGATAGATAAGACAACCAGTGTCTCATAGCTTTTATGCACCAGAACTTTATCAATAATGACCTGGAAAAAGAGGGGCGTAATCAGGGCAAAAATCTGGATGAAAAAAGAGGCGACAATAACGTGAATTAAAGGCTTACGATAACGCCGCAGGGTGGGCATAAACCATGTCACAGAAAACCCTTCCGGGTTTTTACCTTTGCCCAGTAATTTCCGCTGCACCAGAATGATTTCGCCCTGAATCCGGGTCAGTAGTTCATCCATGGATAAAATGGAATTTGTACGCGAGGTTGTGTCGAACAGGCGAAACTGGTTTTGCTCATTCTTACCCGTCAGCACGTAATATTTCCCGTCATCCAGTTTCACAATGGCGGGAAGCGGGAGTTTCAGGAGACGTTTTTCATTATATTGAGAAATCACGCGCGCCTTCATATCAATCAGATGGGCGGCACGTAAAATATCTTTTGCTTCGGCATGGACGTCCGTGAGCACCAGGTCCCTTTTAATAAACTCAGGATTGGCCGGGACATGATAATAATGCGCAATGGAACATAAGCTGTAAATTCCACTGTCAATATTATCAGGCTGCGATGAAGCCTTCTGTGAAGAATGGTTTTCTTGTTTGCTCATAAGAAATTCTCAGATTGATTTTTTATTTTTATGAAAGGCTGAAATGACTCAGCCTTTATTTTATTAATAATGCGGGAGTACACTGACACGAACCTGCCCGTGCAGGTTCGGTTTCTGATGGAAATTAAGTTAAATAGCTTTGAAACTGAAATCTGAGGACGTCAACTGGGACTGGTTTTGCACCTGAATGGCATAATGGTCAGAAACCGCCAGTTGAATACCGGTTGTGCCATCGGCGTTATGCAATGCGGTCACACCTTTATCTTCAGTTGTCAGCAAGCCATCGTTGTTGGTGTCAAATTTACTGAAGCTCAGGGAGCGGTCGTACGATACAATATCGATGCTATCAATGCTGCTGAAGTCCTGAATGGCCATGATATTAGAACCTTTCATAGAACTGGACTCGAAGGCGTTAAGCACAAAATGGTCAGCACCGGTGCCGCCGTTCATGGTGTTAACGCCAACATAGCAATTGCCCGTGAACATGTAATCAATACCAGAACCACCATACATAGTATTATTGCCAGCATAACCTGCCATGCGATCATTGCCAGCACCACCAAACATCACATCATCGCCATCATAACCACGTAAAAGGTCATCTCCTGCATTGCCGTACATGGTGTCATTAGCGTTAGTTCCCTGAGTCAGGGTGTCGCCCAGCAAAGCATCGTTACCACCAACAGAATAGCCTTCTAAGTTATAATTAACTTTTGCGACTTTCTGGTTTGTTTTTAAAATAATCGTTTCCATTGTCTTTACCTTTTTCATTTGCAGTGTGTAGTTGTTTTTTATTCGGAGCAATCATCTCGCCGCCGATGGGATAAATTTAATCTTTCTTTTTTAACTGCGCAATATCAATTAAGAACCAAAAGCCAACATCAGAATCCCCCTACAAATATATTCTTTAAAAAATTATTTTTTGTAGGATTGGAAACCTAAAGGCCTTAAAAACAATGACTTAAAACCACTCGCCTCTATATTTGTAAGATTCATAATATTTATTTTGTAGTATTTTTCCTGCATTAATGAAGGGTAAGGATATTCTTACGATTATCTATTGCAGAGTTGTTAAATGTAGAGCTAATTTGAAAAGGAGACGTTGAATTGAAATAACTTATCTGTTCTTTTTGGATTAACTTAAATGAAAAATAAAAACATGACTCACAGCAAAAAATACAGCTATTTATCCAGAACTAAAATAAACGCCCTTGACCATTATTCCGTAGTCAGACCGGGTATGTTCGCAGTTCTTATGTTGGCGATGGTCGGTAGCGCCCATGCTGGTGGCCAGGGCGGCGCCGTTCTTACAGATAATCAGCCAACGAATGTGACGGGAGGTGCAGGCAACCCTGCTACAGGTGCAGGTGGTAATGGTGCGACCGGAAATAATGCAGCGCAAAATAGCGGTGGCCTCGCGGGGCAAACAAATAGCAGTGAAATTCCTACTGGTAATGCTCTTCAGGGGGAGGCGGGTCATTCAGCGACCGCACAGTCCGGCGGCGGCGGCGGTGGGGATGGCATCGCAACTTCAATATCGCTAACGAACAACGGCAGTGTTACCGGAGGCGCGGGCGGAGACAGCAGCTTCAGTTCGGGTGCGGGCGGCGGCGGCGCAGGTGTCAGCACCTCAAATAATATTGTTAACCACGGCAGTATCACAGGGGGGGCTGGCGGAAGTGCACTCAGCAACGCAATGGCTAATGGCGGCGCTGGCGGGGCCGGTATTTATATCACCCGAAACAGCAAAACGGTCACCATCGAGAACAGCGGCCGGATTCAGGGGGGTAACGGCGGGAAAAGTCATGCGACGCAGGCTTCTCCTTCCGGCGGCGATGGTGCAGGGGCAGAAAAGGGCGCTTCAGGCGGCCAGGACGCGCAAAGTGGCACGGGGATTATCGGTGCGGATCTGGAAATCCATAACAGCGGCGTGATCGGCTCCGGAAAGGATCAGGGAAATAGTACGGGCAATGCCATTACGTTTACCTCAGGGGTCAATAAGCTACAGCTGACTCCAGAGAGCCAAATAAACGGCGTTGTACAGGGCGGTGGAGAAGAAACCGTTATTCTGGACGGCTCCCCGACCGGCGCGTTCACCACTGGGCAAATTGATGGTGGGCAATACCAGGCCATAGAACATCTGCTTGTTCAGGGTGGAAACTGGCATCTTTCGGGTGAATTACCCCAGCAGGACACGACGCTCAGTGGCGGGGCTGTTGAAGTCGACTCTTCACAGGCGTTTGGTGACGGGATTATTTATGCGAAAGGTGGGAAGTTAAGTTCCAGCCAAAGTCTCAGCCTGGACAATAATATTGTCACTTCCCCGGGTACGCAGGGCTCAGGGCTGACGGTTGAAGGCGTTAACCCTCTGCAATTAAACGGTGATATCAGCGGAAGTGGTGGACTTACCCAGAATAGCCAAAGCACGCTGACGCTTGCCGGAAAGAATAGCTACTCGGGTGAAACAATTATCAATAAAGGTGTGCTCAGTGCAGGGGTGGCCAACACCCTGAGTTCCTCATCCAGTATGACCATTATGCCTGGTGCATCGCTGGCATTGAATAATCTGAACCAGCAAACCGGCAACCTGCTCAACAAGGGAGAGGTGGATTTTGGCGATAAGCCGGGCACCGTGCTCACCACGCAAAATTACCAGAGTGAAGGAGGCATTTTAAAACTCAATACCGTGCTGGCTGGGGACGATGCTCAGACAGATAAATTAGTTGTCAAGGGAGACACCGCAGGCACAACGACGCTTGAGATCCGCAATCGCGGTGGTGAAGGCGCACCGACACTCAATGGAATTAAAGTTATTGATGTCGCGGGTAAATCAGAGGGCGTATTTAACCTTAAAGGTGATTATCTCAGAGAAAATCAGCCGACATTAATTGCCGGAGCCTGGTCATATCAACTGTATAAAAATGGCGTGACATCACCTAATGACGGGAACTGGTACCTGCGTTCATCCACAACTTCAGCAAATACACAGGATGCTGACGAAACATCAACAACGCCATCAGATTCAGAGACGGTTGATTCGCAATCTGCTGACGCAGCAGGGGGGACTTCGCACACCACGGTACCAGAAACCGCACCAGATGGCGTTTCTGGTAACACGGTCACAAAAAATTCCCCGGGAGAGGTTCCAGTAGATGTTAAGCCAAGTCAGGCATCAGAAGACACGATGCCTGCTATTGATACTGAAATCGCAACCCCTACGAAGAAAGTAAAACCGGTCTGGCACCCGGCCGCTGCATTATATGAAAGTTATGCAGCCACGTTAGGGGCAATGAATCGGTTGCCCACTTTAAAAGAGCGTGTTGGTCATCGCGACCGGGGGCTACAGGGAACGGAAAATGCACCTGAAAAAACAGGCGTATGGTCAAATATTCAGGGTTCGTATGGGCGTAAAGGCTTTGATGATGCGACTGTCCCGGGGCACCTTACCTTCAATCAGCAAAAAGTACAGTTAGGTGCTGACTGGGAAATTAACAGCAACCAGGCGGGCCAGTTGATTGCAGGTATTTATGCACACTACCTCACTTTTGATGGCGATATTAAAGCGGATGCAGGCAACGGAAGTAACACCACAAAAGGATGGGGAGGCGGAACCACGCTGACCTGGTATGGCGAAAATGGGTTTTATGCCGATGGACAACTCCAGCTCACCCAATTCTCAACCACGTTGCATTCAGATACGCTGAAAAATAATGTTGTTTCTCACAATAAAGGGCGGGGGATTGCGGCAAGTCTTGAAGGCGGTCGAACAGTTGCCCTTAATAATAACTGGAGTATCACGCCGCAAGCGCAACTGGTTTACTCGACGGTTTCTTTTAACGACTTCACCGATCCTTATGGTTCAAAAATTAAGAGTGATGACAACCCCGACCTGACATTGCGAATTGGCGTTGAGCCGGGTTACCAGTACCAGTGGGATAAAGCCACTCGCCGGGTCAATCTTTACAGCATTATCGGCGTTAACTACAACTTCCTGGCAAATAATGAAACACAGCTCAGTGGCGTAACGTTAAAGCAGCATGATGAGAAAACCAGCGGTACATTCGGGCTGGGCGGGGAATATAGCTGGGGAGGGCAACAGTATGCGGTTTATAGCGAATTTACGGGAGACACCGCGTTGCATAAATTTGCGGACAGCTATGACATGCGAATGCTTGCTGGCCTGAAAATGAAATTCTAACCATTCAGGATGAATGGCAGGAATGCCATTCAAACGTGCAGTGTTAAGCATCTTTAATGTAATAGGGGGGTAGAGCAGTGATCTCACTTTTTATTCATCAAAAAGCTCGAATGCATTATGAATAGCCAAAATATTAGCTGCATTAACGCATCGATATAGTGAATTTTTTTATTTATTTAAAAGCCTCTGATGACCGTTGATTTTTTGTTCTTTTGGCAATTAAAAATACATTAAAAGAACATGATTTTTAGAGGTTTAAAGTTGACAAGAAAGAGTTTAAGTATTAATTTTCATTTGAAACAACAATGAAACATAAATAATACAAGGGATTTACAATCATCATTTAGAAGACACGCGTAACTGTTTTGTTGCGCCGGAATATACGGAAAGGTCAAAATATATGCAGCGTATTTTAATTGTAGACGATCACCCTTTGATCCGCATGTCGATGCGCATGTTGCTTGAGCAGGAAGGTTATGAGGTCGTTGGCGAAATCGATGATGGTAGCGAAGTCTTGCCTGCTATCAGAAAGATGCAGCCAGATATTATCATCCTCGATATATTCCTGCCTAAAATGGACGGACTGAAAGTCATTTCGCGTATAAAATCAGAGGGTTCACCCGTTAAGATTCTTGTCGTTTCTTCTCAGGAAGAACAGCATTTTGCACCTCGTTGTATGCGCGCGGGTGCGACAGGGTTTATATCAAAAAATAATGGCCTTGATGAATTAAATGAAGCCATTAAGGCCATTGTTAAAAACAGAGTTTATTTTCCGGCGAATGTCTATAGTGCCGTAAATGAAGGCCCATCTGAAAATGATGCAGCTTTAATTTCAACATTGTCGAACAGAGAGCTCCAGATTTTTCAGTATTTAGTCCGAGGCTGGAGCAATAAAAAAATATCCGAAACCATGTTATTAAGCGACAAGACGGTAAGTACCTATAAAGTCCGTTTAATGAAAAAACTTAATGTGCAATCACTGGTTGAACTCGTCGATTTCGCAAAGATAAACTCAGTCATTAACTAATGTAGGCAGTGATGTATACGATTATAAGGAAAATAACATTTACCTGTGTGCTGGGTATTTGCATGGTTAATACAGGTTTATGCGCACAAAGCCCCTCAACGGATTGTGCCAGGCATCAGGAGCACAGTGTTAGCTGCGCTCCTGATACCGTCAAAACAGAACAAGTTTTTACCGGTGATGAGTTGGCATGGATTCAGCAACACCCGGTAATAAAAGTAGCTGTCTATTTACAAGAGCCTCCTCTGGCATATAAAAAACCAAACGGCCAGTTTTCGGGCATTATGCCAGGGCTTCTTAATGGCGTCAGTCTGTTGACTGGATTGCGCTTCGAATATCTGTATGTCAATGGTGTGACTCAGGCTGAATCCTACGTGAAAAATGGCCAGGCAGATATGATCGGCTCTATTTATCAAACATCAGGGATAAACATCCCCGTTACGACACCCTGGACAAATGACTCATTAATTATAGTCAAGCCAAAGGGTTCTGGTAAGACGGTAGATATCCTCGATAAAAAGATTGGCTTACAAGCTTTAAATCCTGCCGTCAACTATCTTATAACTAATTATCCGCGTACAAAATTTATCGTAGTTGAATCCAATGGCATTTTGAATGACATGTTAAAGAGAGGTGAGATTGATGCCTATATAAACTCCCAGCTTAACTCAATGTTCCATGATGATAACTCAAGCAGCAAAGGTAATGGAATCCATGATTTTAATGTGTCGGTATTTACTGAAAACAATCCCGTGAGTTTCGGGGTGACTTCACCAGAACTACTCAGTATTATGAATAAGTCGCTGGAGTCGTTGCCACATATCAATAACGATAGAAATACTTCCATTCAGCCTAAGCAATCAAAATCAAATAACACAATATTAATATATGCTGACAAATACTCACCAATATTATTTATTCTGCTGGCGTTAACAATAGTCTCAGGGCTTATTATTTTTGCAAGATTAATTAAATCAAAGCATGAGAAGGAATCTCTGGAGTTTCTGGATACCATTATTAAAAGTATGCCCAATGCGGTTTTTATCCGTGACGCAAAAGGGGTGTTGATTGGTTGTAATGATAATTACCTGCAGGAAGCGCGGGCAACCCGTGAACAGGCACTGGGTAAAAAAATCACAGCTCCGGAAGTTTATCGATTACTGGGCGATGTGGTTTACGAAATCGAAAAAGATTACATGCAGGTGATTAATAGTGGAGAAGCTCTGTTTAACGAACGTCAGGTGATGGTCAGCGACGAAGCCTTCCCGAGGACCGTTTTGCATTGGCTGTTACCATTCAGGAACGCACGTGGTCAGGTTCGTGGCATTTTTGGCGGATGGATAAACATCAATGAGCGTCAGCAATTATTACAGCAATTAGTTTCTGCGAAAGATCAGGCTGAGAAAGCCAATAAGGCAAAAACTAACTTTTTATCGACGATGAGCCATGAAATACGAACCCCACTGAACGCCATTACCGGCATGCTTGAAATCGCCATCAATAAAGGTTCTTTATCCAATAACAACAATGATAATGTTATTAAAGTTGCCTATGATGCCGCACTTAATTTGGTTGATCTGGTTGGGGATATTCTTGATGTGGCTAAAATTGAGCATGGCAGTATGATGCTTAACCCTGAGCCCACTAAGAATATTGATACCATTGTCGAATCGGTTGTAACGATGTTCCGTAGTGTGGCAGATAAAAAAGGGATTGAGCTAATTTTTAACGGAATGTCTAACTTGCCTGATGTCATGCTGGATGCTTTGCGTTTCCGACAGATTATTTCTAACGTTATCGGTAATGCAATTAAATTTACCGATGAAGGCCACGTTTATATCTCTCTTGATGGCCAAAAAACGAAGAGTGACACTCTGCTGCTTAATATCCTGGTTCGTGACACAGGAGTAGGGATTCCAGCGGAAGATATGGATAAGTTATTCGAGCCCTTTGCTCAGGCGAATAACAATCAAAGTATTAATGTTCGGGAAGGTTCAGGCCTTGGGTTAAATATATCCAGAACGCTGTGTAACATGATGAATGGTGAACTGGCATTAGACAGCGAGTATGGTTTAGGAACTACGGTACATATCAGCATGAGATTACCGCTGGTCAACCAAACCATTTCAAAATTCACCAGTCATAGTAGGAATGCCCATTCAGAAGAAAAACAAAAGCTGAAATGGGAAAAGGGTAAGATCCTGATTGTGGATGATTACCTGCCTAATCGATTATTACTGAGTGAACAATTACAACCGACGGGTTCAACGCTTTTTACTGCTAACAATGGTGAGGAGGGCTTTAATATTTGGTTAAAAGATGGCCCGTTTGATGTGGTGATCACCGATGTAAACATGCCGATTATGGATGGCTATAAACTCACCGAAAAAATACGTCACAATGAAAATAAGTACCAGCACATGCCGGCCTATATATTAGGGTTTACAGCAAGCGCCATTTCAGAAGAACACCAAAAATCTATAGATGCAGGAATGAATGGGCTCCTGTTTAAACCTTCAACCATCAACATGGTTTATGAAGAATTAATGACCGCTCAAGAATACATCCATAATGAGTACGAAAGCCGGGTTGAAGGATTATTACATATGTTGTCTAAGTTCACTGGAGGTAAAAGTGATAAGAATCATCAGATGTTGAATATGATTAAGCAGACGCTGGCTAATGATGCTTACGAGCTTGATAAGTATTTGAACAATGGAGATTCATCGGAATTGTGCGGCACCATCCATCGGATCAAAGGAGGGGCAAGTACGATCAGCATGAACAGCGTGCTCATCTGTTGTGAAGAGTTAAACCGTCTGTCTGCCAGTGGCATTGGGAATGATTACGTCCTGAAACAAAGCGTCCAACATTTGATTTTCGCTTTACGCCAGACTCAACTTATTTCTGAACATGTGTCTCAAACGCTGTAGTCACGGAGTGGAATACCAGACAGGATGTGATCGATTTCCGGAAAGGCGTAGCTGGGCGAACGATAGCCCAGCTACAGATAACTGAAGGGAATGGAATTAATTAAAAGATAGAATCAGTACTTACGAAATGCTCTGAAGTAAGAATAGGGAACGCATCGGACTATGAGTAAGTCAGGGGTATACCGAGTCGCTTACTGTTATGGTTAATTTAACATAATATACATTATGCGCACCAAGATTGTAGCAGCTCAATAGTAGTCCACGTTGAGCTAATAGAATGTCAGTCGCGTATAATCAAAGGAAACCATTGGCGATTTACAGTGACAAAGCCAGTATATTCAGGATTAACATTAAAACTGGGTTAATAAATGCGTCGTAAAAATGCTAACGATTATCAAGCTTTTATCGCGGTCGCCCGAGAAAAAAGCTTCACAAAAGCAGCCGCTCAGTTAGGTGTCTCGCAGTCGGCGCTGAGCTACACCGTAAGGACTCTTGAAGCGGATCTTGGCCTTCGTCTTCTTACCCGCACCACGCGAAGCGTTTCTGTTACAGAAGCTGGCGAGCGATTACTTTCTCGTATCGGCCCCCTTTTTGATGAAATTGAAAGCGAGATAACCGCGCTCAGCGGTTTGCGAGAAAAACCAGCCGGTACTGTGCGCATTACGGCCGTTGAACATGCCGCCGATACGATACTCTGGCCTAAACTCGCCCCTATGCTGCTTGAATATCCCGATATTAATATTGAAATCATCAGTGAGTACGGGCTCAAGGATATTGTTGCTGAACGTTATGACGCGGGGGTTCGGTTAGGCGAACAGGTCGATATGGACATGGTTTCCCTGCCTCTTGCCAGAGACTTCCGTTTTGCAGTGGTCGGAGCGCCCTCTTATTTCAAGGGGAAGAAGTATCCGGAAACGCCTCGTGATCTAAACGACCATAGCTGTATCAGGTTACGCCTGCCCACTCACGGTGGCTTCTATACCTGGGAATTTCAGAAAAATGATAATGAAATTAAGGTTCGTATTGATGGTCGAGCGACGTTCAGCACAATAAATATGATGAGACACGCCGCCCTTGATGGATTGGGGCTTGCCTATCTCCCGCTAGATACAGTCAGTGCATACATCGAAAATGGGATGTTAATTCAAGTGCTTATTGACTGGTGCCCCCCGCGTCCCCCCTACCATCTTTACTATCCAAGCCGTCTACAACATTCTCCTGCATTTGCACTCGTGCTCGAAGCACTTCGCAACCGTAGCCTTTGAGTTGGAGCTAATCCGTAACGAACTCAGTTGCATATAACCTCATTAAGAAAATAGACTTATAAGCCCATACGAAATTAAGCATCTAATTTCTGAATGATAAAGAGATTAAGATGCCTGAAACAATCATCTTCAATCCTTATCTCGTATAGGTGTGTCTATTCATGAAACAAACTCCACTGCTTGAAAGATTTTCACTCGGTAAAGGTGTAACCCTGCGCAACCGTATTGTTATGGCCCCCATGACCACCTGGGCTGGTAATGATGACGGCACAGTATCTTACGAGGAAGAAGCTTATTATCGTCGGCGCGTGCAGGACATCGGGCTGGTGATTACCGGCTGTACGCATGTTCAGGAAAATGGCAAAGGATTTACGGGGGAATTTGCTGCCTATGACGACAAGTTTATTCCCGGCTTAAAACGCCTTGCAACTGCCGCAAAAAGTGGTGGAGCGCCAGCAATCTTACAAATTTTCCATGCCGGTGTTAAAACCAGCCCTGAACTGGTTTCGGATATCGTTGCGGCAAGCGCCGTTCCCGGCGATGCTGGCCCTTTCGCGCCTTCCGTCACCCCTCGTGAACTGACATGCGCTGAAGTCGAAACCGTAATTCAGGCTTTCGGTGAAGCCACTCGCCGGGCCATTGAGGCGGGTTTTGACGGTGTTGAATTGCATGGCGCCCATGGCTTTTTACTTCAGAACTTTTTCTCACCTCATTCTAATCACAGAGTAGATGAATGGGGTGGATCTCTTGAAAACCGTATGCGTTTCCCACTCCGCGTCGTCGAAAGTGTACGTAAATCTATCGCTGAGCATGCAACGAATCCATTTCTGATGGGATACCGCATTTCACTGGATGAGCATTACGACGATGGTTTACGCATTGATGAATCTCTTCAACTGGTCGATCGCCTCATCGATGAGGGCATTGATTATCTTCATGTATCACTCGGTAATGCACTTGAAGCCCGACCGGTGAATGCGCCGAATGGCCCCAAGATCATCGAACTTGCTCGTGATTATCTCGCTGGACGTATACCTCTGATTGTTGCAGGACAACTCCGTACGCCAGAACAAGCTGAGGAAGCTGTTAAAACGGGAGTATCTTTGGCGGCTATAGGCCAGGGAATAGTTATGAATCCAGACTGGGTTAGGTTCGTACAAGGTCAAGCGGAAGGCGAAATCGCGGTCGACATTAGTGCTTCTGATGTGGAGCAACTTGCCATACCTCATAAACTATGGCGTGTAATTGAAGAAACGACTGGCTGGTTCAATATTCGGTAGAGTTATCTAATATGATCTTGAAGTTGCGTGGCGGGACTCAGCCGTGGTTAGTGGCGCACGATGAACTACACTCTATCTAAATTAAAAAGCGTGCATGGAATCCAATATTTCCGAAAGTTTTCGGCTCATTGTTACAGTTATCACGGATGGTGAGACTACTTCTGAGTATGAGCTTCTCGCAACCTGAGTTGTTGGCGGCTCATTCATCTTCAGATAATCATTTTATCTTTCCGTGGAACTGCCTTTAGGAGGTGAAGCCATGCGTTATCGCATCTTTGGAAATACAGGCCTCAGAGTCTCAGCTCTCGCTCTCGGTACAGGTAATTTCGGTAACGGCTGGGGTTATGGTGCGGATAAGGATGAAGCACATAATATCTATACCCACTACCGTGAAGCCGGTGGCAACTTTATCGATACGGCTGACCAGTACCAATTCGGGCAATCAGAAACAATGCTCAGCGACTTCATCGCAACCGACCGCGACGATATCGTGCTTGCCACCAAATTTTCTCTGGGCGACTCGCCTCAAGCAGGCCTCCAGCGCTCCGGTAATAGCCGTAAATCAATGATTAACTCCCTTGAGGCAAGTCTTAAACGCTTAAAAACCGATCATATCGATTTACTTTGGGTACACATGCCTGATGGGGTAACACCGATTGATGAAATTGCGAGAGCCCTCGATGATCTGATACGTTCTGGAAAAATTCTCTACGCTGGCCTGTCGGATTTCCCGGCATGGCGTGTTGCGACTGCCGCCACCTTAGCTGAACTTCGTGGCTGGTCGTCTGTATCTGCGGTGCAACTGGAATACAGTCTCGTGGAACGCTCGGCCGAACGCGAGCTTCTGCCTATGGCCGCGGGTTTTAACCTGGGCGTAGTGAGTTGGTCTCCTTTAGGCGGAGGCTTGCTTACAGGGAAATATCGCAAAGGCGAATCTGGACGAGCACAAGGTTTGGGCGCGGTGATACATGATGAGAGCAATCTAATCAAAACCACTACTGTTGATACCGTACTGTCTATTGCTGACGAAACGGGACATACACCCGGGCAAATTGCTATCGCATGGGTGCTTTCAAAGGGTACGCTCCCGATTATAGGTCCGCGTACAGCGGAACAACTTGCAGATAATCTCGCATCAGTCAACGTTCAACTGACGAGTGAACAGTTATCACGCCTGGATGCCGCCAGCGCAATTACGCTTGGGTTCCCGCACGACATCGTAGCCGCTTCTGCCCCGTCTCTTGGCGGTGGAAAGCATGAGTTAATTGATACAGCAATCCGGCCCGTACGTTGACATCATGCCGTGGGGCGAACGGTATATCATGACTACGTCTTAGCGTTTTCCTGGATCATTTTAATGTCCGCTTCACGCACTGAGCGGACATCCCTACACAACATCCACTACCCAACATAATGAAACGCAATTGCGAACCCTTGCTTATGCCAGTGCGCGAGTTGCTCTTGCTGACGCGGCGTTGATGTTGTTCCTGTCCAGACGAAGATATGCTGCCCAGGAAAGAGTTCCGGGCGAGGAGAATCCAGCGGTTCAGCCAAAACGTGAATGCGCCAGCCATTTTGTGACAACCGCCATGCTTCCAGCCAAAGACGCGTTCGGTCATCGCTATCCCAACCGATCAGTAACGTATCTCTACCTTCAGTTTTTCGTGAATCCGCAAGGCATTGAACAGCATATTCAATCAGCGCACCATCGAGCAGACTACTCATGGCCTGGGCAGTATTTTTATCCAGATCAAGGCACTGGCGGACCGGGATAAAAATATTGTCGATAAGATCGTCCACCGGAAAATCATGGCCGAATGAGGCAATTTTTGCGCGAAGTTTTACGGGCTGAATAAGACGCAAAACGCTCATCATCTCTTCTTGCAATGAAAGCCATTCTGCATGGACGGGTGGCGTACTGGCGCTAGCCGCTCTGGCTTCCAGCAGCGCTTTAACCTTCCCTACTGACACGCCACTTTTAATCAAGCGTTTAATCTCCTCAATACGCTCGATATCTTCTTCATCGAACTGCCGATGCCCGCCTTCACTCCTTTGAGGTTTTAGCAAACCATAGCGCCGCTGCCACGCACGCAGTGTGACAGGGTTGATTGCGCATCGTTCAGCGACTTCGCCGATACTGTAAAAGGCCATTAATTCCCTCTTCTGAGCTTTAAACGTCCATGTCGAAACTAACGACTCCGTGCAGGTTGTACAACATATTTTTTACATTGTACAACTTAGATCAAAGGTCTGCTTTCTTTTCTGGCCACGCCACAGCCGATATTCCACTAAGGCACGGGATGGCAAACAGATGCCCCTGAAACTGTGAAATACCCGCAGATTCAAGCCACATCCACTCCTCCGGTTTTTCAACGCCTACTGCAGAAACAGCGATTTCGAGCGATGCACAGCATTTGATCACCGCCTGAATGATGGCCTGGCGCGGGCCACTTTTGTGTACATCTTTAATAAGTTCACGGTTGATCTTAATTCTGTCTGGCTGAAATTGGGTCAACAACGAAAGCCCTGCGAACCCGGCCCCAAAGTGGTCGATGGCGACGCTGAACCCTGCAGCTTTAAGCTGACGGATGGAGCTGGTGAAATCATCAATGCGAGAGATAACTTCGCTCTCAGTAAATTCTACGGTTATCTGCTCTGGCACAAGGCCATTTATCTGAATTTCCCTTAACAAGAAATTAACCGCATCGGGGATCATCACCAGGGTCATTGGCAGCAAATTAACGGAAAAAGAAAATTCCCCGAGCTTTAGCGCACTCGCCATCGCAAAGGCGATTTTTTTGCTGTCGAGATCGGCCTGGTAACGCGCCTTCCCTGTTAATCCTTCAAAATAAGCGGCCGGCGAATTACCGCACGGCGTGCGAAGCAACGCTTCTACTGAAATGATTTTTTGGGCAAACGGGTCAATCATCGGCTGGAAGGCAAAGCTACAATCCGCTGCGTTATCAACCACCACGGCCGTGGTAGATCTCGCGTTATCGTCAGGAATGAAATCCCAAGACTCAGCGGGAGGAATTTCAAAATAGTTCTCTTTTTCCGTGGCCTCAACAAATGTGCGGAAGAACTGGAGCGCGCGATCGTTATAGATAAGTTGATATTTCGAGGTGCCTTTATCCAGCACCGTCTGAAGTACCTCCTCCCTGTCATGCTCTCTCAAATCAAAGAGTTCCATCCCTGTTTTCCCAAACCGACGCGCCGGAGCATAGTCGTAAAGCAACTCAACAACATTGTAATGGCGTTTATCCTGGCAAATATGGTGGTAAATACTCAGCACGCTCTCTTCCGGCCCCTCAAGCAACTGGAAGAAGTGAGTCCCATTGAACAGCAGGATGCCGGTTACATCGGCGTGATCATTTTTTAAGTTTGCGGCCGCCACCATATCCTTCAGCGAGTGAAGCGATATGTCTTTGCAGATGTGGCTACGGTAAATGATGGTCGTGAGCATGTTGTTTCCGATAGAGGGCCGTTTAGGTGTTTACAGTAGCAGAAGAAACGATAAAACCCTCGTTAAAACACACATATAGCAACATTTTATCTACACAAATAATACACTCTGATTTTTGAAGATGAAGACTCGCGGTCAGGGTGTGACAAAAAAACACATAACTTGTACATACAATCAAGCCCCTCTCTACCCCGTACACTTATAACCTATTGAAAATAAAAGTTAAGCATTTATTGATCAAGTTTTAGGACTAATCTATACGCATTTTTATGTACAAATTTTCAATGTTTGTATAACTTTATTTGTACATTTACTGATTACAAAATGTTTACAGGAGTAACTTATGCAACAGAACAATTATGTTCCGGATACCGCTAACGCCATTACCAGATATTTCTCAAAAGCGGCATTGCCTTCCCAGCAGGAAACATTGGGGCAGATTGTTGTAGAGATTCTTAGCGATGGACGCAGTTTGAACAGAAAATCAATCTGTACAAAACTGTTGCGCCGCGTTGAACAGGCTTCGGGTCCTGAAGAAGAGAGTCACTACCACACTTTGATTGGCCTGCTTTTTGATCGCTAGATTCAAACTGTCCAGATAGTGCCGATGACCGGTTTATTAAATCAACACTTGCGGGAGCAATATTTCAGGCTGTATATAAAAAGTCTGGCAACCTTCAGCTGATCTCAAGACATGAGCGCTGAATTCATGCCACGTTTCGGTTTCGAAACAATGTGGCAAGCAGAGACGCAGTTATGAATAGAAATAAATATGAACAACTTATAGATAAAGTGATTGGCGAGGCCGTTTTGTCAATCCTTCAGGAACATGGCCCTATAAATACCAAGGCATTAATTGCCAGGCTACAAACTATGGAAGCATCGGAAAAAGACCCACAGAGGCGCGATGTCATAGCCGATGTTATTGCGGATATCAGCAACAATAGGCTGGGCTCGTCGCGTAATACTTTGGCTTTTTCACAAAGGGAATGGGGCACGGAGAGCCATATGAATCAGGATAAAAATGTCTATCCCCTGTTTGGCGATAGAAACGAGCCAGGTAGCAGTAAAAAGCACTGACTACCTTTACGACTAATAACTTAACGATGGTGAGAGTAAATGACCCAGATGATGCTTCATAAATCAGAAATTTATGCCACTTTGCCGAACTCTGCATTGACTGCATATTTTCGTAACGCTGGCGACACGCTGGCCGATGAGGCCGTATTACTCGGAGCAGTAATACGCAGCATTCTTGCTACTGATGGACACCTCACTAATAAAGCGATTATCCAACGTTTAATCGAAGCCATTGAGTCTACCGATGATGTGGTAACCATTGACATTATTCGTAAAACGCTTGAAATCGTTGTTGACCACACGACGGACGATATTTGAGCAAAGTTCTCCTTGCACTGATTAGACAAAAACCACAAGTTTAAACGCTCCCTTATTATTGATAAGTGGAGCGTTTAATTTTTCAGCTAATTCTATTTCGCTGCTTATTTTAGAATACCAGGCCTACCGGTTGGCGCGTTCCTGCCTTTGGAATCGCTACGGCAGATATGCCCTCTTCATTACCCATGCGTAAGTTATTGGTTCTTTTCTGGAGTTCAGCGACCTGATTTTTAAGAACGTCAGAAGATTCAGCAAGCTCAACAACCACCGCCGCATTGCTGTGTGTGACTTTCTCAAGTTCCGACAGAGCAATCGTAATTTGCTGTATCCCTTTTTCCTGCTCGTTGGTTGAGATAAAAATATGCCCCATCAGGTTATTAAGATCGTCCGAACCAGAAACGATGTCATGCATATTTTTTTCTGCTTCTGAAACTAGTTTTGCCCCCTGGGAAACATTCGCATTGGTAATTTCGATAAGCGATTTAATGCTTTTTGCCGACTCGGAACTTTTTTTGGCCAGAATGCGGACTTCCCCCGCCACCACCGCAAATCCTTTACCGTGCTCACCTGCTCTTGCCGCTTCTACGGCCGCATTCAGCGCCAGGATATTCGTCTGGAAAGCGATGCCATCAATGATGCTCAATATTTCGGTCATTTTGTTTGAACAGTCGGTAATGGAAACCATATTTTCCGTGAGTTTCTGCATCAAATGGCTGCCGTGATCTGCCGATTTATGGGCTTCGCTGGTGATGTTATTGAGCTGACGGGTATTTTCCGCATTGCTTTTGGTGCCTGCGGAGATCTCTTCCATACTGGCGGCGGTCTGCATCAGCATGGCCGACTGCTGCTCCGTTTTTACCGACAGGTCAGCGCTTTGATTAGCAAGTGTTCCGGATAACAGACTGGCTGCCTGAGAGGAGTTTCGAATATCAAGGACCAGTCTTGATATTTCTTTGGAGAGTTTATTGATACCCGGAATTAACTTTCCGGCGCAGTTATTACCAAATTCACGAATATTTATTGAAAGATTCCCGGAGTTTATTTCATCAATATTTCGCTTTACTTCGTTGATAGGTTTTACAAGGTACTTTGTCATATAAAACCATAACGAAACAAACAATAAAAACCAGACGATATTTAACATGAATATGACATTCAAACTTGCAGAAAGCAGAGGGGAAATTAAATCCATTGCGACAAAAAACAGTGACACTACAACCACAATAACGGTTCTGACGCTGTAGTTATTAAGCATGTTTTGACCTGGGATTATTTTATGCTGGTGCATTTATTTATCGTTTATTTTTATGAGAAATCCAGTGTGCACATTAAATCAAACTTAAATATCGACATAAGGAAATGGCATGGTTTTTTACTCTTTCGTTTACTCCCGCTAAAAAAGTTCGGCCCGGCATTTTCGGTAGCCAGGCCGCCCCCCACAAGGCGCTAACTCGCGCCGAGCGTTATCTGCACATCATGTGGCTGCCCGTCATCAACCAAGGGAATAAGATTGCCTGGCAGTAAAACCGCATCCCGTGTCACCTGGTATTCCCCTTCGCCGCGCTGCACATTGAAGTGGTAATAGCTCGCGCCATGCAGATAAACAAAACTGACGTAGGGCCAGGCGTGCGGCAGTAAAGGCTGCACGGTAATAGCATCGCCCTTGCGCTCAATGCCCATTAGCGTTTCAACCAACAAGCGGTACGCCCAACCCGCTGAGCCGGTGTACCAACTCCAGCCGCCGCGTCCGGTGTGAGGTGCCACGCTATAAATATCTGCGGTCATCACATACGGCTCGACTTTGTAGCGCTCTACCGCATCTAACGTCAGGCCGTGATTAACAGGATTTATCAGCGCCCAAAGCTGCCAGGCACGCTCGATGTTACCGCTCCGGGCAAACGCCATCACCGCCCAAATAGCGCCGTGAGTGTACTGCCCGCCGTTCTCACGCACGCCCGGCAGATAGCCCTGAATATAACCAGGGTTTGGGCCATTGCCGTTAAACGGCGGGGTTAACAGTTTGATTAGCCCTGCTTCGCTATCCACCAGCCGTGAATCAAGCGCCTGCATCGCTTGTGCGCACCGGGGCTGACTTCCCGCCCCGGACAGCACCGCCCAGCTTTGCGCGATAGCATCTATCTGGCACTCTTTCGCGCTATGCGAACCCAGAGCATCGCCGTTATCGAAATAGCCGCGACGATACCAGGCGCCGTCCCAGCCCGCCGATTCAAGGCTTTGTTGGAGTCTGCCCGCTTCTTTACGACAAAGATCGGCGGTGTCGGGTTGATTGATTTGTTCGGCAAGCCGCGCAAAACGCTGCAATACATCGTAGAGGAAGAAGCCCAGCCAGACACTTTCGCCCTTGCCTTCCAGCCCGACTAAATTCATCCCGTCGTTCCAGTCTCCGGCCCCCATCAGCGGTAAACCATGGCTGCCAAAGCGTAGACCGTGGCGAACGGCTTTTTCACCATGCTGCCACAACGTCTCTTCCACCGCGCTTATCACCGGCTGTTCATAAGCCGACTCTTCACCCGGCTGCAATTCCCTGCCCTCAAGATACGGCAGGCGCTGTTCGAGCACGCTTATATCGCCCGTGGTTTCCACATAATGGCAAATCGCCAGCGGCAGCCACAGGTAATCATCGGAGCAGCGCGTACGCACGCCGTTCCCAAGCGGCGGATGCCACCAGTGCTGAACATCCCCTTCCACAAACTGCCGTGAAGCACAAAGTAAAATCTGCTCGCGTAAGCGCGCCGGTGCCGCATGGCTCAGGGCCAGCGTATCCTGAAGCTGGTCGCGGAAACCGAACGCGCCGCCGGACTGATAATAACCGCTGCGCGCCATGATTCGGCATGCAATGGTCTGGTAAAGCAGCCAGCCGTTCGTCAGCAGATTTACCGACGGATCCGGCGTCGTAACCACGATTTTGTCGAGCATTTGGTGCCAGTGGCGATGGACATTCGCCAGTTCCTGACGCGCAACGTCCTCGTTGAGATACTGGTTAATCATCGATTCCGCTTCATGCAGGTTTTGCCCGACGCCCAGCACAAAAACAAAGGTTCGCTGATCGCCGTCGATCAACGTGGTTGCGGATTGAACCGCACCGCAAGGGTCCATACCCGCGCCCGTTTTATCTGACAACGTGCGTTGCTTCATAGCTGCGGGCTCACGCAGCGCACCGTTGCGTCCGATAAATTCCCGTCGGTCGCCGGTAACCGAACAGTGCACGCCCGTCACGGCCAGAAATGCCGTTCTTTCCGAACCGCTGCTGCTATAGAAATTATTTGCCAGAACGCCGCAGCCGTTACCTGTCGTCGACGCACGCGTGATGACATGCATCGCCGACTTGCTGCGCGATTCCCCAAGCGTCCATTCCACGTAGCCGGTCACCGAAATCTTCCGCGTCCGCCCCGAGGTATTACTCAGCGTCAGAATAGCGATTTTTACCGGCGCATGTTCTGCCACCAGCACCGTGAGCTCGGTATCAATCCCGGTTTCTCGATGGGCAAACACACTGTAGCCAAAGCCGTGACGGGTCAGATAATGCCCGTCGCCGCGCACCGGTAGCGTGGTTGGCGACCAGACCGCGCCGCTCTCTTCATCGCGCAGATAAAACGCTTCCCCCGAACGATCGCTAACGGGATCGTTTTCCCACGGCGTAAGGCGATATTCATGGGCATTTTCAAACCAGGTATAAGCCTGTCCTGCTTCTGAAATCACCGTCCCAAAGCTGTCATTCGCCAGAATATTAGCCCACGGGGCGGGTGTTCTGCCGTCTTCATCAAGGGTTATCTGGTATTCACGGCCATCTTCGGAGAACCCGCCGCGCCCGTTGAAAAAGACCAGGGCGCCGGTATCCGGCTGCCACGGATCGTGTTGATTTGCCGGGAGCCCGGTGCGAGGAATAAAGGCTTGCTGGGCTGAAACCGGAGTCTGGAGTCGTTGATTTAACTGCTCTTTCAGGCTACCTGTACGGTCATCCAGTACAATTTGCGCCACGCTCAGCAGCAGCAAACGGTCTTCGGCGGACATATGCTCGCCATTGCGCACAAAAATACCGCCGGGTTTGTCCATCTGGCTTGCTTCTGATCCCGCGACAATCAAATCCACTATCTGATTTTGCAGCTCCTGCTGATAGCCGTCCTGGCTGTCATTGAGAATAACCAAATCTACCGCCAGCCCTTTCAGCCGCCAGTAATGGTGCGCCTGAATCATCGTCGTAATCAGCAGAATACTTTCATCGCTGGTGACGTTAAGAATGACAATCGGCAGATCGCCCGAAATAGACCAGCCCCACAGGCCCGACTGCCCGCGACGATTGCGGGAAAGCGTTTTCGCATCGGCTCGTAATTCCGGGCCAGGGAACAGCACCGCGCTGGCAAGCCGGTTAAACAGCGTCGCGTCATCTTCATTGGCATTAATCTGGCGCAGCACAATCTGGCTATGCGACCACGCCAGCTCAAACACGCGGTCGGCAATGGGATGGTCATGATATTTCTCAAGCAGGGCCAGGCTCAGTTGCCGATTCTCGGTGACGCCATAAATAATATCCACGGTGACGGGCAGGCCCGGCTGCAACACAATTGACTGCCGGATAGCCAGAATCGGGTCCAGCACCGGCCCTACGCTATTACTCAGAGAACCGTTCTGTTGTGTCGCCTGCGCATTCGCCGGCGTTCTTCCGCGGCCGATGAACTTCGCTCTGTCGATTTCAAAAGAGGCTTCAGTTTGCGTTTGCCCATGAACCACCATAGTGTGGAACATCCATGGGCAACGTTCGTCCGGGGCGCGCGGTCGGCGATGGCAAAGGATCGCGTTCTGATGCGCCACCAGCTCGGTCTGGATAAACAAATTACTGAAAGCGGGATGGGCCAGATCGCTCTCTTTCGGCGCCAGAACCACTTCCGCGTAGGTCGTCAACTCAAGGGTAAGCGGCTGGCGGCCACGATGCAGCAACGTGACGCGCCGCAGTTCAATGTCATCTTCCGGGGAGACAACAATCTGCGTTTTAACGTTAACGCTCCCCGCCACAAGTTTGAACTCGGCCCCCGCATCGGTAAATATCGCGTCATACTGGTTGATTGGCTCGCCCAGCGGC
Organism: Buttiauxella gaviniae; assembly: GCF_040786275.1. Classification (NCBI taxonomy): domain Bacteria; kingdom Pseudomonadati; phylum Pseudomonadota; class Gammaproteobacteria; order Enterobacterales; family Enterobacteriaceae; genus Buttiauxella; species Buttiauxella gaviniae. The sequence goes on from NZ_JBFMVT010000002.1 coordinate 4,297,182, forward strand.
TGCCAGGTATTGCTCCAGACTTCCCCCGTTGCGGGATCGCTGAGATAGCAGAACGCGCCCCAGTTGTCGCACGTGGCGTCGCTGCGCCAGCGGGTCAACGCCAGATCTTTCCAGCGGCTGTATCCCCCGCCGGATTGGCTAACCATCAGGTGATAATCGGCATTCGAGAGCAATTGAATTTCGGGGATCAAACTGTCCACGTCGGTAAATTCACGGGTTTCATACTGCACCGGCTGCAACACCCCCTCGTGAGATTCAAAGTGGCGGCGTGGGCTATACAGCTCAACGGCGTCAGGAACACGTTCTTGCAATAACAGGCGTGCCGACTGAAACGACGGGCTTGCCATAAAGCGGTCCACCATTGGCGCACCGAGCAAAACATGGGACAGCGCCTGGAAAGCCATTCCCTGATGGTGTGCCATCCACGAACGCACCACGGCATACATCTGCCCGCTGGCGAGGCGCGACGGCGTATAATCCAGCGCTTCATAGAAGCCATACTCCCCGCGAGCCCCGCTTTTTTCCAGATTCAGTAAATTTTCGCAGGCTTTATGCGGGGAAATCGTCAGGGCCATCATCGTGGCATACGGCGCGATAACCATGTCATCCGCAAGACCACGCCGCAAACCTAAGCCAGGCACCCCGAAAGCGTGATACTGGTAATTCTGGAGCGCATCAAAAGAGTAGTAGCCCGATTCGGAGATCCCCCATGGCACACCGCGCTCTTTACTCCAGTCTATCTGGCGATTAACCGCCGACTGGCTCATCTCCTCCAGCAAACTGCCGGGGTAAATTGGCATCACCAGGTTTGGCATCAGGTACTCAAACATGGAGCCGCTCCAGGACATCAGCGCGGTTTCATTATCAATGGTGGTAAACAGGCGCCCCAACGAGAACCAACTTTTCACCGGCAGTTGATTGGTCGCAATAGCGAGGAAACTGGTGAGACGAATCTCTGAAGGCAGGAGATCGTAATGGCTGTTATCGAGCTTATTGTTGTCGCAGTTATACCCGACGCTCAGGAGATTGGTGACCTCGTTATACAAGAAAGCGAAATCCATCCGCGCATGGTCATGCAGACGCTGTTCCAGCTCGGTAATGATATCCAGCCGCGTGCGGGCCTGGCGAATGACGGACTCCGAGGGCGTCCCTTCTCCGGTATGTTTTGCCTGCGCAAGCCATGTGAGGCCTGGCAACGGGGCATCACCCCAGTCGGCAGGTACCCAGCTAAGAAAATGCGCCCATTCAGAGCAGATCAGCACTAACTGACGCTGGAGATGATCAACCCAGCGGCGAATGCGCCCGTCATCATGGCTGCACAGCGCGTGCAGGCGGTTACTCTGGGCGCGCATATTTTTCAGTTCAGGAAACAGTAATGATGGCTGGAGCGTAAAAGCGGCGCTGCAATGTTTGCGTAACTGACGCAGCGCGGTCGGCGCATGTTGCCCCCAGGCTTTCTCAATAATTTGCAACGTGTCATCAAGCCCCATAAGCACCTGGTTGCAGTTGAGAATCGGCTGGTTGCGTATTCCCGTAAGCCCGGCGCTAAGCGTCAGCAGATGCCCGGCCATATTGCCGCTATCGACGCTGGAAATGTAACGTGGGTTAAGGGGCACGAGGGTGCGCGTGTCGTACCAGTTATATAAATGGCCGCGGTAATGCTCCATTTTATCCAGTGTGTCCAGGGTAAGCGTAATGCGCTGGAGCATCTCCCCCTGCGGGATATAACCAAAATCCCATGCCGTCAGATTAGAGAGCAGCGATAAACCGATATTGGTCGGTGAAGTGCGATGGGCGATCACCGGCTGGGGAATTTCTTGATAGTTATCCGGCGGCAGCCAGTTTTCTTGCGCGGTGGTGAAGGTTTCAAAAAAGGCCCAGATCTCACGGCTGCTCTGGCGTAACAAACGCCTGTTTTCCGCGTTAAAAGCCACGGTTCGAGGCGACGGTGCCCGGCTCAACCAACTTAATAATAATGGCGCCAGGCACCATACCCCCCCGATGGGCACTGCAAAAAATAGCAGCATCGGCGAAAGCCAGGCCGTAAGCGAAATCAGCGCGATGCCTGCAACCAGGTTCAGCCACATTGCGCGATAGAAACGGCCAGGCGAGGCTTTTCTGCTCTCAGTGCTTTGATCGAAACTGGCCCACTGATTCAGATTGTGATGGCTAATCCCGAGCCGCCAAAGCGTTAGCCCGATGGCATACAGGGAGTAACCCGCTTCATGGGGCAGCGTGATAAAACTCAGGCCGATTCGCATCAGGCGTTTTAGCCCCCCGTATGACACCAATATCAGATGTTGCAGGAAAGGCCGCCGCGCGGGCTTACTGAAAATGTCCTGAAGGATAACCAGCGCCGTAGGCAGCAACAGCGCTATTGCCAGCACGAAAAGCCAGTAAAAGGGATTGGGCACCAGCAAGAGTGTGCAGAACAGCAGGATCAGCAGCGAAGGCGCGACCAGGCTACGACGAAGGTTATCGAATAATTTCCAGCGGGAAAGCGTACTCAGCGGGTTTTTTTCATGGGTACCTTCGGCAGTTCTGACTTTAAATTTAAGCCAGTTAAGCAGTTGCCAGTCGCCTCGTATCCAACGCGTGCGCCTTGCCACATCCGTCAGGTAATTATTGGGATACTGCTCGTAAAGCAGCACTTCGCTGAGCAAACCCGAACGGGCATAACAGCCTTCGAGTAAATCATGGCTGAGCACCAGGTTTTCCGGGCAGGTGTTATGCGTTGCTTGTACAAAAGTATCTACGTCATAAATCCCTTTGCCCACAAACGACCCTTCCCCAAACAGATCCTGATAAATATCCGAAGACATCATGGAATAGGGATCGTTACCCGGCACGCTGCTGCACATCGCCGCATAACGCCCCTGCCCGTTTCTTGGGATCTCCTCGGCAAGGCCCGGCTGTAAAATACCGTAGCCTTTAACTACCCGCTTTTTAACGGAGTCATAAACCGGATGATTAAGCGGATGCGCCATGGTCGCGACCAGTTTATGCGCGGTGTCTCGCGGCAGCACCGTGTCGCTATCCAGCGTAATCACGTATTTCACGCCAGCAGGCGGGGTAATCACATTGCTGTGGACTTCTAAAAACTGATTCGCCGGTTCACGCAGCCAGCTATTGAGCATCGACAATTTACCGCGTTTACGCTCGTAGCCCATCCACACGCCCTGCTGTTCATTCCACTCAGGCATTCGGTGCAGCAGGAAGAAGAGCGGCTGCGCGACGGGCGCATAACGGCGGTTCAGATTCTGCATCTGCGCTTCGGCCCAGTGCAGCAGTTCGCTGTTTTCACGCGACTCCTTTTCCGGTGAATCGGCGAAATCGGTCAGCAGCGCAAAGTAGAGGTTTGGCGTAGTGTTGCCGAGATAACAAACCTCGAGGCTATTAAGGAGTTTGTCTATCCCCGCGCGGCTGGTCAGCAGACAGGGGATCACCACCATCGTGCAAAACTCCGGCGGAATGCCGGTGGAAAAATCCATGCGTGGTAGCGGGAGCGGCGATCGAAAACGGGTTGTGGCGTCATTCAATAAGTTAATGGCCCACTGGCTGATCAACACCACCAGCGGGATAGCCAACAGCAGAAGTAACCACGTCATCCCCTGCTCATAGGTGCGGGATAAAATGTCGATGGTAAAGGCGGTGGTCAACAAACTCAGACTGCCAAGCCAGGAAAGCAGCGGGGTTTGGTTAAAACTGTGGCGCACGCGCACCATCCATGACGTGTTCGCCGCAAGCTGCCGTTCCAGTTTCGGGCGTCCGTCACCAATCAGATAATAGCCTACGTGATGTTCCGGTGTGCCAGCCTCTGCTGCCCGCGTGGTGTCAAGAATACGGCTGGCGATTTCGGGTTCGCTGTAATGGCTATGGCGGGCCAGTATCTCAATGATATGCCGGTAGTGATCGCGAGTCGTAAAGTGCATCGCCGGATAAACGCCGGAAGGGTCCTGGCGCAACGTTTGCTCCACCAGGCTCATGGCTTCAGCAAAATCTGCCCAATTGGTTTCGCTTAACAGGCGCAAACCGGCAATGCTGTTACTCACCGAAAGCTGGCTTGCGGCCAACTGTTGGTTAAAACGGTGAATCAGGTAATCGGTGGTGACGCCGCTTTCAGCAAGGCGCTGTTCGACCCAGGTCAGCGGCAGCGAGAGCATATTGCCTCTGCCTTGCAGGCGACGCACCAGCTCTGCCACAAAAGCGCTGCTCAAGGGTGGACGAGAACGGGCCATATCGGCGATCACCATGATCAAATCCGCAGGCGTGTTTTCGGCGCATTCAAAAATGCGGGTGATCCACGTATCCGCAAGATTGCGCTCTCGTTGCGCGTCCGCCACTTCGATACTCACGCGGCGTAAATTTTCAATCAGCGCGAGACGCAACATGCCGGGCAGCGCCCAAAGCTCGCCGAGCGTTAACGGCGTCACCTGCTGATAGGCCGCGATATAACTCGTCAGGCTGGTGGCATCCCAGCGCCCATCCGCATGGGCAATAGCTTCGGAGGCAATATCATAAATTCGCGGGCAATTGTGCGGGGCCGCAAGTGACGGCAGCCCTTTACCAAAGTTCTTGGGCAAATGGTGGCGCACCACGCGGATCTGTTCTTCGATGAGATAGTAGTTATCGAGCAGCCATTCGCCAGCGGGCGTAATACTGGATTTATCCCCGGCGTTGAGCAAATAGCAGTTATTGGTGATGATGGCTTCGTTATCTTCCAGGCGCTTGAGCAAATAGTAAGGCATCTTCGCGGAGGATAATTTGTGTGAACGCGCCAGTTTTTGGCCGTAACGTTCCATCTGCGCCGCAGAAAACAGCTCCGATTTGATCGGCGTCTCATTTGCAGGCTCTTTGTCCTGCCAGCCAGGAATTTCAGGATGAAGATCCAGTGGCTTACTCGAGGTAAACCACGGTTTAAAATTTAATTTCATGAAGTTGCTCGTCAGGCGAAGTGAACGCGCAGGAGCAGTTGTTTAATCAGATCATCTTCAATCAGATCAGAGACGTTCTCTCAGGATGGAGTGTCAGGCATCAGGGATTTAACAACTGCAAGATTCTTCTTATCAGTATAGGTTAAATTTTGTTCGTTTTTGTCAGGGCAACGATTGCCGTGCCTGACCCATGAAAAATGGCGGCGTTTATTTTTGTGGCACCACAAACAGCGATTTGCATTTTGGACAGAGCAGCGTTTGCCCCTGGCGGAGTTTACTGGTGGGATGGGCTGATTTACTTCCGCAAATAGGGCACGTTACCGTACCGTTTGCCGCGTTACCGAGGCGCTTCATTGCGTAATCTAAGAGGGACATGATGATTAGCCTTTCAATGAATGAGAATCATCGTAACACGCTCTGAATAATTAACGCACAGTTATTCTTGAATCTGGCTGGAAGAGAGAAAAAAGGTGTCCTGCATTACTCAGGCCATGCTTCTAAGAACCCTTAATTCTCCTCTGTAAAACTATTTATTCTCTTAATATATCAATATATTGAATATGCAACCCATTTATCGGGGTTAATAAACATAAAAAAATCTCACTAAAACTTATTACATCAATATCATCTTTTTTTATGAGGGCACAGGAAATAGAGCATGCCTAAATTAATCAAATAGCACATTCCTGAAGCGGCTGAAAATAGTCACTGAGCGCCAGCCAGAATATTGGTTACGCATGTTATTGGCGGCACATGATTTTATTTCCATGAGAGGCGCTTTGCATTCGTGACCACAAGCAAAGGACCATTGAACACAACCGGAGCAGACGCAGTAAAGGAAATGACAACGCAGACAAAAATTAAACCCGATGAAGAGGAAGCAGTTGATTGCTGTTTGTGCGATGCCCCGCCGGTAGAAGGCGAGGTCATCACGCCAGATTCGGAACTACCTGCAGCAACGGGAGGCGTCACAAACGAAAACGTGGCCCCCTCTCTTTCACCTCAGATCACAGGGAGATAAATCATGGTCTATTCGCTAACGTGGCTACCGGATGTTCTGGAAGCCGCTGGTCTCAAGGTCGCTGAATGTACCGGTTGGCGGACACGGGGTCGTGGGGATGTCGGCACCATCCGCGGTGTGATTTGCCATCATACTGCGGGTGCGCAGCAAGGCGTCATGCCTAGCCTCAACACGCTTATCAATGGGCGCGCCGCAACGGCACAAACCAAACCGCTCACGGGCCTACTCGCCCAACTGGGGCTTGCGCGTGACGGCACTTATTTTGTTGTCGCCGCGGGTCGAGCTAACCATGCAGGGGCTGGCAGATGGCAAGGCATTGAGTCCGGAAACACCAGTTTTATCGGAATAGAGGCCGAAAATACGGGGATCAACGAACCCTGGACTGAGGTGCAACTCGATGCCTATTGCCGCGGTGTGGCAGCAATTCTCAAACATATTGGCGCTTCAGAAAATATGGTATGCGGGCACAAGGAATTTGCCTTACCTCAGGGCCGAAAGGTTGACCCAACTCTGGATATGGATACCTTTCGCGAGAAAGTCGGCCAAATACTTCGGGGTAAAGCGCAGTTACGCCCTTCCATTCCCTCGTCAGACTCCAGCGGCAGAGCCACATTGCGCCGCGGTGCTAAGGGAGAACTCGTCAGGCAGGTTCAGTTCACCATAGGAATCACCAAAGATGGTTATTTCGGCCCTAATACTGAGGCGACGGTGCGCGAGTTTCAACGTCATCACGCTCTGGTGCCAGACGGTATCGTTGGCCCAAAAACCTGGAGTGAACTACTTAAAATTAGCGCGACTCCGACAGCACAATCGAAAACGGCCCCCGCTGTGATAGAGGGGAAATTTAAACCCGATCAGGCTTGTATCGATCTGATTAAAAAATACGAAAGCTGCAAACTTACGGCCTACCCAGACCCCGGTAGCGGAGGAGAACCCTGGACCATTGGTTGGGGAAGTACCGGTCCTGACATCAATAAAGAAACTAAATGGACACAGGAAGAGTGTGACCAACGTTTTGACAGCGATCTCATTCATTATGGGAATCAGGTTGTCGCTCTGCTGGGAAGCGCCGAGACATCGGCTGCTCAATTCGGGGCACTTACCAGCTTTGCTTATAATGCAGGCTTGCACGCTCTCGAGGAGTCAACGTTATTACGCAAACATAAAGCCGGGAATTTTGAGGGAGCCGCCGAGGAATTTGCTCGCTGGATCTATGGCTCGGGTAAGAAACTGCCGGGCCTGATCAGACGCCGGGAAGAAGAAGCCAGCTTATATCGTTCTGGCAAAATAGAATAAGTATGCTGTTATTTTTACTGAGCCTCATTCTTAAAGACATTTTAAAATAATGGCTGGGTGTTCCCCAGCCATTATTAAGAGATAAATTAGATAGTGCTAAATTCAAAGTCGCTGGCTTTCAGTGGGGCATTACTATTAATGTAAATAGAATTATTTTTGTCTAAAGTGAATTGCGTCGAGGAGAGGTGGTTAGACTGATCGAAGCCCAACCCAATACCGACATCTCCTGCACCAAGCACACCATCGCCATTAGTATCCAGTTTTGCGAAATTTAAGTCATAACCCTTTGCGGTAACAATATGGATTTTATCAACGCCTTGTTGGAAATCGCTGATGATAGCCATATGGCGGTATTGGCCCGCAGAACCTGGCGCGTTACCGCAAAAATCATTATAAACAAATTGATCGTAGCCCGCGCCGCCAATCAGAGTGTCGGTACCATTGTAACCATTGCCTGTGAACAGAAAATCATTACCCTCGCCACCATCTAACGTATTGTTGTCCGCATAACCCGCCATGAGGTCGCTGCCCCCCAGACCATAAAGATGGTCATTACCATCATAACCACGAATAATGTCATCCCCCGCGGTACCGTAGATAGTTTCAGAGTTATTTGTTCCCTGAATGGGTTTGGTTTGATCGCTCGGAGATGTTGAATATCCAGGCAAATTATAATTTACAGGCGCTACCATTTTCGAACCTCGGCATAATATTGAATAATTATTTGAAGGAGTTGTGGAGAAACTAACTCCTTCATAGTGATAAGCCATTTTCCATCAGGCTTAATAGTTTGCTCTTTCATACAAAAGCGTAATCATTTTTAATATACAGAGCATTACCAAGGCAATATATTTTGCAGCATCAGAGGGTAAAGAAGAATTCCCCTACAAACTATTTCCAGAGGCTATATTTAATTTGTAGGGATAGCTATAAAGAAACTCTAATTACTCACCACCCACCGTGGATAAAAATAAATTTCTCAGCCAGTTGTGCGCCGGGTCGAGATGAGAACGCTCATGCCAAAGCATGGCCATTTTAAAACCGGGAATAGCGATCGGCGGGTGATGAATTTGCAGCGCGGGATTATTTCTGACCAGCCGTGAGGGCAACATCGCAACCAGATCGGTTTGTTCCAGTACGGACAGAACAAACAAGAAATGCGGCACTGACAGCACCACTTTTCGTTTTAAATCCATGCTTTCGAGCACCTTATCCGTAATGCCATAAAAACCGCCGCCTTCAGGGGAAACCATTACATGCTCCAGGTCTTTGAATTGGGCAAGCGTTGGCGGGGACACAAGTTTTGGATGCCCGAGGCGACTGACTAACACATAATTTTCTTCAAACAAGACTCGATGGCGTAAACCTTGCGGGGCGTTATCCATGGAATGGAAAATCAGATCGATTTCGCCCTGCTCCATGCGCCGGACAGATCGCGCAGATTTCGTTTCTACAATCGCTAATCGCGTGTGAGGAGCCGCCGTACGTAAAGCCGCGAGCGTAGGCAGCACAATCGCCTTTTCGCCATAATCTGCCGCCGCGATTTGCCAGGTTAAGTGGCTTTGTGCCGGTTCGAAGGTTTTTGTCGGGGAAACGGCAAGCTCAAGCTGGGCGATAGCTTCTCTCAGAGGCTTACGTAATTCATCGGCTCTTGCCGTGGGCAGCATTCCCCTTGGGCCGGGCAATAACAGCGGATCGTTAAAAATGTCGCGCAGTTTGGAAAGCTGCACGCTGACCGACGGCTGCGACAAATTCAGCCGCTGCGCCGCGCGCGTCACATTATGTTCCGCCAGCAGCGCATCCAGAGTCAGCAGCAGGTTGAGATCAATCATTCTGAAATTGTGCACGACTATACCTGTTATCAAATCAATTAATTTCTATTATACCTGACACGCGCCTACTCTGCGTTCAACACTTAACGGAGAGTTTGTATGAATATTTTGATTGTCTATGCCCATCCGGAGCCAAAATCCCTTAACGGTTCACTCAAGGATTTTGCCGTTCAACATCTGCAAAATGCCGGGCACACCGTGCAGGTTTCCGACCTCTACGCCATGAACTGGAAACCACAGGTGGATGCGATGGACAATACGGCCTGGAGCGGTGATATGCCGTTTAACCCCTCGCTTGAGTCTAAAAATGCCTTTGAAGCCGGCACGCAAAGCGCAGACATCGCCGCTGAGCAAGAAAAACTCCTGAACGCGGACGCCGTCATTTTCCAGTTCCCGCTGTGGTGGTTCTCCATGCCCGCCATTATGAAAGGTTGGGTTGAACGCGTGTATGCCTATGGATTTGGTTATGGCGTGGGCGAGCACTCTGATACGCACTGGGGCGATCGTTACGGTGAAGGCAGAATGGCGGGCAAACGCGCCATGCTGGTCACCACAATGGGCGGATGGGAGCCGCATTACAGCGAGAGAGGCATCAACGGGCCACTTGAGGACCTCCTGTTCCCCATCCAGCACGGCGTACTGCATTACCCGGGTTTTGACGTACTGCCGCCGCTGGCGTTTTACCGCACCGGCAAAACCGACGAAACGCGTTTCGCGCAGTTATGCCAGGCATATGCCGAGCGCCTGGATAACCTGTGGAATACATCCCCTATCCCATTCCGTAAACAAAATGCCGGAGATTACGCAATTCCTTCGCTGACATTAAAAGACGAGATTGCCCCCGGCGAAGTGGGATTTGCGGCGCATTTGAATAAATAATGATTTAGCCTGCTAAGAGCATCATGATTCATGACAGGGTGCTTTTTTTATTATCTCAGCGAAGTAGATAAATTAAGATAAATGTTCCCACCATTAATATGATCATGAAAAGATGATTGCCGGTGAACTGGCTCAATGACTCCAGGCTTTCACGGCCATTTTCATTTAATTTTGCAATGGCCTGCTGCTTACTTTCCGCCTCAAATTCTAAGGGGTATTTTTTGAATCCGTCCTCTTTTAACTGACTGATATCATTGGGTGAGAGCGAACTTTTTGCGAACACCTTTGTAGCTGAGTCTTTGGTATAAAAAACGTATTTTTCCATTACCTTACTCCTGTATGCCTCTTCTTAATAATGCAACATAATAAATGCTGTTTCTAGCGGCGACGGCTAAAATTGTGAACAAAGGTCTTTATTTGGCAGGGGCATATGATATAAATAACGCCCTCACTTATAGTTCTACAGTTTTCCTGCGCGTATTTACTGGAGTTAATTCATGAACCAGAAAAGGAAAAAATTAGTCGAAGCCTATTGCTTTGCTTTATTAACGTATATTGTCACCGGGATTGTCTTTGCCGATATCTATAATTACACCCCCACAAGTCTGCATCCCAAAATTTCCATATTATCGCTCTTTTTTGCGGGTGCTTTTTATTGGCTAATTAGCAATCTATGTAAAGGCATTGTCTGGATGTTTACTGATTAATGATGATCGCAGCGATGTAGATAAAAACAAAATAATCCATCTTGATTATGTCGATTATTGTACAAAAAACGTCGCCTGCGCCGTGCAGCAAATAGTAAAAGCCATTAGCAAAATTTAAGAATAGTCATTTATATTAATAACCTCATTAACGTAGCCCTGCTCCTGGAAAACAGATGACATCACCTTTACCACTCTTAGCCGCAGGCAGTTTGCGGCTGGCTTTTACACCGCTACTGAACCACTTTACGCAGGTGACCGGAATTGAGGTTGCCGTTCAGTATGGCCCTGCGGGTCTTTTGAGGGAGCGGATTGAAGCCGGTGAGCCTTGCGCCCTTTTCGCTTCGGCAAATCGGGAACATCCGCAACGCTTGCTTGCCCAGGGCAAAGCGGCCACCGCCCATACTTTTTGCTGGAATCAACTCAGCCTGACGACGCAGAAAAATGGCGACTGGCTGGAATTATTGAGCAACCCACTCTTACGCATCGGGACATCGACACCCGGCTGCGACCCGTCCGGGGATTACACCTGGGCCCTGTTTGATAAACTTGAGCAACTTCAGCAAGGTCGGGGGGAACCACTTCGCTCCCGCGCAATTCAGCTTGTCGGCGGGCGTGACACTGTCACCATCCCGGCGGGTGAACTGGCCAGCGCGTGGATATTGCGCCAGGACCTGGCGGATGTATTTATCGGTTACGCGCATTATGGCAAAGCGCTAAGCGGGCAGCCGGATATTCGCAGCGTCGCTATCCCACCTGAACACAATATCCAGTGCGAATATCAGTTAGCCGTGCTTGATGACTGCCAGGAAGTGATCGCCCTGGTTGAGTTTATTCTTGCCAGTGAAGGTCAGGCGTTTTTAGCAGCGGCGGGTTTTCTACCGGCTACCTTTCAATAGTAAAAAGTGGCGCAATAAACGGGGTGGCGTAATTCTCTACCCCGATTTTGCGCAGACTTAAACCGTACGCCTGGGCCAAATTCTCTTCCGTCGCAATAGAATCCGTTGGCCCCGCCAGCCATTTCCCCTCGGGCAACAAAAGCAGCGTATGCGTGGCAACCTGTAGCGCGTGAACCGGGTCATGCGTGGTAAAGATGATGCCGCGCTGCTGCCGATGGGCCAGGTCACTGATGAGTTGCAGCACCACCTGCTGATTGGCGAGATCCAGCGCAGAACAGGGTTCATCCAGCAGCAGCGTCTGGCTTGCCGTCACCAGAGCGCGGGCGATCATCACCAGTTGCTGCTGCCCGCCGGAAAGAGAACTAAAAGTGTTCGAGGCCAGATGCGCAATATTTAACTGCTCCAGCGCCTGAGTCACTCGCTGCGTATCTTCGCGGCGCGGTTGCGAAAAAAGTTTTACATGCTGCGCCCTACCCATCAGCACCACATCGCTAACCGAATACGGAAATGGCAGATGAGAATGTTGCGCGACGATACCTATCCCGCCCTTGTTTTCAACACGCCCGCCCAGCGGTTTTAATGTGCCGGTCAGCGTGTCCAGCAGCGTACTTTTCCCCAGACCGTTTCGCCCGAGCACCGCCCAAACATCCCCTTTTCGGGCGTGAAAACTCAGTGGTTCGAACAGCGGTTTTGCGTAGCCATATAATAATTGCTCAACGCGTAATTCACCGGAATTCATTGGCGTCCTCTGCGGCTGGATTGAATTAACAGGAAGGTAAACAACGGTGCGCCAAGCAACGCCGTAATAATCCCGAGCGGAATTTCAGCCTGCAAAAACGTGCGCGCAATATCATCCACCACAATCATAAATCCACCTCCCAACCAGAAAGCCGTTGGCAGCAGGCGGCGATGATCCACACCCACAAGAAGACGCGCCAGATGCGGGATCACCAACCCGACCCAGGCGATACTGCCGCTCACCGCAACCTGCGCGGCCACCAATAAAGCACAGCAGACTAAAACGCTGCGCCGCAATGGCACCACCGCCACACCTAACGCTTTGGCATCTTTATCATTGAGGGAGAGCAAATTAATGCGCCAGCGAAGCTTAAACAGGATCAGCGCGGCGACGCTCACCGGAATGGCCAGCATCCAGACCTTGTGCCAGTTCGCCGTGGCGAAACTGCCCAACAGCCAAAAGACAATATTCGGCAACACTTCCTCGGTATCCGCCAGGTATTGAATCAGGCTAACCAGAGCGGCAAAAAATCCGCTCAGAATAATACCGGACAAGATCAGGATCAGCGCGTTTTCCTTGCCCTGCAAAGCCGCAATGGCATACACCAGAATCAGCGCCGCCAGCCCAAAAAAGAACGTCGAGCCCATCATCAACACCGGCTCCAGGCCGAGCAAAATCGCCAACGTGCCGCCGAAAGCTGAACCGGATGTCACGCCAATAATATGCGGGTCGACCAGCGGATTATGAAACACGCCTTGCAGCGTGGCACCGCATAACCCCAGCGCACCACCGGCCAGCAACGCCATCAGAATACGCGGCAGCCTGACTGACCAGACAATCTGGCCAGACATGCTTTGCTCATTGGAAAAGTGGGTTAACTGATGGAAAACATCGCTTAATGAAAGCGGAAATTGCCCCAGGCACAGCGACCCGATGCCCAGCAACAGCACTGAGATCATCAGTGCCAGTTGCCGGGGAAAAAACGAGTTATTGCTGAGCATTTGCCTGCCAGTTCACGCGGTAGAAACGCTGGTAGTAATCTTGCGCCTGAGCATCCACGTCGACATTTTTATAGGCTTCAGGATAGAGTTTTTTCGCCATCCACAACTCGCCAATCGCCAGCGCTTCCGGCATTGGGTAACCCCACGCTTTTGCATATTCAGGCATCAGCCAGACACGATGGTTTTTCACCGCATCAATGCCCTGCCAGTTGGGATCGTTCTGGATTTCAGCCACCACCTGCGGGTAGCGATCTTGTACAAAGATAACCTGCGGGTTCCACTGCAACACTTGCTCAAGGGAAACCTGACGAGCCCCTTTAACCGTGGCGGCAGCCACATTGAGCGCCCCCGCATGATTCATCATCAGGCCGGTATATTTTCCGGAGCCGTAAGTCATCAAATTCGGGTTCGCCATATAGACACGTACTTTTTGCGCTTCAGGGATCTTCGCAACCGGCGCGTTAAATTTCTCACGCGCGGTAAACGTGTAGTTGATTAACGCTTCAGCCTGCGGTTTGCGCCCAACAACATCGGCGATTAACCGAATCCCTTGTTTTAATCCTTCGTTATAGGCTTTTTCTTCGTCGCCCATCGTCGGATTCATTTTGTTTTGCTGCCCTTCGGCGTCCTGGCGCAAAGAAACCGCTACCACAGGAATGCCGCTGCTTTGGATCTGTTGGATCATCTCGACGGGCGCATAGTTAGCCACAAACACCACCTGAGGGTGAATCGCCAGCAGGCTTTCAATATTCACCTCGGTGAGGTCGCCGGGCGTAGGTAAAGAAGTAATCTTTGGCATAAAACGTGAAAATTCTGGGCCAAGCTGTTTTTTCCAGCTCGTCATTACCCCGGCAATTTCATCTTGCGCATTGAGCTGCACCAGAATATTCAGGGTTTGATGTTGCAGCACCACCACCTTTTCAACGTGGTCAGGAAGAGTGACCTGGCGGCCAAGTTGGTCGGTGATAACGCGGTCTGCATGAGCGGAAAAAGCAAAAAACGCACTGGCGCAAACCAGTGCAATATTACGAAGGATTAACATAAGTGCCATCTGGATAAGAGTAAATTCGGTGTATATTAAATTATATAACGAAACTTCTGGCAACTGATTATCAACGTTTGCCGCTTGCCCGATACGGCATGGCTGCTATCCTGAGCCTCACTTTTGCTATCAATAACGTTGCCAATGAAAGCCCCTGCGCCTGAATGTTTGCTCTGTGTCCGTGACCTTTCCCACCGCTTCAACGGTAAATCGCCGCAGGTGGATGCCGTCTCTTTTGATATTTTTGCCGGGGAGTTTGTCTCGATTATCGGGCCAAATGGCAGTGGCAAATCCACGCTGCTGCGCCTGCTTATCAATGAGCTGCAACCTTCCAGCGGCGAAATCACCCTTCAGGGTAAAGCGTTGCGAGCCATGAAGCCGATTGAACGCGCGCGCAGCGTGGCGCTGTTAACCCAGCATGACAACGCCGATTTACGGCTGACGGTCGGTGAATATGTGGCATTAGGCCGTATTCCCTGGCAGGCGGAGAGCACGAACGCCGGGCATGAAAAAGTGATTACTGATGCGATAAAAGATGTGGGAATTACCCATCTGCAGCAGGTTGCTTTGGGGAAATTGTCCGGCGGAGAGCGCCAACGCGCAGGTTTTGCCCGCGTGCTGGCGCAACAACCGGCGCTGCTATTGCTTGATGAACCCACCAACCATCTCGACCCGCTCGCCCGCCACCAGCTATTAAGCCTCGTCAGAGGAAAAAACATCACTACCGTTGCGGTACTGCACGATCTCGAACTGATCCAGCCCTTCTCAGATCAGGTACTGATGATGAATGCCGGGCAGCTAGTGTGCCGGGGCACCCCCGCACAAGTGCTCGACTCCCCCTGTCTGCAACAGGTTTTTGGGATGCAAAGTTTGCATGTTACGCACCCGAAAAACGGCCAAACGTTGCGAATTTTCGAAGCCCTGCCGTCAGAAATTGATTGAAATACAAATAACTACTCATTATTTGATCTGACCAGATCTATTCATGTCATCAATTCATGTATGGTGCGGCGGTTTAAAGGGGCGAATGAACCACCCGCCTAATGATTCAGGAGTTGATGTGAAAAAAGCTACTCTCGCCGCGTTGCTGACCCTTATTTGTAGCGGCGCCAGCGCGTCCGGATTTCCTGTCACCGTCGATAACTGCGGCAAGCCACTGACGTTTACCCAGGCGCCCAAACGCATGATCGTTCACGACATCAACATGTCTGAAATGGCGTTTGTTCTGCACCTCCAGCCTGAGATAGTCGGGGTTACCGGTATTTCTGGCTGGTACAAAAATATCCCGGCGTTTACCCGTTTACAGGGTTCAATTCCTGAATTAGCCCCCAAATATCCGTCGATGGAAACCCTTCTTGCCGCCAAACCGGATCTCTTCTTTGCAGGCTGGAACTACGGATTGCGTGGCGACGTGACACCGCAGGCCCTGGCAAAATTTAATATTAAAACGCTGATTCTCACCGAGAGTTGCGTTCACGTAGCAGGCCATCATTCTCGCACCACCATGGATTTGCTGTATGGCGATTTGCTGCGGCTCGGGAAAGTTTTTGGTAAAGAAGAAGACGCCATAAAACTGATCGCTGGCTGGAAAAAAGAGGTTGCCGAGTTAACGAAAAAAACCGCAGGACACAAACCCGTGCGTGTTTTCCTCTACGACTCCGGAGAAGATAAGCCGTTTACCAGCGGCGCTTACGCCATGCCAACGGCAATTATCGAAGCCGCAGGCGGTAAAAACGTTATGGATACGCTGGATAAAAGCTGGGCGACGACCAACTGGGAAAGCGTGGCGGCTACGCAACCTGAATTTATTATTCTGATGGACTATCAGTCAGATTATAACGGCGGCCCGGAAGGATTACGGCGTTTCCTTGAGCAGCATCCGTTAATGAAAAATACCCCTGCGGTGATGAATCACCGTTATTTGAAATTGAAATATGCGGAACTGACGCCGGGGCCTGCCAATATTGGCGCGATAAATAAACTGGCCCATGCGCTCTACCCGGCCGCATTTAAGTAATGCCGGGTAATAAGCGTTATTTGCTGGTGTGGATTTTTGCCCCGTTAATATTGGCGGGGCTCACCCTGGCAAGCGTTGCCAACGGGAGCGTGTCGCTCTCTTTTTCAGACGTATTAACCGCGCTCGGTTTGCAGCACGGCGACGTCGACCCGATGATAAAAAGCATCGTGCTTGAACTGCGTTTACCGCGCACGCTGTTGGGCATGATAGCCGGAGCCGGGCTTGCGCTGGTGGGTTCTCTGCTGCAAACCACCACGCGTAACGATCTGGCCGATCCTTTCTTATTTGGTTTATCGTCCGGTGCCTCAGCGGGCGTCGTGCTGGTGATAACCCGCCTCGGCGACAGCCTGGGCGCGTGGACACTCCCCATCTCGGCGTTTGTCGGCGGTATCCTTTCAGCCGCCGCAGTAATGATTATCTTTATGTCGCAGTCTCATAAAGGGGCAGAAAAGCTGATTATCTGCGGGCTGGCCGTCTCCTTTTTATTCGGCGCGTTGACCAATTACCTGATTTTTTCAGGCGATCAGCGTGCGGCGAGTAATGCGTTATTTTGGGCGCTTGGGGGATTAGGTTTTGCCCGATGGGAAAATATCGGCTTTGCCGCCGTGGCGCTGATCATACTGGCGGTGCTGATTTCCCTTCGCTGGCGGGCGCTGGACGCATTGCTTGCAGGTGAGCAGGCGGCGTGGTCGCTGGGGATCAACGTCAATCGTCTGCGAACGGAAGTATTTCTCTGCTGCTCGCTGGCAACGGCAATATTAGTTTCCCTGACGGGTGTTATCGGTTTTGTCGGCTTAATGGTGCCGCATCTGGCGCGCCCATTCGCCGGAGTTCGCCACCGAAGATTATTGCCGCTGGTGGGCATAATGGGCGCAATCCTGCTTTCTGCCGGGGATATTCTCAGCCGCACGCTTACCGCGCCGCAGGAATTACCCATCGGTATTATTACCGCAGGCGTCGGCGGCGTGTTTGTACTGGTTATTTTGCTGCGCAGAGCGGGTTGAAGAAATACCCACGGCTTGCGAGGAGATAATCCCCGCCCGCTATTCTTCCTGACCTTTCTTATTCTGCCAGTTTGCCCAAGGGCTATCGGCTGGAACGTCGTTTGACGCCTCGCTCGCCGTCTCAACCATATCGATATAGAGGTCTTCGACTTCTTTACGCGCCCACGGGGTGCGGCGCAAAAATTTAAGGCTCGATTTCACGCTTGGGTCACTTTTAAAACAATTGATATTGATCCGTTTTGCCAGTTCTTCCCATCCAAAACGCGCGACTAAAGCATTCACAATGGCTTCAAGTGTCATGCCGTGCAGTGGGTCTTTTGATGAGTGGGTCATAATGCGTCCAGTGAGTCTGAATAATTGCGCATACGATAGCAAAATAACGCTCTGGCATCTTTCTAATCGAAAACTTTCCTTCCAGACGGTCGACATGTAGCCTATCCGGGCAAACATTCATCAAAAGAATGATAAGGATGACGTAATGAAAATTGCAGTATGGACTCTGTCGCTCGCCCTGCTTACCAGCACTTCTGCGTTGGCCGCAGAGGCGAAACTCCCTGCCCCAATTAGCGCCTTACAGCAGCAAGGTTTTGAACTGAAAGGTGAATTTAAAGGGCCGGGTAATCTGCCCGGCTACGTGATGCAGTTCCAGGGACAAGGCACGACCGTCTTTCTGACGCCGGATAAACAGCATGCGATTATGGGCAATTTAGTCGATGCCGCAGGTAAAAATCTCAGTGATGAGCAGGTAGAAAAATGGGTGTATGCGCCTATGGCCAAAGAGATGTGGCAAAAACTTGAGAAAAACCACTGGATAGCCGCAGGCAAAGCCGATGCCCCGCAGGTGGTTTACGCCTTTGCCGATCCCTACTGCCCGTACTGCACACAGTTCTGGCAGAACGCGCAGCCGTGGCTGGCGTCTGGAAAAGTGCAACTGCGGGTATTGATGGTAGGTATGTTGCGCCCTGACAGCGGGCAAAAAGCTGCCGCAATTATGATGGCAAAAGATCCGGCGAAAACCCTCGCGGAGTATGAGAACAGTAAGGGCAAAATGGAGCTAAAAATTCCGGCGACCATCAAACCGGAAATCACCAAAGCGCTGGAAGATAACCTGGCATTGATGGATGAACTGGGGGGAACCGCCACGCCGTCTATTTACTACCTGAATAAAGAGGGACGCTTGCAGCAACATCAGGGATTGCCAGATGAAGAAACCATGAAAGTGATTATGGGTGGGGATAAGTAGCGAACGTCGGGTGGCGGCATGAGCCTTACCCGACCTACGAAAGCGGTGGTTCCGCACGATTTGCCGGGTGGATAAGCGACAACGCCATCCACCCGCAAAGTACTAGCAGTAACGAACCAAAGCGGCACGCATGCCCTGAGTCAGAATCACCTGCAGATCTTCACTCACTTTTGCTACCAGGCCTGCAACCTGAGTCAAATCCTGACCCCAGTGGTCGCTGTCGCTCAATACCGTTTCAACCAGTTGTTGCTCGGTAATTTGCTTATCGCCCAGGGAAGCCCAAAGCTGCTGGTAACGCACTAACCAATGCTCGTCATCCTGCAATGGATAGCTTTCGTTGTTGCGCTCGCCTTTGTAGAAGGCAATCAGCGCCGCCAGGGCGAAAGTTAAACGCGGAGGTAACGTTCCGGTCGCCTGCTGGCCTGCCAGCAACTGCGGCAGAATGCGGGTGCGGAATTTCGTCATGCCGTTCAGGGCGATAGACAGCAACTGGTGCTGAATATACGGGTTCTGGAAACGGCTGGTAACGGCCTGAGCAAATGACTGAAGCTCATCACGCGGCAAATCCAGCACCGGAATAATCTCTTCAGCAATCGTTTTTTCCACGAAAGCGCAGACTTCTGCATCGTTCATGGACTCGCCAACGGTATTCAGGCCAGCAAGATAAGCCACTGGAACCAGCGCGGTGTGCGCCCCGTTCAGAATCGCAACCTTACGTTCTTTATACGGTTTGATGTCGTCGACAATCAGCACGTTCAGCGGGAATTTGTTCAGACGCAGTTCTTGCGCCAGCGAGGCTGGCCCCTGGATAACAAACAGGTAGAAGTGCTCGGCGGCGGCCAGGAAGCTATCTTTGTAACCTAAAGATTTTTCGATGTCGGCGGCTTCATCACGCGGATAACCGGTAACGATGCGGTCTACCAGCGTTGAGCAGAAGGTATTGGCGTCATTCAGCCACTGAATGAATTCGGCTGGCAGAGCCCACTCTTGCGCGTAACGCAGCACCAGTTCTTGCAGCGCATCGCCGTTGTAGTCGATCAGTTCGCAAGGAATGATCACCCAGCCTTTATCCGCAGCACCGTTGAAGTGGCTGAAACGCTCGAACAGCAAACGTGTCAGTTTGGCCGGGTAGCTCACCGCTGGCGCATCTTCAAATTTGTCGCCCGCGTGGTAGCTGATGCCCGCTTCGGTGGTATTAGAGAAGACAAAACGCATCTCTGGGTTATGAGCCAGTTTCAGATACGCGTCATATTCTTGATAGACATTGATTTCACGATTAACTGAACGAATCAGGCGCGCATCGCTTACCGCTTCGCCCTGCTCATTCAAACCACGGATCACTGTGGTGTAAAGCCCATCCTGAGTGGATAACGACGGCGGGAAAGCGCTGTCGATTGGGCGAACAATAACCACACCCGCATTTAAGTCGGTGTGTTCATTGAGCAAATCTACTTGCCAGTCGATGAAAGCACGCAGGAAGTTGCCTTCACCAAACTGAATAATACGTTCAGGATATTGAGCGCCAGGGAAATCATTACGATTAAGCGTTTTCACTATGTTGTTCCTTGGTGAGTACAGGTAAACAGCCAGAAATATCCTGCTCAAATTATCAGAACTCAACGTAATGAAACCCCGTTTTGATCAAACTAGAGTTGTTATACCAATTTTTTTATCACACTTTTTTGGTAGAACAACTCTACGCCTGTTTCGGTACCCCTTTTCTACTGCGCGCTGTGCACTTCGAGTGCGTTAAAGGAGGCCATGCTGGTCTGGTTACGCCCGTTGCGCTTCGACAAATAGAGATATTTATCGGCTTCAGCCAGCAGGATATTAAACGCATCTGGCAGCGACTCTTTCTCCGGCGTCGTGGTAGCAAGCCCGATACTGATGGTGATAAACAACGATTGTTGTTGATAGCGGAACGCCGTCAATTCAGTGCTTTGGCGAATTTTCTCCGCCAGAATATAGCTTTGCTCTTCGCAATCCGTACTGCAAGCGACGACAAACTCCTCGCCCCCAAGACGCGCCACCAGGCCTTGATTACCCACCACTTTACTTAACTGCGCGGCAAACGCTTTAAGCACCACATCCCCGCATTCGTGGCCGTAGTTGTCATTAATCCGTTTGAAATAATCAATATCCAGCAGCATGACGCACAGCTTATGTTGGGGAAGATGCATCGACGGCATTTTGGTTTTCAGTGCTTCATAAAGGCCGGAACGGGAATAAATACCGGTGAGATAGTCGTAATCCGCCCTGAGTGAAGTTTGTTTGATCAACCGGTTAATGGCATCCACGCTTACCGACACAATCAGCGGGCAAATTGCCATGGTGGCGATCCCCAGGCGTGCCGAGAACATTTCGCTCACCATCAGCGGCTGATTTTCGTGAATCACCACAATCGAGTTGGCGACCAGAATAATCTCCACTCCGCCGGTCAACAGCGTCAGCAACGCCGTTATCGGCAGCGGGTAGCGAATGGCACACCAGATAAGCGCCGGTAACGGAAACGCCAGGCTCCCGGCTCCGCCGATCGCCACCGACGCGATAACCGAGATAATGACGCCTGATAAAGGGTAAATTTTGGACAAATGAAACGCGGGCATTTTCTCCCACTGCGGCCATTTAGCCATGAGCAGGAAGGGCACCATCAGCACGCCGGTCGAGAACTGTTCGCTAAACCAGTCTGCGAAAAGCGAAAGAAACTGGCGATAGTCCGACGACGGGCCGTTCGAACCTGCCGCGCCTAATAAAGAACTGAGAATAGAACCAATAAGACAGGCATAGAAAAGATTAAACGCATTGAGCGCCCAATTACTCTCATCTTGCGTTCGGGAATAACGTAATAGCAGACGGCTGACGATAATAATAAATACCATATTTGAAAGGTTTATTACCGCAGACTGCCATCCCCAATGCGTGGTGAAAGCGTCATAGACAATCATCGCGCTAAAACTGACGAAATAATAAACCGCCCGATTTAAGAACGGATTGCGTACAAACACTGCAGCCAGCACCGCGTTCAGCGGCCAGAACAGCGACAGCTCGTCAATCAGCCGCAGGGACGCGCCAAAAAAGTAGAATAGCGTCGTCACGAAAAATATATTAATGGCGTTTGCCAACGGTTTTTCAGGCGAAAAGAAAGCCCATTTAGCTTGATTAGACATGCTTGTTTTACTCATATTTATGCATGCACTGCTTCAAGAAATAATAAAACTGGATGAGTGCAAAAAATAAATTCTAGCTTAGCATAGTTTATTTGGGACACGCGTTTCCCCTCTTTACAGTCAGAAGATCGATCGGCCAATGCGCTGGGCCAGAATCTCAAGGGCTGCCGTTCCGGCAAGGGAGTTCCCCGAGGTATCTAACTCCGGGCACCACACCGCAATCGACATCTCATGCGGAACGATAGCGATAATCCCGCCGCCAACGCCCGATTTCCCCGGCATCCCCACCCGATAGGCAAACTCACCGGCGCCGTCGTACATCCCACTGGTCACCATCAGGGCATTAATTTGCCGTGCCTGTTGCGCCGTAATAATCGGCTCATCAAGATGTAAAGCTCGCCCCTCGTTTGCCAGAAACAGGAATGTTTTTGCAAGCTCAAGGCAGCTCATTTTTAAGGCGCAATAATGGAAATAATTTTGTAAGACTGTAATCACATCATTTTCGAAATTACCGAATGATTTCATCAGCCAGGCGATAGCTGCGTTACGCGCTGAATGTTCAAACTCAGATTTTGCCACGCGTGCGTCGTAGGCCAGATCGGGCTGCTCCGCCATCGTCCGCACCACTTCCAGCATGCGCTGTTTGGGCGCACTTAACCGGGTTTGCAGCATGTCGCACACCACTAGCGCTCCGGCATTAATAAACGGGTTGCGCGGTTTACCCTGTTCAAGCTCAAGCTGGAGCAAGGAATTGAACGGCTGGCCGGACGGCTCTTTCCCCACGCGCTGCCAGATTTCGTGCTCTTCATAACGCCCCATCGCCAGCGTCAGACTGAGTACTTTGGAAATGGACTGGATAGAAAAGCGTTCTGCTGCCTCTCCGGCGCTAAAAACTTCACCGTCTACGGTACATACTGCAATCCCGAGCTTATTTCCGGGGATTTCGGCAAGTGCCGGAATATAATCGGCCACTTTGCCACGGCCAATTAAAGGCCGTACCTGGGTGAGAATATCTTCCAACAGTTGATTATTGAGTAAACCTGGCACCACAAGCTCCTGATCTGGCGGGTTTTAAGCCCGCCAGTATATCAGAAGCTAGCGGCGGTCTTTCCATACTGTCTGCACATTACAAAACTCATGCAGGCCAAAATGAGAAAGTTCACGCCCGAAGCCACTTTTCTTCACACCGCCAAAGGCAACGCGCGGGTCGCTTGCGCTATAGCCGTTGATAAACACGCCGCCGCATTCGAGGCGAGCCGCAAATTCATCCGCACGTTGTGCATCGGCGGTGTAAACCGTCGCTGAAAGGCCAAAATCGCTATCGTTTGCCAGATCCAGTGCGTGCTGTGCATCGCGAGCAAGAGTAATCGCCGCCACGGGGCCAAACAGCTCTTCGCGAAACGCCACCATCTCCGACGTCACGTTTCCTAAAACCGTCGGCGCGTAGTAATTCCCTTCGCCCGCGATTTTCTCTCCCCCCAGCAACAATGTCGCCCCCTGATTAAGTGACGTTGTCACCTGCTGATGCAGTTCATCCCGTAAGTCATACCGCGCCATAGGGCCGATAAATGTCTTTTCATCCTCCGGATTGCCGAGGAGTAAAGCCTGCACCGCAGCGAGGAATTTCTCGGTGAAGGCGTCTGCTATTCCCGCTTCAACAATAAAGCGTTTCGCCGCCGCACAGACCTGCCCGGTATTCTGGAAACGCCCAACCACAGCCGCTTTTACGGCTTCATCAAGATTCGCATCGTTGAGGACGATAAACGGATCGGAACCGCCTAACTCAAGCACGCATTTTTTCAGTGCCGCCCCGGCCTGAGCACCGATTGCGGCTCCGGCACGCCCGCTGCCCGTTACCGTTACGGCGGCAATGCGGGAATCGTTGATGGCATGGCTGACACCTTCCGGCGTGACGTTAATCACGGCGAATAATTCCTGCGGGAACCCCGCTTCAGCAAACAGTTGTTTTATCAGCAACGCGCTGCCCATTACGTTTGGCGCAGGTTTCAGAACGTAACTGTTCCCGGCCAACAAAATGGGCACCGCCCCACGCAGCACCTGCCAGAGCGGGAAGTTCCACGGCATCACGGCGAGAATGGCTCCCAGCGGGCGATATTCAATCACCGCCCGCTGGTTTTTTACCTGCGTGCCTTCGGTCGCAAGCATTGCCGGGCCATGTTCTGCGTACCAGTCGCATAAACTGGCGGATTTCGCCACTTCAGCGCGCGCCTGGGCAATCGGCTTACCCATTTCAGCGGTGATCATTTGTGCCATCGCTTCGGCGTTATTGCGCAGCGCAACGCCAAGAGCCCGCAGTTTATCTGCCCGTAACGTCAGCGGTACGGTACGCCAGTGCTTAAAAGCACGGTGGTTGCTCGCAAGGGTTTTATCCAGCGCTTCAATAGTCTCAAACGGCGTAGTGGAAAGTGTTTCACCGGTTGCCGGATTAATGGAAATTGCGTGAGTGTTCATGGTGTCTCCTGCTTTTGTCGATGCGTTCACCTTAAACCGGCGTGACAATCATGAAAAATGAATAATAATGAGCGATTCATTCACGAAACGAGAAAGCCCTATGGATCTCACGCAGCTTGAAATGTTCAACGCGGTGGCGGAAACCGGCAGTATCAGCGCGGCGGCCATAAAGGTTCACCGCGTCCCTTCCAATCTCACCACGCGGATAAAACAGCTTGAAGCTGATATCGGCGTGGATCTGTTTATCCGTGAAAACCAGCGTTTACGCCTCTCCCCGGCTGGGCATAGTTTCTTGAGTTACAGCAAGCGGATCCTGGCCCTGGTGGATGAAGCGCGGATGGCGGTTTCTGGCGACGAGCCGCAAGGCACTCTGACGCTTGGGTCGCTGGAGAGCACCGCCGCCGTGCGTATTCCTGGCGTGCTGGCGATGTTTAACCAACGCTTCCCCAAAATCCAACTGTCTTTGGCAACCGGTCCATCGGGGGATCAAATTGACGGTGTGCTGGATGGCCGACTCTCAGCCGCGTTTGTCGACGGGCCAATACTGCATCCGTCGTTAGAGGGCATCGCCGTTTACGAAGAAGAGATGGTGATTGTCGCCCCCGCCGATCGCGCCGTTATTACGGATGCCAGAGAAGTGAGCGGCGCAAACCTCTATGCGTTTCGCGCAAACTGCTCTTATCGTCGACATTTCGAAAGCTGGTTCCACGCGGGGCAATCTTTACCGGGGAAAATTCATGAAATGGAGTCATACCACGGAATGCTGGCGTGCGTGATAGCCGGAGCGGGCATCGCGCTGATGCCGCGCAGCATGCTGGAAAGTATGCCCGGTAGCCACCAGGTGTCTCTCTCCCCGCTGCCCGCCGAATGGCGCTACCTGAATACGTGGCTTATCTGGCGGCGCGGGGCCAAAACCCGACAACTGGAGGCGTTTATCGGGTTACTCGAACAGGCGTCTTAGCGGCACAGAAATATTTTGCCGGACAGATAAGTGGTTGCCTGTCCGGCGATCAGCACTCTGTCGCCCATTAGCTGGCAGCGTAAATCCCCGCCGCGTTTTGAAACCTGGCGCGCGTTCAGCCGGGTTTTACCCAGCCGTTCAGCCCAGTAAGGAATCAACATGGTGTGCGTTGAACCCGTGACGGGGTCTTCGGTGAGCGCCGCCGCAGGGGAGAAGAAACGGCTGACAAAATCATACTCGTCACTATCCGCTTTTGCGGTGATACAGACTTTTTGGTTAAGGGTGAGCATCAGTGGAATATCGGGCTTTACCGCTTCAACCTGCTGCTGGGAATCAAGCACCACAATATAATTGCGGCCTAAACGCACTTCCTGATACTCACCAATCCCAAGCGAATCCAGCAAGGCCTGCGGCGGCTCAACCGGCTCACTGCCTGCTGCCGGGAAATCGAGCGTCAGCCAGTCACCGCTGCGCGTCACGGTCAGCGGCCCCACGAATCGCGTCTCGAAGTGAATGGTGGTTTCCGGGTAATTGAGATATTCAAAAATCACATGCGCGGAGGCAAGCGTCGCATGGCCGCAGAGATTTATCTCCCCTTGCGTAGTGAACCAGCGCAGTTCAAAGCCGTTATCGGTGGTCACAAAAAATGCCGTTTCCGACTGATTATGCTGCCGCGTCATGGCCAGGAGCGTTTCATCCGGCAACCATTCCGTCAGCGGGCAGACCGCCGCCGCGTTACCGCCGAAGGTGGCGTCCGTAAACGCATCTACCATATAGAAATCAATTTCCTGCATCGCTTTTCACCGTATGGGGGTCAATGGAAACTACCATGCCATGAGATATAGGATTTCCTGCATAAATAAATGCGAGTTATCTCACAAAACAGGTTGTATGGCCGGATTGATGGTTTTATGATCGCCTGCTCTCCAAACCTTTTTCTATCAACGCGAAAGCTATCTATTTATGACAATCAACAACGTCTCACGCAAAACGGCGTGGCTACGCGTCGTTACGCTCGCGGTTGCGGCCTTTATTTTTAATACCACGGAATTTGTGCCCGTCGGTTTGCTGTCTGACATCGCGAACAGTTTTGGTATGGAAACCGCGCAGGTCGGCATCATGCTGACGATTTATGCGTGGGTGGTGGCGCTCATGTCATTGCCGTTTATGTTGATGACCAGCCAGGTCGAACGTAAGCGCCTCTTAATCAGCATTTTTATACTGTTTATTGCCAGCCACGTGCTCTCTTTCGTGGCCTGGAACTTTACCGTGCTGGTTATCAGCCGGATAGGTATCGCTTTTGCCCACGCGATTTTCTGGTCGATCACGGCTTCTCTGGCAATTCGTATGGCTCCGGCCGGGAAAAAAGCCCAGGCGCTGAGTTTGATTGCGACCGGTACTGCGCTTGCGATGGTGTTGGGTTTGCCGCTCGGGCGCGTGGTTGGGCAGTATTTTGGCTGGCGCACCACGTTCTTCGCCATCGGGGTGATCGCCGCCATAACGCTGTTCTGCGTGATCAAACTTCTGCCGAAATTACCAAGCGAACACTCTGGTTCGTTGAAAAGTTTGCCGCTGCTGTTTCGCCGCCCGGCGCTGGTCTGCCTGTATGCCCTGACCGCCGTGGTCGTCACCGCGCATTACACCGCTTACAGCTATATTGAACCGTTCGCGCAAAGTGTTGCGGGGCTGAGTGCCAATATGGCAACGCTCCTGCTGCTGGTGCTTGGCGGGGCCGGGATTATCGGCAGCGTGATGTTCGGCAAGCTGGGCAACCAATACGCCTCGACGCTGGTCAGCGGGGCCATCGGCCTGTTAGTGCTCTGCCTTGCGTTACTGTTACCTGCGGCGCAAAACACCGTCAATCTGACGATTCTGTGCCTGTTCTGGGGCATCGCCATCATGGTGATTACGCTCGGGATGCAGGTTAAAGTCCTGACCCTGGCACCGGACGCGACCGATGTGTCGATGTCGTTATTCTCGGGGATTTTTAATATCGGGATTGGTGCGGGTGCACTGGTTGGAAATCAGGTCAGCCTGCATTATGAGATGTCGAGTATCGGGCTGGTCGGTGCGGTTCCCGCGCTGTTCGCCCTGGTTGGCTCGGTGTTAATTTTCCGCCGCTGGCCGGTGTCACTTGAAGAGCAGCACAGCCATTAATGGTTTTTACAGGGCAACGGCGATAACCGCTGCCCTGTTTCTCTTTAATGCGCCGGGAACTGAGTAATAATTTCCAGTACGCCGTTAATAATAAATTGCACGCCCATACAGACCAGCAAGAACCCCATTAAACGGGAAATCGCTTCAATACCGCTCTTGCCTACCAGCCGCATAATGGCGCCGGAACTGCGTAAACTCACCCACAAAATAATCCCTACCAGAGCAAAAATGATCGGCGGTGCCACCAGAACAATCCAGTTGGCAAAATCCACGCCGTGCTCAATGGTTGATGACGAGCTGATAATCATCGCGATGGTGCCAGGCCCCGCCGTGCTCGGCATGGCGAGAGGCACAAACGCGATATTCGTGTCAGGCTCTTGCTCCAGTTCTTCCGCTTTGCTGTGCGCCTCCGGTGATTCGTGTGCCTTTTGCTGCGGGAATAACATGCGGAAACCGATAAACGCGACGATCAACCCGCCCGCAATACGTAAACCGGGTATCGAAATACCAAAGGTGTTCATCACTACCTGCCCGGCGTAATAGGCAACCATCATGATGATAAATACGTTTATTGACGCCATTAGCGCGGTTTTATCCCGCGCTTTTTTGTTCATATCTCCGGCAAGCCCGAGGAACAACGCTACCGTGGTCAAGGGATTCGCCAGCGGCAGCAACACCACTAATCCAAGCCCAATAGCCTTCACCAATTCCATCATCTTCTTTCCTTATTTCCCAACTCCGGTGATATTTTGCGCTGAAAGTATAGCAGCCTACCCCCCGGCCTTTCGTTAGCAGAATTGTATCAATGTTAAAAATTGACCCGTTTTAGCTATTCGTGGCATCACCAAATCATCACATTGACTTATGGTTGCCTGGGCAATAATATCTGCCGTGATTAAATATACTTGCCTGGGCAACAATCGTGAAAAACACAAGCGATCTGTTTAACGAAGTCATTCCGCTCGGAAGACTGATCCATATGGTTAATCAACATAAGGATCGTCTGCTAAACGATCATCTCTCCCCGCTGGATATTACCGCCACGCAATTTAAGGTGCTTTGCACGATTTATTGCGAGGAGTGTGTGCCGCCGGTAGAGCTGAAAAGAGCGTTATCAGTGGATCTTGGTGCTTTAACACGCATGTTGGACCGCCTGTTGTGCAAGGGATGGATCGAGCGTTTGCCCAATCCCAACGACAAACGTGGTGTGCTGGTACGACTGACCCCGCAAGGGAAAACGTTGTGTGAAAAATGCCACCAACTCGTGGGGCAGACACTGCATCAAGAATTAACAAAAAACCTGACAGCAGATGAAGTAAATACACTTTATCAACTGCTGACGAAGGTATTGCCGTAAAACCTGAAAAGAGGTGAAACGATGTCCAGACGGAACAATGACGCGATAACCATTCAAAGCATTTTGGACTGGATTGAAGAGAACCTGGAAAACCCTCTGTCTCTTGAGAAGGTTTCGCAGCGTTCGGGCTACTCAAAGTGGCACCTGCAACGGATGTTTAAAAAAGAGACTGGCCATTCATTAGGTCAATACATCCGAAATCGCAAATTGACTGAGATCGCACTGAAGCTAAAAGAAAGTAATGAACCGATTCTCTATTTAGCAGAACGGTACGGGTTTGAGTCTCAACAGACGCTCACCCGCACGTTTAAGAACTACTTTTCTGTGCCTCCCCATCGCTACCGCGTCGCGCGGTCAGGTGGCGAAGGAAAGTATATTCATCCGATCAATCATTAAAATTTAACACATGCTATGCAACCGTCTGTGTAAGCAGACACCGAGGATTTATGAAACGTTTACTCTCCGCTGCGAGCCTGCTTCTGATTCTGGCTTCCGCAAACGTCATGGCGGAGCAATCAGGTAATTTTATGGCCACGCAAACCAACCACAGCGGCATGATCATCCCTCCATCGGACAACCGTGGCGATAACAGCCATACGATGGGTGATAAGTCGGAGCTGCTGGGCACGCCGTATTACCACGAAAGCACAAATTAATTTCTGCTGTTTGGCGGGTTGATTAACTCACCCGCCCGTCTTAATTCATCTCTCCTTCCCTCTTTTGTCATTAAAAAAATGTTACTGAATGACACTCATGGCATTAATACACATCCCTTTATTTATAGCCTGGCGCTAATGATTCCCCTGCCAAATAAATAACCACCACACATAAGTAATATTAATAACTCTAATAAAAACAAAGAAATTAACTCTCCTGACGTTTATATTTGTGACAACCATCATAAACTAATAGGGATAAAAATATAAAATCACAGGCAAGTACAAATCGTTCTTACTTTATTGGCGATAAAAAATTTCTATGTAGGGACGTTAACCTTCAAATCTGATTTACTAAACTTGGTGTTTATTGTGAAATCAAACTCATACAAAACTACGCTTCAGGACGTTTCAAAAAAGACGGGGTATTCCCTGATGACCGTGTCAAGAGTTATTAATACACCTCACCTGGTGGCGGAAAAGACAAGAAGGCATGTAGAATCTGCGATGTCTGATTTAGGTTATATAAAAAATAATATTGCCAGTTGCCTAGCCTCATCAAAAGATATTTTCTGTTTTGTTATAATGGATTCTACTCTGGATTATATAGATGTACCTTCATATATAAAAACTATTACTGAGCAAGGAATGATTCCTTGTTTCTTGTGTTTTAAAAACAAAGAGGATCTTGCGGTTAGCATAACTAAAGCAAAATCATTTGGCAGTAATGAAATGTATATTGTGTTCAATCCAGTTAGTGAATTCAAAGTCTCTCGTATATTGGCGGATGAGAAAATTATTAATCTCGAACTAAAATAAGAGGTGAAGAATGATTAATATCAGATTACCCGATTCACTTGGTTGCACAGTCGCAAGCACTGGAGTGATACTCAGTTTAATTAAAAGTGAATGTTTCGACGAGATCCATGTTTTCGCCAGGCATCCAGAATTGGTCTCTCATATACCAGGGATCATATTGCATGATGTAGACAACCACAGTCAGATTGATCTGGATTTGCGGGAATACACAGCCAGAAGGCCTCATAATAGCAAACCCTATCGAGCCAGTTATTTACATATGCTAGAAATGGCAGAAGCATCTTTCGGTTTAACATTACCCATAATTATACCCACCATCCATCTTAGTGTCGCAGATAACTCATTTGCAATAAAGGAACTTTCTAAATATAAAAAACCTGTAATATGGCTTCAGTCTAAAACCACTTCACGAAATAGAGATTGGAGTGCGGAGAACTGGTTAAAACTCATGGAGCGGCTGTCTATTTCTTTTGATTTTATTGATTTGAGCAATACGGAATTCACATTATTACAATCATTAGCCATAACGAAACACAGTTTTGCTGGCGTTTGCCTGGATAGTTTTTTAGTTCATGGTTCTGCTGCTGTTGGCGCGAAGAACGTTATTGTACTCATTGGCAGTTCAAGATCTGAATGCATGACCTATCCAGGACAAAAAATCATCTATAAAAAATCAGCTTGTATTGCTCAACCCTGCGGGATGCATGGCTATTACGCAGGATGTAAAAAAGAGCATGAGCACCTATTCTCAATGAATAATTGTCTCCACAGGAATATTTTTGCGTGTATGAATAAAATCGAAATATCCCATGTTGAGGAGCAAATACAAAAACTCTTCGCTACTACCCTGAAGTGATTTAGCCTAAGAGTTTCTGTAAGCCCCTCAAATAACGATTTACAAGGGGCTACCCGTCTTAATTCGCCACCGCCCTACGCACCCGCAGTCCGAAAACATTGATATACAAACCCGCCATAATCAGCACCGCACCAGCCATCTGAGTGAAAGACAGCGTTTCGCCCAATAACCACGCGGCACTTGCCATCCCCACAACCGGCACTAACAATGATAACGGGGCAACACGCCAGGTTTCGTATCGTCCAAGCAAACTTCCCCAGATGCCATAGCCGACAATGGTCGCCACAAACGCCAGATAAACCAGCGACAATATCGTCGTCATATCAATGGCTATCAGGCTTTGCCACATCAATGCCGGGCCATCCAGCAGGTAACTTGCGGCAAAGAAAGGCAGCACCGGAATGAGGGCGCTCCAGACCACCAAAGACATAATCGGCGGACGTGATTCAAGCTGCATAATCTTTTTATTGAAGATGTTCCCGCACGCCCAGCTAAATGCCGCCGCAAGCGTCAGCATAAAGCCCAGCAGCGCCACATGTTGCCCGCCGAGGCTGCCCTCAATCAAAACCAACACACCGATCACCGCAAGCGCAATTCCCGCGAGCTGTTTACCTTGCAGACGTTCCTGAAAAACTATCGCGCCAAGAATAATCGTGAAAAAGGCCTGAGCCTGAAGCACCAGGG
Source organism: Buttiauxella gaviniae (assembly GCF_040786275.1). NCBI lineage: Bacteria > Pseudomonadati > Pseudomonadota > Gammaproteobacteria > Enterobacterales > Enterobacteriaceae > Buttiauxella > Buttiauxella gaviniae. Next base: position 4,328,922 of record NZ_JBFMVT010000002.1, read on the forward strand.
AGGTAAGCCCTGCGGGCATACCAAACTTAATCGCGCTAAAGAGAAAGGCAAACTGCCCAAAGCTTATCGTCAGACCGTAGGCGGCAAGCAGGCGAAAGGGAACTTTAGGTCGGGCAACAAAAAGCAGCGCCGGGAACGCCACCAGCAGAAAGCGTAAACCTGCCAGTAAAAGCGGCGGCATATTATGCAGCCCCATTTTAATCACGACAAAATTCAGCCCCCAAACTACCACCACCAGCATCGCCAGCAGTCCATCTTTGCGCGTCATACCCTGCCCCTGTAAATATTGCAATTTTGTTAAAATCTAAGACTATACCCAATCTGAAAATAGATACAGATCGCATTTTTATCTGTCGGTACAGCCAAAAATGGCAGGTGTCGCGCTCTATACTTTGCTGATTCTTCATGCTAAATCTGAAAGTCACTGCTAATAAAGACTATAAAACACAACAGAATGGTTTCTCTAACAACGCGTTTTTCTGGCAAGCAACTCTCTATCAGCGTATTACTTCTCTCCTCATTGCTCCTGACCGTTGGCAGAGGGTTAACGCTGCCGTTTATGACCATTTATCTTTCACGGCAGTTTGGCATGCCGCTAAAAGAGATCGGGATGGCGCTGACGATTGCGCTTACCGCAGGCGTGGTTTTCAGCCTGTGGTTCGGCATTCTGGCGGATAAATTCGACAAAAAGAGATATATGCTGCTTTCTGTGATTATTTTCCTTGGCGGGTTTGTCGCGATCCCACTGGTTAATAACGCCACTCTCGTCGTGGTATTTTATTCGCTTATTAACTGTGCATATTCGGTCTTTGCTACCGTTCTGAAAGGCTATTTTTCCGACACGCTGGAAATTCACCAGAAACCGAAAATCTTTTCGCTCAACTATACCTTCGCCAATATCGGCTGGACGGTTGGGCCGCCAATCGGCACGCTGGCGGTGCTCTACAGCACAAATCTGCCGTTCTGGTTATCCGCATTAACCGCAATTATTCCTTTTATAGTGATTAGCCGTTACGTACACAGCGTGCCGGTAAGCGAAACGCTGCAAAATAATAACGTGGTGCTCTCGCCTCGGCAGATGCTTAAAGATAAAGCGCTGATGTATTTCACCTGCTCGGCGTTTCTCGGATCTTTAGTATTTGGCTCTTTTGCCGCCTGTTTATCGCAGTACGCGATTGCGATTTCTGATTCCGACCTTGCGCAAAAAGTGGTGGGCGTGGTGCTGCCGGTGAATGCGTTTGTGGTGGTCGTTTTCCAGTATGTTGTCGGGAAACGTATTCGCCCGGACAACATTCAAAAATTGATGGCTTACGGCACGCTATTTTTTATCTGCGGACTGGGCGGCTTTATGATTTCGGGGGATAACCTGGTTTTGTGGGGGATCTCTGCGGCGGTATTTACCCTGGGCGAGCTCATTTATGCGCCGGGTGAATATATGCTGGTGGACAACATCGCTCCGGCCGGACTGAAAGCCAGTTACTTCTCGGCACAACAACTCGGCTGGCTAGGCGGCGCATGTAACCCGCTGTTCACCGGTTTAATGCTGACCTGGCTGCCGCCTTATATGCTGTTTGTTGTGCTGATGGTCGCCATCGCGCTGGCGTATTGGATGGTGGTGAGAGGAATAGCGGTGAAACCGCAGGCCGTGTTTGCCGATTAAGCGGGGGATGTCGCTTGCGCTTATCCACCCGCCAATTAACATTATTTCAATATCTTACGGTACTGAATAAATCCAGGCTTATCCGCTAACGTATCGTATAACGCCTGGCCTGCCGCATTGGTTTCATGAGTATGCCAGTAGACCCGCTCACAGCCTTTCGCCTGAGCA